>NZ_JAWPGQ010000005.1:0-90723 GCF_033343935.1 Mesomycoplasma ovipneumoniae | reverse complement strand
GCTCAATTTAAATAAAATGAGTTTTCTATTTGCATTGAGTTTAAATAGTAGTTGTTTTTTATGATTTTTGTTAGTGTTTTAACTAAAAAAGGTAGTTTAAATATTTTGTAATTTTTCTTTTTTAAGAGTATCTCATCAAACTGCGAAACACGGGAAAAGAAAAAAACATGAAAAAATTTTTATTTTTCATGTTTGTATTTATATTAATAAAAGAAATTTAAGCGATAAAGGTTATAATAAATATTTTTTTGCCCCAACATTAAAAATCATATTTTTCAATTTGACCATAATCGCGAGTATTTTTTTAAAATAATTGTTTTGAATAGATATAATAACAATTTCGATAGATAAAATTAAAAACCAAGTTACTCACGAAAAAGTAAAAAATGCTGTTCTATCACCGGCAATACCTGTCTGCGAAAGACTCGAAAGTTTTTGCCCCAATAAAGATCCGCCAAAAATTCCATAAAGAAGCAAATCATGAATTGAATCTGAAATTTGAACCGATAAATATTTAAAATATTCCTTATAAATTAACGGGAAAATATAGTGAGTTATTGTCTTAAATTTACTTCATTGCCGAAGTCTTAGTAATTTGTATTTTTGCCAGTCGATTGAATTAAGAGTTTCGTTTAGTTTTTTTGCCATTCCAAGTCCGTTTTTAATTCCAACAAGAAATGTCAGTCATAAAATTGGTTGAACAGCAAAGCTAAGGAAAAGATAAAAAATAACAATTGACGGGATTATTCTAAAAAAATTAAGCAAGAATTTAAAGAATGATCATTTAATTCAATGGTTTAATTTTTCATTTGCAGCCAGTAGTCATAAAATTGAAACTACAGCAATAATTGCAAGACAGACAATAACTTGAGCTAAAAGATTTCAAACCATGTAAATTGGATTGTCTAATTTTCCTTGCAGAAAAACACTTCAGTCAATAACAAAAAGTGATCCAAAAAAACGATTAATTTGATGTTGATTAACTTTTCATGACTCAATATCCAAAATGCTAATAATGAATAAGGTTAATATAAGAAATCCAAAAAAAATCCGTAAAATTCAATTGTAATTTACTTTTAATCATAAAATATATTTATTTTTTTGGTTTACATTAACAGATCTTTTGTGTAATATAAATTTATTAAAGAAAATTATTAAAAATTCCAAAAAGGTAGCAAATACTAATAAAACTGCAAGTGGAATTCCGACAATTTTTCAACCTAATGCAGGATTTTGAACTCCATCATTAATTAAAATTCCAATACCAATAACTCCAGTTGCTGAAATAATGGTTGTTCAGCGAATATTTGCTTCAAAACTGAATAAAAATAGTCCAATAAATTTATTAATTACAAAAGGTAAAATTTCATTTTTAAACGCAAAAAAGCGATTTTTTCCTTTAATTATTGCTTTTTGATACCCGCTTAAATCAAGCGAATTTAAAAAAGAATAAAAATACCGATGTAGCCAAATTCAAGAAAATCAAGTTACAATTAAAATTGCCGCTAATTTTGGAGCAAAAATAAGTTGTAAAGGATCAATTATAAACGGAATTGGAAAGGATTTAAGAATTATAATAATTCATCAAATTATGCTTTTTAAATATTTATTTTTAATAAATTGTGAGCTAAAAAGGGCAGAAAAAAAAGCAAGAGTTGCACCGATAAAAGTGCCAAGAAAAGTGTATTTAATTGTGATTCATAAAAATCTCATACTTAAAGAAAAAACTGAATCACTATAATAAGGATGTTTATTTGAAAAAGCAAACAAATCAGTTAAATTTTTTTTAAAAAGGGTTCAACCATTATAATTAATTTCGGAAAAAATTGAGTAAAAAGATACAATAAACAAAACTAAAAAAACAAATGTGAAAAAAAGTTTTGTTTTTTTAAATCTTTGGTAAGGCTTGTTTTTAAATGCGCTAATGATCGTCATCTTCATTGTCATCCTTACCAAATATTGAATCTATTTGTTCTTGGTCAATATCTGAAAATGAATTATAAAAGTTAGCATTTCCATTGTTTATTAGTAAAATTCTGCCATCATATTTTTTCACTAAATTAATATTATGAGAAATAATAATTGTGATTGAATTATTTAATTTTCCAAAATTAATAATTAAATCAATAATTTTTGCCGCTGTTTTTGGATCAAGAGCTGAAGTTGGCTCATCAGCGAGAATTATTTTTGGGTGGTGTAGCATTAGCTTTGCAATTTCAACTCGCTGTTGCTGACCTCCGGATAAGTCCTGAAAAATAGAGTAAATTTTTTCTTCCAGACCAAGTTGGCTCATAATTTTAATTATTTGTTCTCGTTGGTTTTTGGTTGGAATTGCAAATAAACTGTAAAAAATATTTTTATACTTAGGTAAATTTTTTGCTAAATTTAAATAAACACTTTGAAAATTTATTGAAGTTGGTGTTTGGGTAAGATATCCAACTGTTTTTAAAAAATTTTTTTTATTTTTTTTGTTTTGATCTAATAAATTTTGTTTTTGCCAAATTAGTTTGCCTGAAACAAAAATATTTTGTAAAATTGACAAAAAAAACGAAGATTTACCTTGACCACTTGGACCAATTACAAATAAAAGTTCTGTATTACATAACTTAAAATTAAGAGGATTTATTAAATTTTTTCCATTTTTATCATGTCTAAATGAAAAATCTTCAAAAATTAGACAGTTTTTAGTTTGTTTTTGATTGGTCATAAATCTTACGGAATTCAGGGTCCTGTTGATTTATTTTTCTATAACCATTGTACCCAACGTTTGGACCATATTCATCTTTTCCGTTTTTTGCCATGTTAATAAATGCTTGAGAAATTAAATCAGCTTGAAGTTTATTAAAAGTTGGGCGGTATGAACCAATGTCGTATGAAGCAGGGTTTGTTAGCATAAAAATTTCAACTTTAGAGTCTGGTTTAGAGTCTGTTTCGCTTGAAGTATATTGTTTTGAATCTTTTTTATTTTCAGTTCAAGCAAAAGAAGCCTCATCATCAAAAGCGATTCTAAACTTTGGATCTTGACCAATTGTATAGCCGCGTCCTTGAGTATATTTATCTGAATGTCCTAGTCGATCTTCATTTAAACTAACTGATCTAAAACTTGGACCAAAATGTTTTTTTAGAATAAAATTCTGCATTTTAAATTTTCCAGCAGAAGTTAGATTTCCGTGAATTATTCCATAATTTCTAAATTTAGGTCAGTCTTTATCATGTCAACTTTTTTTAATTTCAGCTCTTGTTTTTTCATCGCCATAAATCATAATCATACCACGGTAATATGAAATTATTTTTCGTGGGTTTGAATCATCATATAAAAATCGATAGGCAATTTTGTCTCATTTTTGCGCATCATTTGGGTCGCTTGACCATTCATTATAAGGGGTTTTATTAAATAGTTCATTTAATTCTTTTGCACCTTTATATAATGGGTCATTTTCTGTTCCATCGGTGTAAAAAACTGCCGATTCAGGGCTATTTTTAAAAGCTCATGTTAAAGTTTGGAGACCATTATAAAGTTGTTTGTCTTGGTCATCCTCAATAGTTGTAGTTGCATCTGCAATTGCAAAATCAAGCGCATTATCTGAGTTATTTGATGATTTTAATAGCGAAAGTTTTGCTTTTGCATCATCATTTCCAACAAAATGAAAACTTACATCAGGCAAGTCTTTAGTTTGTGGATTTGCCTCTTTTAGTTTCTTAAATTCTTCTGTTAAATTGCTAAGAAATTTATTAACACGATCAGGTTCTTCTTTAGTTTTAAGTTGAAATCAACTTTGACTTAAACCAAGGTTAACTTTTGTATCTCATGTTTGAGCTAGTTGCTCTGGATTTTGATCTGAAGTATTGATACATGCAGAAATCACTAATGGTACTGTTAAAAAAGAAGAAAAAAAAGACAATTTTTTTAAAAAATTTCTTTTTTTAGAGTGAAATTTATTTTTTTTCGTCATTACAAACAATTTTCCTTTTGTGTTTTAGTAAACAAGGTGTTTTATGACGATTTTAGCATTTGCTTTTAAAGAAAAAAGGACAAACTCGTTACGCTAGTATTACCTAGATCAACTTTTAAGAGTTTTTCTCAGCCCAAAACGGACACCTCTGTTTACCTAGTCTAAATTATAGCATAATCATTTAAAAAATTTGACAAAAAATAGTACGAAAAATCAAAATTTTTTTCAAAAAATTCATTTTTTAATTAAACTTAAGCATTTTTTAACAAAAAGCCAAAAATTTTTTTATATAAACATTTTAGCAATAAAACTATTTTTTAAATTTTTTAAATATTCAACTTTTTGCTCATAAGCGAAAATTAGTGAGTCAAAAGTCTCAAAAAGTTGTGAAATTTTTTGTTGTTCAGCAACATCTGGGGTGAATTTTAGCTCAATTTTCAGCACATTTGAGCTAATTAAATGTGGGATTGTCCCTTGAGAAATGAATTTTTTGGAGTTTTTTTCGAACTGAATTGCAAAAAGAGTACTTTCAGGATATTTTTTTGAACTCAAAATTCCACAATTAGAGGTAGCAAAAAATTTTTCTTGAATAAATTTAGCCGATCCAGGATTTCCGTGAGTTGAAAAGATTATCTTTTTTTGCGCCAAATATTCGTTGTAATAACCAAATATTCCGTGATTTTTTATTTGTGATGAATAAACCGGGTAGATGTATCCGCTCTCTCTCTACGGGTCTAGTTTTTATTTGGTGTTTGGTTAACGTTTGACCTCGGGAAATCTCAAATAAATTTTTTACTTGGTCAGTAATTCAGGCTGATTTGAAACCTTTGAATCTAATTGAAGGAAAATCTGAACTTAAATTAGCAAACATTTTATTATTGAAATCATTTTTAAGATTTTTCAGGACGCTTATTTTTTCTTCAAGTTTATTAGCTAAGTTTTCAAGTGCTTCAAAAAGTTGGGAAATTTTTTTCTGCTCGTTGATATTAGGGGTAAATTTTAATTCAACTTGCGCCATTTCCGAACTAATTAAATGTGGAATTGGTCCTGGGGTAATATGATCGCGAGTGTTATTACCGATTGCAATTGCAAAAAATTCATTTGGTTGGTACTTTTTTGAGATTAAAATTCCGCAGCCAGAGGTTGCAAAAAATTTTTCCTTTCGAAAATTAACGACTCCTGCATTTACGCCATCAGCTGTCCATGTTATTACATTTTCAGCCAAAAAATCTTTATAATATCCCAAAATTCCGTGATTTTCTATTTGCGAAGAATAAACTGGGTAGATATATTTTGCCGAAACAAACGGACGAAAATATTTTTTGGTTAAATTGCCGCTTCGATTTATTAAAAATAAATCCCCTACTTTTTTTGTTAGTCACGCTGAGTCAAATTGTTTGAATCTAATTTGTGGTGAACATATTTTTTTTAACATTAATTTTCCTTGATTTTTTCAAAAAAATTTTTTTGATTAAATATTTTACTACGAATTCACCAAATCTAGTTTAAACAATATAAATTTAACTATTTTTAAATAAAAGTTAATGTGTTAATTAAAAAAATCACCTTGGATTTAAAACCGCTGTCAAGACAAAAATTTTTGCAAAAAATGTAATTTTGTTATCTAATTTTTGATTTTTTTCAAAACTTAAACAAAATTAAAATTTATTATAAGATTTTACATTTTTATAAATAAAAAAATCTTATCTAAATGGTATAATTAAATTAAAAAAAGCACAAAAAGGGGGCTAAAAAATGGACGACACCATCAATCAAAAATATATAATGACACTTGATTCAGGAACAACTTCATGCCGAAGCTTGGTTTTTGATAAAAATGGCGATGTAATTTCCATTTCTCAAAAGGAATTTCAGCAATATTATCCACAATCAGGTTGAGTTGAACATGATGCAAATGAAATTTGGAATACTCAACTTTACACAATGCAAAGCGCTAAGACGCGCGCGAATTTAAAGTCAGATAACTTTATCGCTCTTGGGGTCACAAACCAACGTGAAACTGTGGTTTTGTGAGACAAAACAACCGGTGAGCCGGTTTATAATGCGATCGTTTGGCAAGATCGCCGTACAAGTGACTTTTGTGATGAACTAATTTCACAAGGACACCAAGATTATATTAGAGAAAAAACTGGACTTTTAATTAATCCGTATTTTAGTGCAACAAAAATACGTTGGATTTTAAAAAATGTCCAAAAAGCCAAAGATGTTTTGGCTCAAGGTAATCTTTTGGCCGGAACAATTGACACTTGACTTATTTGAAAATTAACTCAAGGAAAAACTCATGCAACCGACGTCTCAAATGCATCAAGAACAATGATGTTTGACATCAAAGAGAAAAAATGAGACCAAAAAATACTTGATTTATTAGAAATACCAGTCGAAATTTTGCCAAAAGTTTTACCTTCTGCGGCCGATTATGGAATCGTTGAACCTAGTTTTTGATCAATTAACGCAAAAGGAAAAGTGCCAATTTATGGAGTTATTGGTGACCAACAATCTGCCTTATTTGGTCAACTTTGCACTGAAGTTGGAATGGTAAAAAATACCTATGGAACAGGATGTTTTACCTTAGCAAATACAGGTCAAAAAATTGTACAGTCAAAAAACAACCTTTTAACAACAATTGCCTGACAAATTGGCGATAGTCCGGTTGAGTATGCCCTTGAAGGTTCAGTTTTTATTGCCGGTGCAACAATTCAGTGGCTTCGTGACGGACTTGGAATAATCGAAAATGCCGCTGATACTGATTATTTTATTTCCAAAACTGATAAAGACGACCACCGGACAATTTTAGTTCCATCTTTTACCGGACTTGGAGCTCCTTATTGAGATTCTTATTCTCGGGGTGCAATTTTTGGTCTTGAAAGAGGAACAAGAAAAGAACATATTATTAAAGCAGCCCTTGAGTCAATTGCTTTTCAATCAAATGATTTAATTAAAGCGATGAAATCTGACTTAGGTCAAGAAATTACACTAATGAAAGTTGATGGTGGTGTTTCTAAAAGTGACTTTTTAATGCAATTCCAGTCATCAATTTCTGAGCTTGAGATCTCAAGGCCAAAAAACACCGAAACAACAGCAATGGGAGCGGCTTTTCTTGCAGGATTGCATGCAAAATTCTGAAAATCAATTGACGAATTAAAACAAATTTCACAAATTGACAAAACATTTAAGCCACAACTTGACCAAAATCAGGTTCAAAAACTAGTTGCAAATTGAGATCTTGCTGTTAAAAAAACTCTAAATTGAGTCAAAGACATAAAATAAAAGGAAATTTTATATGGAAAATATCATTTATTTATCTGAATTTCTGGGAACGGCAACGCTAATTTTGCTTGGAAATGGCGTTAATTATTCTGTAAGTGCAACAAAAATGTTTGCAAATCAATCAGGAAAATGGATTGTTATTGCCCTTGGTTGAGCTCTTGGTGTGCTTTTAGGAATTATGGTTGCTAACGGAATAGCCGGTAATATTTCTGTTGCCCATTTAAATCCGGCAGTCTCAATTTTTTTTGCTATCAGCACAAAAAATGCCGAACTTTTAGCACTTATTCCTTTGCAAATATTAGGGGCAATTTTTGGCCAGATAATTCTAAATACAATCAACTGAAGTCATATTAAAGAAACAAAAGCAGAAGTTATTGCCTCATGTCACCACACCGGACCGGCATTTAAAAAATCTTATGTAAGCAACTTTTTATACGAATTTATTGGAACTATTGTCTTACTTGCCACAATTGCCTTTTTGGATAAATCATTTCAAACAATGGGGCCAATAATTGTTGCGCTAATCGTGCTTTCAATTGGACTATCACTTGGATCTTCAACTGGTTATGCTATAAATCCTGCGCGTGATTTTGGTCCAAGATTTATCTTTTTCCTTACTTCATTTGTCTTAAAAAAACATAATAATTTCTTGAATGTTAATAATTGAAAAGAAATTTACGGATTTGACTATTCATGAAATCCAATTATTGCTCCTAGTTTAGCCGCGGTTTTACTAGGTTTTGCGATTTAATTTGCCTTTTTTACTAAGTTTTTTTGATTTCTTTCTTGGAAATTTTTAAGCAATTTGCTATAATGTATAGTCAATATTTGGTTTAGGGGCATTATGAAAAAACTTAGAAAATCGTTGTTTTTACTGTTAATAACTTCAGGGAGTTTGCTTTTAACTTCTTGTGGACTTACTACTTCACGAATTGAGTTGCAAAATAAAAAAGATGAAAATGCAAACACTCAATCTCAAGAGAATAATTTTATTCAAAAAGAAACTCTAACAACTGAAAAAACCGGTGATTTGCTAGATAATTCAGAAGCCCAAATTAGCCAAAAAAACAATTTTGAACAAAAAATTGATCAAAAGTCAAATCTAGTTTCAATTCCAAAACCTAATATAAAAACAAAAACAGTCAAAAAACAAATTTTAAAAAATTTTAACCAAAACCAAAACCAACAACAGCAACAAAAGCAACTTTTAAGCCCAAAAAATGATAATAAAACCGAGATTATCACTAAAAAACAGCCAGAAGCGGCTGTTTTTGCAAATTTTTCACAAAAATATTTACAATTAGAAAATGATGTCAAGAATTTTATTAACACTGAATTAAAAGAGCTAAAACACGAATTTTTTAGGGATAAATTAAATCAAGTAATTGACGAGGTTGAATATGAAAAAATTCGTGACCAAAAAAATCAAAATCAATCCTTTTTCAAAAATAACATCGAAAAACTAACAAAAATTTTTGATGAAGTTAAAACTAATTATAAAAATTCAACTGATTTTTCGCAAACAATCGAGCCAAAAATTCAAGATGAAAAACCAAAGGAAAAAGACGAAAATTCTTATCCTTTAGGAATTGAAAAATACCAAGATTATCAAGGTAATTTAAATTCCAATAACTCTGCCAAAAGTTTTATGAATTTAATTGACCCAAAAGATGTAAGAAATTTTGAATATCAAGGCTATAATGAAAAAAATCGCAAAAAAGTTGCTGATTTTACTAAAAAATTAATCGATGAGTCTAAGCCAAAAACTGATCAAGAAAAAATAAAAATTATTTTTGACTGAATAATTAAAAATGTAAAATATGCTTGAAATCTAAGTCGGATTCCCGCGGTTGAGCCTTCGGCTGTTTTAGAAGAATTATACGCTGTTTGTGGTGGTTATTCTAATTTATATAAAGCAATGCTTGATTCAATTGGTATTAAAAATTCAATTGTCATTGGTTGATCAAAATTTGGTCCACACCAGTGAAATTTAGTTTTTGATACAAAAACCAAAGAATTTTTTCACTCAGACCCAACTTGAGGACAATTCAGAAGAAATGATGCTGAATTTGCAAAAGATCATAAAACCTTTAAAATTCTTGACTCATTTTATTCAGAAAATGGCCAAACTTATGAGTATAATTTAGGTGTTTCGCTTGTTTCTGCTAACACTAGCGACATTAAGCCTGCCACTGAAATTAAAAATAAGTCTAAAATAGTCGGCATTTCTAATGATTTTCTAAAAAAAGCAAGCAAATTATACATTGGTCCAAATGTTTCGCGAATTGATTATCAAAGTGGAACTTTTAACGTTAAAAGTATTGAAGTTGATCCCCAAAACCCTTATTTTGCATCAAAAGACGGCGTTTTATATAATAAAAACTTGACAAAATTAATTATAATGCCTGAAAAATACGACTTTTCTTCATTTGTTTTGCCAAAAACAGTCCAAGAAATCGAGGACTACAAATTTTCTCTGAATGCAAAAAATTTAGAAAAAATCACTGTCGAGCCGGGAAATTACTACTTTAGAGACTATGGCGGAATTTTATACAACAACGATTTGAGCAAAATTATTTTTATCCCTAAAAATTATAAAGGCAAAATTATTACTGCTAGAAATGTTAAATTAGACCCACATACATTTGCAAATAATCCAAAAATCACTGAAATTGAAATTAGCCAAGGTACAAAAGAAATTCCCGATTTTACATTTAACTCTCTAAGTTCGCTTTTAACTATTAAAATACCAGAGAGTCTTGAAAAATTTTCTGAAAATGCTTTTGTAGGAATTGATCTAAGAAAAGTGAAAATAATTTACCCGCCAAACATTGATAAAAATGTTGCTAGCGTTCTGAAAAAATTAAAAAAGATGCAGTAATTTATTGCATCTTTTTTAATTTGGAAAAATATTATAAATATTAGGTGGTTGCTCTAAAATTACCTTTTTATTAAGTTTATTTGATTTTTCTGATTTTGACAGTTTGATGGCAAAAATTCACTTTTCAATGAATATAAATATGCAAAAATACCCGTAAATCCGGGTTTTTTGATTTAAAATCTTATTTTTTTATTATTTTAAAATCAACATTTTGCAAAAAAAAAAAAAATGCTTGGTCTAAGGAAAAATTATGTTATAATAAGACCCACTAAGAATATTAATAAATTTGATATTGAATTAAGGGGGAATTAGTTATGTTTTTGTCATAGAAAAATCAGAAAATGTGAATTATCCATTATATTTTTAAATATGATGGTATGCCTTAAATTTAACCGTTTAGAATTCTACAAATTTAAGGCTTTTGGTTATTGTTCTTTCAAAACTTCATATATTTTTTTAGGCTCAATGCAAATAAAAACGAGTTTTCTATTTGCATTGAGTTTAAATAGTAGTTGTATTTTTTTATGATTTTTGTCAGTGTTTTAAAATAGGTAATTAACTTTTGCCAAAAAAGTTAAAAAAGCGTCCAAAACTAAACTAGGACAAAAAATAACAGTTTAATATTATTTTAACATCATAGCATATTGTTGTGGTGTTTTCAATTTAAAATTGATTGAATTCTATAGTTGTTGTATCAAAATATATAATCTGCAATTATTTTTTTCAGATCTTCTAAAGTTATTTTACTTAGTCTAACTTGTTTAAGCATTCACTTTTTATAATTGAAAATCAGCATTCAGCCTCCCTATTATCTAATGAATTTCCTACACGAGACAACGAAACAGTTCCTCCCATTTTATTTATTTTGTCAATATAGATTTTTGAAGTGTATTGAAATCCATGGTCTGAATGAATAACAAAATCTTTATCAATAGACCTAAATGTCTTTATATTATCCATAACTAAATTAAGATCATTGTTTACAGATAATTTAAAATCTCTGATTTTTTTAGTTTTATGCTCAATTATTACAGACAAAAATACATGACTATCCTTAACATCTCTGGTAGCTTTTGCATATGAAACATCAGTAGCAAAAATATTTCTATTTAATTTATCTTTGTAGTCGCGTTTAACAATATCCGGCAGTGCGAATTTGGTGTTCTTAATTTCGTTCTTTCTTCTTTATCGTCTAATTTTGCATACTAAATTCAATCTTTTTAAATGTCTTCCAAGAGTTCGAGGGTGAATGTAAATATTATATTTCATAGAAATATAAGCACTCAACCTTAAGCGACCATATCTACCTTCGTTATCAAGAAAGGATTTTTTAATTATTGCGTCATTTTTGTACTCCTTTACTTTTATAACTCTAGTTTTAGATTTTGCCACTGATTGTCTGCATACATTAAAAATTTTTGCAGATTTGCTGTAGGGAATATTTAGTGTTTTGGATTCACTAAGTTTTGCTGATTTTGATTTATTTTTATTGATTTCGTAATATCTCTTAGCTATTTCCATTAATTCTTCTTTTGTAAATTCGTTTCAATCAGGTTTAATTGATTTTTTAGGTCTGCCACTCCCTGGTTTTCTGTTTGAACCCTTTTTATCTAATAATTGATCTTGCATACCATTATTATAATATCTAATAATTTTTTTGATTCTTCGAAGTAGTTGTGTTCTGGTTATAAAATTTGTATCTGGCGAAATATCATTTATATAATTTATTGTTTGTTTTAATCCAAATTCATTGTAAATTTTATAAATCATATCAAATTCGTCTTTTTTAAAGTGTCTTGACATTAGTATTCTCCTTTTTGTTGCATTTGAAAATTTAAAAAAGCTAACACTTTGAGTGTTAGCTTTCTCCTTAAACTCAAACAAAAAAGCCAACACCTTAGTGTTAATTTTTTTGCCTAGTTTAAACCCGGACACTTTTTTAAGATTATCTATCAAACTGGGAAACTCGTGATAAATATTCGCTAGATTGATCTAAAATTACTTTTTTATTAAGTTTATTTGATTTTCAACTAATTTTACAATTTCTAAAGCAATTGCAGGGGCTGCTGATAAACCTGGCGACTGCATTCCGGCGGCAAAAATAAAATTAGGATCTTTATAAGAAGGTCGAATAACAAAATCGCTATTCTGAATTTCGATCGGTCTTGAGCCTGCGAGTGCAAAAATTGTTTCCTGATAATCTAAGGTTGGAATAATTTTATGCCCAATTTTTTGAATTTGCTCAACAAGATTAAAGTCAAGGCAATTTACCTTTGATTTATGGATATTTTCTTCAGCTGTTGGTCCAACTAAAATATTACCATCAGGACGAGGGGCGACAATTACACCTTTTCCATATTTTTGGGGCACTAGAAAATAAACATCTTTTACATCAGGGTGATTTCTAAGAATTAAATATTGGCCTCTTCGTTGTTTTTGACTAAATTCGGAAAATCCGGCTAATTTTCCAATTTCATCAGCATAATGACCGGCGGCGTTTATAATAATTTTAGTTTGAAAAATTTTATTTTCTTCATTATTTGTTTCAATTTCAAATAACTGTTGGTCATTTTTTGAAATTGAAACAACTTTTGCGTTAGTATAAGAATCAACACCATTTTTAAGGGCAATTTCTAAAAAAGCAAGGCTAGATTTGACCGGATCGATAACTCAAGAATTATCACACTCAAGGGCTAATGATGCTTGTTTTGAGACTAAAGGATATTGAGTTTCTAGCTCTTTTTTTGATAAAACTCTTAAATGTGACTGACTAAGTCCGTTGATAATTCCGCGCTCATAAAGGTCATAAATAATTTTTTCTTCTTCTGAATCAAAGGCAAGAACAATGCTTTTTGCTTGTTGACGAGGAAAGTTTACTTTTGGAAATATGTTTTCAATTCACAATTTATGTCCTAAAACATTTAATTTTGCTTTTAATTTATGCGGTTTTGGGTCAAAACCACAGTGAATTATTCCTGAATTTCCTGTTGTTGTTTCTGATGCAACGTATTTTTTTGCCTCAAGTATTGCAATTTTTAAGTCAAATTTACTTAATTCATAAGCAATATTTGTGCCGATTATTCCAGCCCCAATAATAATTACATCGTATTTTTGCAATTTTTTAGTTTCCATATGTCACTAATTCCTTTTGATAATTTTATAACTTAATTATATCAAAATAATCGCTATTTATTGGTTGATTTTAATTTGTTTTTATATAAACGGTTGGCAATTTTCTTTTTGATAATCAAAGATGGAATAATTAAAAAAATTGAAATTAAAACTAAAATAACTCGTAAAATTACCAAAGCTCTTGTTGAATTAAGTGGATAGGTAAGCAGTAAAAAGGTTAATGAAAATAAAATAACAGTATAATAAAAAATAAAAGAAAAATCGACCACTTTTAGCCTAGTTAAAACCAGTGAGGCAAAAAAACAGACAAAAAAATTTAAAATCCCAATAATGGCTAAAATTCAATATGAAATTATCTCTTTTTGTCAAAAATCAGGCGAAAAAAATATATAAATTAAGCTAATAGGAATAAAAATTACAATTAATGCAAAAACAAAATCCGGAATTTTTGTTATTTTTTTATACATTTTTTTCGCGGTTTTTTAGCAATTCAATAAAGTCAACTAATGAAATTTTGAAAGATTCTTGTGAACCAAATTCGCGATAAGTAATTTCGTTTTTTGCTATTTCTTCATCACCTATAATTATCTGAAAAGCAGTTTTTTGTAAATTTGCTTCACGAATTTTACGTGTAATTCGTTCAGATCTTAAATCAATTTCAGAATTATATCCTAAATTAAAAAGTATTTCGTGGATTTTTTTACTATATTCATAATGTTTTTCACCAACGGGAATCACGATAATTTGCTTTGGTGAGAGTCAAAACGGCAATTTTCCTTTAGTTTGTTCTAATAAAATTGCAATAAATCGCTCATAAGTCCCAATCAAACCACGGTGAATCAATATTGGAGTTTCCTTTTGATTAAATTCGTTAGTAAAACTAATTCCAAATTTTTGTGGCAAGAGAAAATCTAGCTGTAATGTCGAAATTGTAACTTCCTTATTTAGAGCTGTCTTAATTTGAAAGTCAATTTTTGGGCCATAAAAAGCAGCTTCACCGATTTTTTCAACATATTCTACATTGTTTTGATCAAGAAATTGCTTTAAATCATTCTCGGCTTGATTCCACATTAAATCATCTTGAAAAAATTTTTCTTTGTTTTGTGGGTCTCTTTTTGAAAAAGAAATATAAAAAACTTTTATTTTAAAAAAATCAAGCACTTCTTGAATCATCTTAAAAAGGTGACTAATTTCGCTAAAAATTTGCTTTTTTGTGACAAAAATATGCCCTTCAGTTAAATCCATTGCTCGAACTCGCTCTAAACCTGAAAGTGCACCTGATTTTTCATAACGATACAACCTAGATTGCTCTGAAACTCTAAAAGGCAAATTCCGATAACTAAAATGTTGCTCAGAAAATAAAATTATATGGTGTGGACAAGTCATTGGTCGCGGAATAAGTGCTTCATCTTCAACTTTAATTGGCGAAAACATGTCATCTTTATAATGTTGTAAGTGTCCTGAAATTTCATAAAGGCTTTGGTGACCAAAATGAGGGGTTAAAACTTCTCTAAAACCGTAATTTCGGTCAAATTCTAGTATTTTTTGCCTAATTTTGTTATGAATTTTCATCCCATTTTCAAGTCAAACTGGAAAACCTAGTCCAAAATAATGGCTAAAACTAAAAAGTTTTAACTTTGAACCAATTCGGCGATGGTCTCTTTCTTGTCTTTCTTGCAAAATTTGAAGAAATTTTTCAAGATTTTCCTTTGAATCTCAACTTGTACCATAAATTCTTGTGAGTTGCTTATTTTTTGAATTTCCACGTCAATAGGCACCTGCAATTTTTAGGAGTTTAAAATTTTTTATTTGATTCAGACTCTCAAGATGTCTTCCAGCACAAAGATCCTCAAAAAGTATATTGTTTTGCTGGTCAACAATTGAAAAATAGGTCACTTTTTCAGATTTGTTTTCAAGATCAGATTTTAGCTCTTGTTTGTAAATTTGACTTTGAAAATCAAGATTTTTACCTTCTGTTTGAACAATTCTTAAATTTTTTGAAACTAATTTTTTCATTAATTTTTCAATTTTTCCAAAATCTGATTCAGAAAGTGGAGTTTCTAGATCAAAATCATAATAAAAACCATCATCATAAACAGGACCAATTCCTAATTTTACATTTGGAAAAAGTGTTTTTATTGCAAGTGCTAAAAGATGAGAGGTAGAATGATTGAGTTCGTAATCAATTTTTAATTCCATGAGTTAAAGCCCCATTTTTTGTTTTATTGTTTTTAAATTTGAATTTGCTATTTGATTTGCTTTTTTCGCCCCATTTTTTGCAAAATTATCAACAAATTGTAACATTTTTTGGTGTTTTTTTTGTAAATCTTCGAGAAAATTAGCAACAATCGTGCCAACCGTTTCTTTTAAAAACTTATAGGATTGATCTTGAAAAAAATTAAGTGTTTCTTCTTGAGTTTTATCAGTAAAGCCCATATAAATATTCAAAAGATTATTGATCCCCGGCTTTTCTTGGCTAAAATAAATTTTATTTTCAGAATCAGTTTTTGCTCTTTGAATTTTATTATAGGCTTCTTGAGGTGAATCACTTAAAAAAATAGCCGAGTTTTTTTGGCTTGTTGATTTAGACATTTTTTTGGTTGGATCAGTAAGTGACATTATTTTTTGCGCATTTTGGGAAATTATTGCCTTAGGAATGACAAAATCTGTCTTATAAATTTTGTTAAAACGATGAGCAATTTTTCGTGTAAGTTCTAAATGCTGTAATTGATCAGCGCCAACGGTTACAAAATCAGGATTATATAAAAGAATATCTGCAGCCATTAAAATTGGATAAGTTAGCAAACCTGTTGGAACTTTTTCGGTATTATTTTCCTGTTTTTGGCGAGATTTATCTTTAAATTGCGTCATTCTTGAGAGCTCGCCAATTGTTGTTTGGGATTGTAAAAGTCAAAAAAGTTCACTGTGAGCACTAACATCAGATTGAAAAAATAACACTGTTTTTTCAGGATCAAAACCACATGCAAGATAAAATGCAAAAATACTAGCCCGGTTTTGGGTTAATTTTTCTGGCTCAATTGGCAAAGTAAGGGCATGAAGATCGGCGACAAAAATAAAATTTTCATATTGATCTTGAAACGAAAGACTCGGTTTTATCGAACCGAGAAAATTACCAATCGTCAAGTTTCCAGTTGCAGTTATTCCACTTACTAATCTTTTTTTCATAGCAAAAAAATTTTAGCATAATTATAATGAATTTTTTAGAAAATGAGTATAATTTAAAAAGATATTATGAAGCTAATTTCCAAAATCATTTATTTTCTTTTGCAAATTTTTAGCTTTGGTTTGTTTGCTAAACGTATTAAAGAAAAACATAATAAAACAAAGTCTGAAATCACCTTTGATGACAAAATCGGTTTCAAAGTTGATGATCTAGTTAAATTTTTAGGCGGGACTAAAAATATTGACTCATGTGATTTTACAGTTTCTAGATTAAAAATTAAATTAAAATCAACTGAAGGCATCAATGTTGAAGAAATTGGAAAATTAAAAGGGATTTCAGGTGTTGTTGTTGGTTTAAACGAAATTAATTTAATAGTTGGTAATAAATCTAAGGCTATTTGAAAAGCTATAAATAATTTTGAATAAGTTTAAAAACAGTTTAAAAAATCCTAAGGAAATTACATAAAAAAATGCAAAAATTTGGAACCCATACCCGTGAAACCCAAAATTCAACTGGTACAAATCAAAATTTAAGCTACGAGCGTTTACTAGCAAATTTAATCACAATTGAACGTGCAGATTCAGCACTTTTTACAAGAATCGACAACGAAAATTATATAGATTTATTTTCTGCTTTAAAAACTAGCGATCTTAGAAAATTAATCTCTTCACCAATTTCTTCTGTGTCATTAACAACAAGTGAATTTGATGATTTTATTGAAAAAATAGAATCAATTAATGACAAAGATGAATTAATTGAATACTTAAAAAATTCAGACTACAAACTAAACCCGCTTGCCCAAAGAGCGCTTAATTCTGATTTTCAGTCAGCAAAAAAAGACATATTAAACAAAATATCATATAAAAAACAAACAAGTCTGGCAAAATGAAAACGTTTGATCAAAAAAGCTTATGATATTCTTAGAGATCGAAATGTTTGACCTTTGCACATTGGATTTTGCTATATTTCTTTGTCAATTGAAGACCGAAGTTTTTTTGGGCCTTTATTTGTTAAAGAATGTGAAGTTACAATTGTAAATTCAGTGCCAAGACTTAATGCTGATGGACATATAAAATTAAATAATAAACTGCTTGCATTTTTAAAGAAACTTGACATTGATTTTAATTTTGACTTTGATTTTTCAGAATTTTCAATTGAAGAAGTAATTGAAAATGTTAAAAAATTCTATAATGATAAGTTTGAAATTCCTAGCATTGAAGGAAAAATCGCAAAAGATGTTTCAACTCCAGAAGATACAATAAATTTTCACCCCGGAGTTGTTCTAGGATTTTTCAACATTGGCGGATCACATCAGCGTCAAATCATGGAAAAAATGATTAAAACTGGTGAAATTCACAACTTAATTGAAGTTGATATTAACAAAACCACATACAGAAACAATGTTGAAAAATCAATTTTTTCACCGAAATTTACAGGATTTTTTAAAATTCAGCCTACTAATTTTACCCAAGATTGCGCCCATATTTCGGCAATTTTACAAAACACAATTATTTGAGGGCCTCCTGGAACTGGAAAATCTCAGACAATAGCAAACATTATTTCAAATGTTATTGCCCTAAATCGAACCGCACTTGTTAGCTCGCAGAAAAAAATTGCCCTTGTTGTTTTAAGAAAAAGACTAAAAATGATGTCATTTTTCTGTCTTTTTGTCATTAATGAAAAATTGGAAAATTATAAAGATTTTTACAAGCCAATTGAAGAATATATTGAAAATATTGAAAATTTCAATATGGAATCAAAACTTAAAGAAATTAAAGTGTTTTCCGATGATGATCGCCAATATTTAGAACTTTTAGAGAAAATTTTCCCTAAAATTGAAACTTTAACAAATACACTTGATGCCTATAAAACAATTGAAAAAGCTAACAATTTTTTTAAACTAAGTATTGCTGAAACTCTTTTTAAACTAAATAAATCGATTAATATCAATCCAAAAAGATCACCCCATTCAAGAACTAGCCTAAAATTACACATTATTGAGTCCAAACTCAAACGTAAATTAAAAATTTATGAAAAAGCAATGCATATGGCTTCTAATGAACTTCGCCAAGATGTTGACTTAATTCTTGAAAACCTTGCTAATTATGATGACAATTTGGAAAACATTTATAACAAAATTTCAAAATTAGAAATTTCTAATTTTGAAAATCTCGAAAAGTTTCTCAATTTTGTTAAAAAACCAAAAGTTGAAGTTCTGGATGATAAGGCTTTATTTATTTACCATGCAAAAAAAGTCTTTGAAGTCTTGGCAAAATTAAATAATGACCCTGAATTTCAACAGCTCTATACTCGCTTCAGACTTAGTGTTAAACAAAAAAAGAAAATGTCTCCTTACAAGTTTTTACTAAAACATGCCGAAATTATTAAGATTTTGTTCCCAGTTATTATTACAACTCCTGACATTGAACTTGTAATGTTTGAAAAACGTTATTTTGATTACATTATTATTGATGAAGCTTCACAAATGTTTTTAGAAGAAGCACTCCCACTTTTATTTTACGGAAAAATTAAAGTTCTTGTTGGTGATCATCAACAAATGCAACCAATTCGTTGGTTTGCTTCAAAAATGAATGATGAATCAGAAGATGATGCCTTTGCAAATATTGAATCAATTCTCGAATATGCCCATTCCAAAGGTGTTTTTAACATTATGTTAGACAAAAATTACCGTTCACATCATGCTTCCTTAATGTCATTTAACTCCCGTCATTTTTATGATTCAGAGCTTAAAATTGCCAATAATCATAATTTTGAAGGCAATGATGTAATTGAAGTTCATAATGTTAATGGTCAGTGAGACGGTCAGCAAAATATTGTTGAGGCAAAAGCAGTTGTTGATATTGCCCAAAAAAATATCAACAAATTTTCGACAATGATAATTTTGGCTTTTAATAAAAATCAGCAAAATGCAATTGAAAAAATAATTTTTGAATCCTATCCAGAAATTGAAAAATTAATTTATACTGATAAAATTATTGTAAATAGTCTTGAAAATATTCAAGGGGATGAGGCTGATTTAGTAATTGTCTCAGTTGCCTACGATCAAAGTGCAAAATTTGGTTCAACTTATATAGCACGAAAAGGTGGAAAAAACGCCCTAAATGTTGCTACTTCTCGTGCCCGTCAAAAAATGATAATTTGCAAGTCAATAAATGCTGATGAAATTCAAAATACTTCTAACTCTGATGACTTGGAAATTTTTAAATCATGAATTAATTTCTTGGATCTTGATGTTCAGTCACAAATAAATTATTCACGTAAAAATAAAGTACAACTTTCACTTTCAGAGTTAAAAAATGTTGCAAAATCAAGCTTTTTTGCCGATTTTCAGCAAGAATTTGCCGAAGAATTTTTAGGACTTTTCCCAAATTTGGAGCTAAAAACCAACTATGTTGTCGGAACCGAGCAAATTGATGTTGCTATTTTTGATCAAGGCAAATTTTTACTTGGAATTTATTTAGATTCACTTGAATATCGCAAACCTAAAGAGTATATTGAATATTTTGATGCAATCAAATTCATTCAGCAAAAAAAATATCCAATTATTATAATTAATTTTGTTGAATGAAAACTCAATAGAAATAAAGTAACCGAAAAACTCAAAAAAGAAATTATCAATTTGAAGGAAGATGATCTTGTTTAAACCGGAATTATATCAGGTTGATGATTTAGTAATTGGCTGTGATGAGGTTGGTGTTGGCGAGTATTTTACAAATTTAACTGTTTGCTGCGCTGTTTTTCGCCAGTCAGAAATTGAAGTGCAACTTATTGAAAAAATTGTTGATTCAAAACTTTTAAATGAAAAAAAGATTAGTGAACTTTTTGAAATTTTGGACCAAAAAATTACTTATAAATTTATCTCTTTAGAGATGAAGGACTATAATGATCTAATCCAAAAAGGACTAAACTCGCATGAAATCAAAGCTTTTTTGTATTTTAAAGTACTCAGAGAACTAGTTTTAATTTTTAAAGATGTTCCAATTGATAAAATTTTCATTGATGGTTTTGTCTCGGCGCAAAAATTTAGTCAATATTTTGCTAAAATAAGTAAATTTTTCAACATTGAGCCATGAAATTTTGAAAAATATCCCTTAATTTTAGAGAAAAAAGCCGACACAAAAATTAAGCAAGTTGGAGCTGCTTCGATAATTGCAAAACATGTCTTAAGTCAAAAATTCAACAAACGGCAAGAAAAATGAAAAGCAATTTTTCCGGCTGGTTCAAATCAAATTGAAAAAATTGTTAATTTTTGCCTTGGGCAAATTCAGAAACACGGGACAATTTTCCTTGAAGAAAATGTAAAATTACATTTTAGCATTACTGATAAAGTCTATACGAAACTAAAGGAAAAAAATGGAAAAAATAGCTAAATTATTTCAAGAAAATTCAGAACAAATTATCTCAAATGTCGGTACAGCTGGCGGAGTTGGTCTTGGTGGCTGAATTGGCATAACTATTGGTGTTGGAATTATTTTATTTATTATTGGCGGTGTGATTGCCTTAATAGTCTCAAAAAAAATGTTTGAAAAACAAATTCGCGAAAATCCACCAATAACTGAAGGCATGATTCGCGCAATGTATATGCAAATGGGTCGAAAACCATCTGAGGCACAAATTAGAGCGGTTATGCGATCAGTAAAAAACGCTAAAAAGTAGGAAATAATGAAAAAGAAAGTTATTTTAATTATTATTGACGGCCTTGGATTGCGTCCTGAAACTCAAGGGAACGGTTTTGCACTTGCAAAAACACCGGTTTTTGATCACCTTTTTGACAATTATCCAAATAGTTTGATCGCCGCTTCAGGTCAAGAAGTTGGACTCCCTGATGGACAAATGGGAAATTCGGAAGTTGGCCATTTAAATATCGGGGCTGGATTTATTGTCTATACAGGAATTTCAATTATAAATAATGCTTTAAAAACCGGTGAGTTTTTCAAAAATGAAAAATTTATTAAGGTTTTTGAGCATAGTATCAAAACTGATACACCTGTGCAAATTATGGGACTTTTTTCTCCTGGGGGCGTTCACTCACATCAAGATCACCTTTTTGCACTAATTGATTTTGCCGCCGAATTTGGTGTTAAAAAACTTAATTTGCACCTTTTTGGTGACGGTCGAGATGTTGCGCCTGAATCAATTAAGCCAAATCTTAATTTATTAATCAAGAAATTGAAAAATTTTGAAAATTACAAAATTGCTTCAATCTCTGGTCGTTTTTATTCAATGGATCGTGATAAAATGTTTGACCGTGTTGAATTAGGATATAATTCTATTCGTGGAAAAGCCGAAAATACCTTCACAAATCCAATTGATTATGTTGATTCTCAATACGAAAAAGGAATTAGTGACGAATTTTTACAACCGGCAATAAATTTGCAAGTTAATAAAAATGATTTTCTTAATGACAATCATGGTGTTATTTTTTTCAATTTTCGCCCTGATCGAGCAAGGCAACTTTCACATTTAATTTTGCAAACAGATTTATATGATTTTAAGGCAAAATATCCTGTAAAAATCGACACTTTTGTGTCAATGATGAAATATGAAGGGATAAATTGTGATATTGCTTTTGAGGAAATGAAAGTCAAAAATCCACTTGGAAAAGTAGCTGATGAGGCAGGATTAAAACAACTTCGACTCGCTGAAACGCAAAAATATGCCCATGTAACTTTCTTTGTTGATGGTGGCGTAGAACTTGAATTAAAAAATTCTGACCGAATTCTTGTTGATTCATTAAAAGTTGAGTCTTATGCTGATTATCCGCAAATGTCGGCTGTCGAAATTACTGATAAATTAATTCAAGTTGGACAAAATTATGACCTTATTATCGTTAATTTTGCAAATCCAGATATGGTCGGACATACAGGAAACCTAAAAGCAACAATAAAAGCGGTTGAAATTTTAGATTCGCAAATTGGTCGGATTCACAGCTGAGCAAAAGAAAATAATTTTCATTTTTTCATTACAGCCGACCATGGTAATGCCGAACTTACTGAGGATGAAAATAATAAACCCTCAACAAAACATACCGTATTTCCTGTTATGTTAATTTCAAGTGATAAAAGTTTGAAATTAAAAAATGGAAGATTGGCAAATATTGCCCCAACAGTGCTTGATTATTTAAATATCAAAAAACACCCTGACATGGATCATGAATCCTTAATAATTAAGTAAAACTAAACTTTCACAGACTAATTTTTCTTCTTTAAAACCAAAATCATTTTCCTTTTGATTTTGGTTTTTTTAAAAAAAGTAATTACTTATTTTAAAACACTGGCAAAAATCAATTTATAGATAAAATAACAAAAACCATAAAAAAATACAACTACTATTTAAACTCAATGCAAATAGAAAACTCGTTTTTATTTGCAGCGAGCATAAAAAAACATATGAAGTTTTGAAAGAACAATAACCAAAAACCCTAAATTTATAGATTTCTAAACAGTTAAATTTAAGGCATTCCATCATATTTAAAAATATAATGGATAATCCGCATTTTCTGATTTTTTAGCCAAAAAACATAACTAATTCCCCCTTAATTCTAAAATCCAAATTTATTAATTATTCTTAAGCGAGAATTATTATAACATAATTTTTTTCTTAGACCAAACATTTTAAATTAGTACACCAATTTCAGACTTATTCGAAAAAAGGTGTGTCAAAATGAAACAATACAAATTCACAATTGAAGACAAATTTAAATACATCAAAATTGCCGAATCTAAAGGCTTAAAAAACGCAATTTTGCATTTTGCTGAAGAATTTAGAGAAATTTACAAAAGCAAATCGAAAAGCAAAAAAGCGGATAAAGAATGAATGTTGCATATATATGCTAATAATTTGATAAGAAATTGGCAAAAAAAGTTTTATAATAATGATATGAAAAGTTTGATAAGTGTTCGCGGGAAAATCAAATCACCGCGTAAACCAAAAAAGAAGTATACAATTAACGATCTTTCTGAAAACGATCGTGAAGTTTATCAAGAAATAATGGAGAATGTTCTTAGAAGATACGGGATTGACCCCGCAATTGTTCTCGAGGAGCTTAAAAAAAGAAAACAAGAACAGGAAAAAGATAAAGGTAAAATCGAAAATTGCACTAGAATTTGTAGTGTTTTTAACATTAATCGCACTTCGATTTATGAGAAAATAAGGGTGAAAAAACCACCGAAGAAAATGATTTATGATGAAAAATTACTTGAGTGAATTCGTGAAAATTTCAATTTAAATCGAAAAGTTAAAGGCCGCGACGTTCTATATAATATTTACATAAATCAAGGAAATTATGTAAGCACGTACGTGTTTCAAAAACACTACGAATTTTTAGGATTAAAATCACTAGCTTATAAAAAGCAAGGAAAACCAGCGCCAAAAGAGAAAAAGTTTACGCGAATTTGGACTGAAGATCATATCAAAGGGGAATTTAGCTCAGAAAATTTTGGTGAAAAATGGTTTGCTGATATTAAATTTATCAAAATTAACAACGAATGATTTTACCTACACTCAATTATTGAAACAAAATCCAATTACTTGCTCAATTTTTCCATTTCTAAAACAAGATTTTCAGAAGAAACTATAAACTTAGTAAAACAAACAATTAAAAAGTACAATATTAAACCAAAATTTTTCCATTCAGATCATGGCGTGGAATATGCGAACTACAAATTTGCTAATTTTTTAAAACAAAACAATATCCAACAATCAATGTCACCAAAAGGCAATGCCCTTGCAAACCGGCCTATTGAATATTTTTATGCAGTTTTTCAACGAGAATTGATTAATATTGAGGGCCAAAATTTTGAAAATGTGGATATTGCTCATCAAAAAATAAGTTCATTTATTCATTGGTATAACTATGAAAGGCCTCAAAGTTGCTTATCATATAAAACTCCAAGTTATTATATGAGGTAAATTATTTGTCCAAATTTTTAAAATGAATATGCTAGAAAAAATTAACAAAAGCGGTGTAATCAAAATCATAGGTAAAAAACTAATTGTCTGAGATTTTTCTACTTATTTATAGACCAAACATTTTTTTTTTTTTTTTTACAAAAGGTTAATTTTAAAATTATAAAAATTAAGATTTTATGTCAAAAAACACGGATTTAGCGGTATTTTCACGTATTTACATTCACTAAAAAGTGAATTTTTACCATCTAACTGTCAAACTAAGGTATTTTTTTTAGAAAATTAAAAATTTATAATTTTTTAATATTTTTTAGTATTTTTTACGAATTCCTAGAAAATATTAAGAAAAATGGTATAATTTGTACTATTAAAATATTAAACAAAATAAGAGGTGTAAATGGCGCGCAAGCTAACAAAATTAAGAAATTTATTTATCCTTTCGACCCCTATTGTTTTTTTAGTAGCAACAAGTTGTGGCGTTAGCCAAACAAACGAGGGGGAAAAAGAAGGTCAAAAACTCCAACAGATGAGCGAAAAAATCGCTGACAAATTAGGGTCAAGTCTAAGCTTTGACGTAAATGGTAATCATGTTTTTACTATTAAAAATGACAAATTCAAAGGTGCAACAGAAGTAGTGGCACATTTTGAAGGTAAAAGCGATGATCCAGCTATTACTCTGCCAATGACTGCCGAAGTTAATGCAAGTATAAATAATTCAACTGCAATTTTTAACACAGCCGGAAAATTCCTATACGACTATAAGTGATCACTCAAAAAAATTAAAGTTGGATCTGAAGAAATTTCGCAAGATCAATTCCCTGATGACTTAAAAGGTGACGTTTGATTTGAGAAAAAAATTGCGATAGTTAAACAAGATGCTGCGCTTTGAATTGATCCTCAAATCCAACTTTTTAAAAATTGAATAAACACTAATGCAAATGTCGAGTTAAAAGCTGAATTTATTAAAAATGACAGCACAAAAACGAGAAAAATTGTAGATACCACTTTCAATAGTTCGTTAAATAAATTTCGAGCTGACTTACAAGACGGTTATAAATTTAATAGAATTCTAATTCAATCTAAAAATAACTCCTTTGCAACAATTAGTTTACCTTATAAACCTTTGGAGCAAAAAGAAAACACACCGCAACAGATGAGCGCAAAAATCGCTGACAAATTAGGGTCAAGTCTAAGCTTTGACGTAAATGGTAATCATGTTTTTACTATTAAAAATGACAAATTCAAAGGTGCAACAGAAGTAGTGGCACATTTTGAAGGCAAAAGTGATGATCCAGCTATTACTAAACTAATGACCCCTGAAGTTAATGCAAACATAAACAATTCAACCGCAACCTTTAACACAGCCGGAAAATGACAATACGACTATAAGTGATCGCTCAAAAAAATTAAAGTTGTTAAAAATGGTAGCTCTGAAGAAATTTCGCAAGATCAATTCCCTGATGATTTAAAAGGTGGCATTTGGTTTGAGAAAAAAATTGCGATAGTTAAACAAGATGCTGCGCTTTGAATTGATCCTCAAATCCAACTTTTTAAAAATTGAATAAACACTAATGCAAATGTCGAGTTAAAAGCTGAATTTATTAAAACCACTGAGCCAAAAGATAGAAAAGTTGTAGATACCACTTTCAATAGTTCGTTAAATAAGTTTCGAGCTGAATTACAAGAAGGTTATAAATTCAATAGAATTTTAATTCAATCTAAAAATAACTCCTTTGCAACAATAAGTTTACCTTATAAACCTTTTTAATATAATTTCTAAAATATAATAAAAAAGCAATTTCTCGAATGAAATTGCTTTTTTTATCTTTAAATTATGAAGATTTAATTAAGACATTAAATTAACTCAAAGTGTTTTAATTGTGATTCTAATACATCAGCAGGAACATAACCTTCAAGACGATGTACAAGTTTGTGATCTTTATAAAATAATGTTGTTGGAGTTCCGTGGATTTGGTTATCACGTGCAAATAAAATATTTTCACGCACATTAACTCTAATGATAACTAGACCATTTACTCCGTATTTATCGTTCATTTGATCGATTGAAGGTTCATAAAGAACACAGGCTCCGCATCCAGGTTGGTGAAATACGAGAATTGCAGCTTTGCTTGTTAAAATTTTTTGATTAATGTCATCGGTTGAGTGAATATCAAAGATTGGCATAATACCTCCTTTTTTATATAAATGATACCACATTATTGTTTTTTTGCAAGATATAAATAGAAAAAATTAATAGGATTTTGCAAATAAGACAAATTTAGTAGTTTTTTTACCGCTAAATATTGAATTAGCGCTTTGTGGTATATTAAATATTGAATTTTTTGGCAAAATACAACGAGCTGTTGCGGTAGTTTCGTCTTGAATTTGCTGCTCTTTTGCTGAGCTTTCACTAAAAGGAACAATAACAAATTTCCCTTTTTGTATTTCGGTTTGAAGTTCTTGATATGAATTTACAAAAACTGTATTTTCAATTATGCGCGTTTTAGCTTTTTCAAACAAGTTTTTTTGAATTTCATCAAGAATTTTAGGGCATTTGTCCTTTAATTCATCAAGGCTAAAATAAATTTTTTGGCGGTTATCACGGCGAACAAGGCAAATTTGATTTTTCTTTACATCATTTGGCCCAATTTCAATTCGAATTGGTGAGCCAGAAACTTCGGACTTATTTATTTTAAAGCCAATTTGCTCGTCTGATTCATCTATTTGATAGCTAATTTTTCTTTGTTTAAGAATTCTAGCTACTTTTTTTGAAAAGTCTTTTACTTCTGGATGTTTTTTTGCAAAAAATTCAAGAATATCAACCTTATATGGGGCAATTTTTGGCGGTAAAACTAAACCATTATCATCACTGTGAACCATTACAAGAGCGCCAATTAGACGGGTTGAAATCCCTCAAGATGTTTGATATGGTGTTTCAAATTCGTTTTTATTGTTTTTAAACTGAATTCCAAAATTTTTAGCAAAATTTTGGCCTAAAAAATGCGATGTGGCTGATTGAAGCGCACGGAAATTTTGCATCATTGACTCAATAGTGTAAGTTGTAACAGCGCCGGCAAACTTTTCACGATTAGTTTTTTTACCAAATATTGTTGGTATAGCAAGATAATTTTCTAAAAAGAATTTATAATATTTAGCTATTTTTTTAGTAAAATTTTGAGCCTCTAATTTATCTGAATGAATTGTGTGTCCTTCTTGCCAAAGAAATTCAGTATTTCGTAAAAATGGATTAGTAGTTTTTTCTCATCTCAAAACTTGAGTTCACTGATTTAATTTTAACGGTAAAATGTTATTTGCAGCAATTTCATTTTTAAAATAATCAGCAAAAAGGAGCTCACTAGTTGGTCTTATATAAATATTTTCGGCTAGTTTTTTTTGGCCTACATGAGTTATTGTTAATAATTCAGGTGCAAAACCTTTAATATGTTGTTTTTCTTTTTCTATAAAATTTTCAGGTATAAGAAGCGGAAAATAAACATTTTTTACACCTTGGGAAGCAAAAAATGCATCAACTATTTTGGTTATATTAGTCCAAATTGCATATCCAAAAGGTTTGAAGTAAAGCGTTCCTTTGATTGGACCGTAACTCATTAAATTCGCCTGAGTTATAACGTCAACATATCATTTTGCAAAATCTTCGCTACTTGGCGTTATCTTTTCAGGTCGTTTCATAAAATAAATAATTAAAAAAAATTGGTGAATTAACATCTGGCTGCCCCAGTTAGATTCGAACTAACGAATGACGGTACCAAAAACCGTTGCCTTACCGCTTGGCTATGGGGCAAAATGGTGGGGGGTGAGGGATTCGAACCCCCGAATCCGAAGAAAGTGGGTTACAGCCACCCGCATTTGGCCGCTCTGCAAACCCCCCGATCCGTTGCAGCTTTTTAATTATAACATATTTTTTTTGATTTGATAATTTTTTTTTATTTTTTTTTTTTTTTTTTTTCGGACTAGCGATACTTGGCCACATCTTCAGTTACTATTTGGAGGACATCATTTACTAGTTTTTCTTGTTCTTCAATTGGAAGATTTGGGTCTAATTTAATTTGCTTGTAAGCAAAAATAAAGGATGGATGTAAAAAATTACCTAATGGACGTCCAATTTTGTACAGTTCAATCCATCTATCTTTTAATTTTTTAGCAAGCTTTTCATCATCATGTCTTATTTTATATTCATTTGCTAATTTTTGATAAGATAAAATTTTAAAAATAGCAAAGGTAAATCAAAAGTTTTTAACAAATTCAGATCACTTAATAACAATAAAAAATCCAAGGCCAAAAAAATAACTTAGTGCTGGAAACCAAAAAATATAATATAAAATTTGACTATAAGGATTTAATTGGGCTAAATTTTGACTAATTATTTCAGAATTAACATTTAAAACTATCAGTTTATGACTAAAAAGCGGGCTAAGTAAAAATATTAATCTTACAATATAATTTAATAGTAAAAAACTTGAATCGGCAATATAATAAAAAAGTAATTTCCTTGGTTTGTTGCGGTTTTTTAAATTATTAAAATAAACTAAAGTTTGAATAATTACTAAAAATAGAACAAATGAGCCAACAAATGCTAAATACTGTCAGAATTGAAAATTATTAATTCCGGCAAAAAATAATCAAAAAATAAGCATCAACATCGAAACTAGCAAGGTTGAAATTGAATAATAAATTGACTTTGCAGTAAAAGAGATATTATTTCAAAGTTTTTCGACAGGATTTATTTTAGTTTTGGTTCTTTTTTCGTGCTTTTGAAAAATATCTGAATTAAGTTGGTAAAAACTTGAAGTTCAAGCTGAGTGCTTTTCGCGATATTGCATTTTTTTATTTAAATCGCTAATTTCAGCAACAGCCCTTGAGTCAGACAGAAAGTAAAAAAACTGATTTTCATCATCATGCAAAAGTCATGAAAAATTAATTTGGTTAGATTTTTTTGGTTTTGTGACTTTTTCAAGGAAATTTTTTGACTCTTTTGTTTGCTCTTGAGTTGTTTGTGAATTTTGCTGTGATTCTAGATAATTAGGCTGATAAGTAACGTATTTTTCTGATTGCTGTTCATATTGTGGGCTATTTTGGGCCTGAATTTCAATGTCTTTTTGGTCTACAAATGTTTGAGTGTCATCACCTTGAAATGGATTAGTGGTGTTAGTTTTTAAATCTTGACTGTGATTTGGTTTTTGAAAATTACTATAATGTTGATATTTGCGATCACGGGAAGCAAAATGCGAATTATGAGATTTGTTAGCCCCATAATTTTTTGAATTATAAAAATTAGACTGATTTTGGTCGTTTATTTTTTGATTATTTTTTTCTTGGTCATGATTTTGATTCATTAAATTCTCCTGAGTAACTATTTAACCTATTTATTTTACAATTTAATTTAAATCTAAAAAGTTAATTTAATATTAGCACCTTTTTCAATTTCTTCATTAAATTTTACCAATTTATAACTAATATTAATTATTTTTTTCTTTTTAATTAAATAAGGTAAAAAAACGCATGTTTTTATTGATTCGGCATTTTTATTCTTATAAGAACTTATATTAATAAATTTAAAAATTTTACAATACAAAATTCAGACATCAAAAACACACTAATTATATAATATATAATAAGCAAAACAGTTAAGCTAAATTTTGCTTGTTTTGAGTCAATAAAATTGCATTTTTTGACAAATATATAATTTAATTTAAAATTTTAAAAATAAATCATTATTTTAAAATTTTTTTCAAAATGTTGGTTTATTTTAGGAATTAATTTTAATAACTGAAATAATTTTTAATATTTCCATAAAAATACCCTTTTTAGTCCAAAAAAATAAGCTTTTGATCATAAAAGTTGTATATTTTTTAAATTTTTTGTTGATTTTAATAAAAATCACTCCCACTTCACTCCACTAATAAAATGCAAAAAATTTAAAAAACACCACCTAAAATCAGTCATTTTTTTTCAAACAAAAAATTATAAATAAAAAAATTAATTTTTTTTTTGTTTGAAATGGGATTTAGTGTATAATTGTGGTTGACAGTGGAGATAAAAAATGTTTGGAACTGTTTTCAGAATATTAGATGAAAAAAATAGAATTGTGCTACCTCCTGCTTTTCGTGATGAACTTGATGGTGACTTCTATATTTCAGCTAATTTGGACAAAATTCTTGAAATCAGAAGCCAAGCCGAATTTGATATTATTGCCCAAAAAATTGGAAAAGCAAACTCATTAGATCCACGACTTCGTGATTTTGCTAGATATTTTTTTGGAAATACCGTCAAAGTTTCTGTCGATAAGCAAGGTAGGTTTTTAATTCCCAAAAATTTACTTGACTTGGCCGCTGTCAAAAAAAGAATCTATTTATTAGGGGTTAATAACAAAATTGAAATTTGGCCTGAAGAAAGATACGATCAATTTTTTGCAAAATTTTCTGACAGCAATGTCACCGCTGATTTAGAAAAAGAATTGCTAAAATCGGGAGTAGAATTATAAAATGCACATTCCAGTTTTGTTAGAAGAAGTTATCTTAGCTCTTGAAATTAATCCCGAAGGATTTTATGTTGATTTAACTTTAGGGCGTGGCGGACATTCCAAGGCGATTCTTGAAAAATTAACAACGGGAAAATTGATTGTTTTTGATAAAGATATCCAAGCCATAGACGAAACTAAATCTAAATTAACTGCAATTAGTCAAAATGTTAATTTTATTTGTTCAGATTTTGCAAATTTTGATTATCACTTAGAAAAATTAGGAATTGATTATATAGACGGGTTTATTGTTGATTTAGGTGTTTCTTCACCTCAAATTGATAATCCTGAGCGTGGCTTTTCTTACTCTAAAGATGGCAATTTAGATATGAGAATGGACACAAGTCAATCTCTTGATGCTTCTTGAGTTTTAAATCAATATTCTGAAGAAAAACTAGTTCAGATTTTATTCAAATACGGACAAGTAAAATTTGCACGGCAAATTGCAAAAGCAATCATTGAAAATAGACCTTTGAAAACCACTTTTGATCTTACTAAGATTGTCAAAAAAGTTATTCCAGCACTGGCGTTATCTAAAAAAAACTTTGTAAAAAATGTTTTCCAGGCTGTGCGAATTGAAGTAAATAACGAACTTGAATCTTTGCAAATGTTGTTAAAAAAGTTACCCAAATTCTTAAAGCACGGTTCAAAAGTTTTAATTATTAGCTTCCATTCGCTAGAGGATCGAATTGTCAAAGATGCATTTTTAAATTTAGTTAGTAAATCTAAGCAAGATTTTTTTAAAAAAGGCGATCCAGAATTCTCAACGAAAGTTTTTCGACCATCGCCAGAAGAAGTTTTGCTAAATCCAAGAGCAAAATCAGCTAAATTACGAGTTTTAATTAAAAATTCATAAAAAAGAAAAATTGAAAAATAGGTAAAAATACTATGGAAAGATGTAGTAAAATTATGCTAATGGGATTAGGTGATTTTGGATCTAAAATTGTTCAAAACATCAATTTAGATCAAGCTAGCTTTCCAAAATTTTTTATAAATTCACGCGATGAATATTCTAATTTCAATTTTGGCGATCAAAATTCACTAATTCTTAGTCAATCAAATTTTGGATATGACTGAAAAAAAGCAAACCAAGCAGTAAAAGATAAAAGTTTAGAAATTCAATCAATTCTTGCTGGGGTCAAAATTCTCTTTTTGATTGTAGGATTAGGCGGATCAACTGGATCAGGAGCGATTTTAGAAGTAGCTGAAATTGCTCAAAAAATGAATATAATTATAATAGTTTTAGCAACAAATCCTTCTGAAAATGAGTCAAAATTTAGACGCGAAACAAGTTTTGACGTGCTTCAAAATTTGAAAAAAATTGTTGATTCATTGATTTTAATTTCACCAGAGGAAATAAGTTTAACTTTTCCGAGTCTTATGGTTGAAAATGTTCTTCAATTAATAGTCCTAACTATTCAAAAGAAAATTTCAATTCTAACAAAAGCTATTTGTCAACAAAATGCATTAATTCATGTTAACAGTTCAATAATCGAGTCAATTTTATCCAATAATAACTTTGTTTTTGTCGGATATGCAAGCGAAACTGGTTCAAATAGGGCAATAGTTGCAACTGAAAATGCCTTTAAAAACCATTTTGTCGAATTTGATCTCTCATCTTCCGAGGAAATGTTAATTACAATTAGTGCTAATAATTCAATTTTACAAACCGAAATTAACGATGTTCTTAACACAATTAGAAAAAATTTCAAACCAGACTTAAAATTTTCTTATGGCGTGTATACAAACACAAAATTAGATAAAGAAATTGAAATTGGTATAATTGCAAGTCAAAAAAAGCATAGTTATGAAAGCAAAAAAGCAGCAAAATTAAATCTTGCCTTCGATAACAAATTTAGTATTTTCTAAGCAAATTGATTTTGATTTAAACTTTTAGTAAATGCTTATAAAACACCTTTAAAAATTATAAAATTTAGTACGCAAACAAAATTTTATAACAAAAAGGTGTTTTTGTATTATTTTTTTTTAAAAAATTTTTTTTATGGCCAAATCGACGGAAATATAGTATAATAATATTGTAGTTTTACTATTATTTTATCAACTAAATTATTATGTCAAAAATCAATAAATATATATCTGACTATTTTCTTGATAGTCAAAAAATACTTGCAAAATTTAATCCGAAAAATATTGTTATTTTACAGTTTTTCCAACGTAAAGATTTTGCCGTGATTGGCGGAATGGATGAAGTTTTAAATTTTTTAGTAGATAATACTGACTATAAAAAATATAAAATTCGTTATTTAAAAGACGGAACTCGTGTAAAAAAACGTGAAATAGTGCTTGAATTAGAGGGTCCTTTGCATCTTTTTGGTCATGTTGAAGGAATTATTGACGGAATTTTAAGCCGCTCAACTTCAATAGCAACAAATGCTTATTTATGCAAAAAAGCAGCAAATGAAAAAGAAATAATCTTTATGGCCGATCGTTCTGATCATTATTTGATGCACCAAATTGACGGAAAAGCAGCAAAAATAGGCGGTATTTCAATATTTAGCAATTTAGCTCAGTCAGGAAAAAGTGCTACTAAAAATTTTGGTTCAATGCCTCACTCTTTAATTCAAAATTTTGATGGCGATCTTATTAAAACTTCGCAGGCTTACCGTAAAATTTTCCCAGACCAACCACTTGTAGCTTTGGTAGATTTTAACAACAATGTAATTGAAGAGTCTTTAGCTGTTTTGGCTGAATTTGGCCAAGATTTAGCGGGAGTCAGAGTTGATACTTCTTCAAATATTGCCGATCAAATGTTCGAAGATCCTAAAAAAGACGATTTTGGAATTAATGCAAAATTAATCAAAAAACTACGCGAAGAGCTAGATAAAAACAACGGTCAGCACGTAAAAATTATCGCCTCATCAGGACTAAACCCTATGAAAATTAGAGAATTAGAAGAACAAAATGCCCCTGTTGACTTATACGGCGTTGGCGAGTATATGCTTCAAATTCGAAATCATTTTAGCGCTGATGCAACCGTGCTAAATGGCAAAAAACTAGCTAAATTTGGTCGTTTTTATCGTAAAAATTCAAAATTAATAACTTTTGAATATGAAAAATAATCTTGAATTGAATAATTTGGGTTATAATGATGACCTCAAAATTTGACAAGACAAGACAAGTTTTAATTATTCAGTTGATACTATTTTGCTAGGAAATTTCATCACCTTAACTAAAAAAGTAAAACTAGCACTTGAAATAGGAACAAATAACGGTGCACTAGCAATTTTTGTTGCTCATCGAAAAAAAGACTTAATTATTGATGCAATCGAAATTAATGAAAAAGCCATTAATTTAGCTAAAAAAAACGTTGAAATCAATAAAAAAGAAAGTCAAATTAATCTAATTTGTGCTGATTTTAATCAGTTTTGAGTTGAACATAATAAAAAACAGTCACGAAAATACGACTTAATTTTTGCTAATCCTCCTTATTTTAAAGTCGGAACCAAAAAAATCCGCAATGTTAGCCCTGAGTTTAAAAATGCAATTTATGAATTTAGCCTTAATTTATCGCAATTAATTCGCGGGGCAGGCAAAATTATTCAAGACAAAGGAAGGCTGTCACTGGTTTTACCAATCGAGAGATTTATTGATGTGATAGAATTTTTGCGTCAGGGTCGATTTGAGCCAAAGCGTGTTCAATTTGTAATGGCAAGAGTGGGATCTAGTCCCAAATTTGTTCTGATTGAATCAGATTTTAACGCTCAATGGGGAACCCAATTCCTACATAATCTCTATTTACACCCTAATAATAAAAATGAACATGTTTATCGCAAAGAAATCCAGAAACTTTATGTAGCCCGAAAGGTTAAAAATGGCTAAAAAATTTTACATCACAACTCCTATTTACTATGCTAGTGGAAATCTACATATTGGTCATCTTTATAGTTCGACTTTGGCATGAGTACTTAGAAATTTTAAAAAAATGCAAGGTTTTGAGGCACTAATGCTAACAGGATCTGACGAACACGGTCACAAAATAAGTCGTCTAGCAGCCCAGTCAGATTTAGATCCTCAGACTTTTGTTGATCAAAACGTTGAAAAATTTAAAATTTTATGGCAAAAATTTGGCATTGATTATGACTATTTTTTAAGAACAACTAGTCAGAATCACAAAAATTTTGTTAAAAAAATTTTTTACAAAATGCATGAAAATAACGACATTTTTCAAGGTCAATATCAAGGACTTTATTCTGTAAGTGACGAAGAATTTTTATCTCAAGTTCAATGTATCGAAAAAAACAACGAATTTTTTCACCCAGTTAGCGGTGCAAAAATGGAATTAGTTGAAGAAAATTCCTATTTTTTTGCCATCAGTAAATTCCAAAAATGGCTGGAAAATTATTTAGACGTTAATCCTAATTTTATTTCAGACAAAAAAATCGCAAATGAGCTAAGACAAAATTTTTTCCAAAAAGGTTTAGAGGATTTATCCGTTAGCCGAAAAAATTTAAAATGAGGAATAAATCTTGAAAAATTTCAAGATCAGACTATCTATGTTTGACTTGATGCACTTTTTAGTTATTTATCGATTTTTGACGACCAAATTAATATTGACTCACCACAGAGTCAAAATTTTTGAAATCAGGCCGAAGAAATTGTTCATGTTGTTGGAAAAGAAATAGCCCGTTTTCACTGTATTTATTGGCCAATTTTTTTAAAATCACTAAATTTCAGACTGCCATCAACAATTTTAACTCACGGCTGACTCATAACTCCTGAAGGAAAAATGTCAAAATCAAAAGGAAATGTAATTAATCCGCTTGAATTACTTGATGAATTTGATCCTGAAGTTATTAAGTTTTATTTTGTGAGTCAAATAAGCACTGAAAATGATAGTATTTTTGACAAAAAATTATTAGAAAGTCTATACAATTCATTTTTTGTCAACACATATGGAAATTTAATTAGCCGAACAATTGCGCTTGTTTTGAAATATTTTAATAACGGTTTAAAATTTAAAATTGAAGATTTAGATTGAACAGATATTAGTTTTTATGAAAAAATTTTGCTAACTTTTGACTCATTTTCTGAAAATTTGTCAAATTTTCAGCTTGAAAAAGGCTTTAAACTAATAATTGAACTAGCAAAAAATTTAAACGGTTATTTTGATATTAAACAATTATGAAATGAAAAAAACTTAGATAAATTAGGTGCAAGTTTAATTTTAGTTTTAAATGGAATTTACACAATTTCAGCATGTCTAAACTCTGTTATGCCTAAAACTGTTGAAAAAATTATTGATTTTTTAGGAATAAAAACAACAAGTTTTGAATTAATTACAAAATTAGACAAATTTGACAATATTATTTTTGAAAAACTGGAAAAACCCTTTTTCCCAAGAAAAAAATCTTAATAGCCAAATTTTCAGCGAAAATTATGTTTATCGTTTAAAAATTGAATTAATGGCACTATGTTTATCAAAAAAAGTGAATAAATTGGAAAAGAAATTGTTGATTTTAAAATTATTGGTGTTAAATAAAAGAAAAAATAATTTTCAATAAGTCTATCTCTTCCACTTCGGTTCAAGAAACGATTATAATATTGCACAAATGCAAACGGATGTCATAATCAACGAAAAACGAGAAAGCAAATACCAAGGACAAAAAGCGTTATTATTGCATTTTTAAATTTTTGTGTCGGTTTTTTTCAGTATAAAATTACCAAAAATGTTGTAAATGCTAATAAAATAACCCCAAAAATCCCTATTAATAAAAGCACTAATTTTTTATTAAAAAGTCTTTTTCAATCTTTTGCGACTCTTTGAATTTCAGACTCGCTCATAAAAAAATAAAAAATAAATACTGAAAAAGTTATTAAATAAGTTAAAATTAATAAGAAAATTAACACTTTTTTATTTTTATTTGCAAAATTAAAGGCAAGCGAGGAGAAAATTGCAACTAAAATTGGAATAATTCCATATTCTGGGGTTCAGAAAAAAACGCGACTTGTAAGCAAAAGTTTCCCAAAATCAAACGTAAAAGCAACAATCGCGCCTTTGAACCAACTTAAAATTATTCCTATCAAAACGTAAAATGGAAGTTCAAATGCTATGTTAAATCTACGTGGAAGACTAGTTTTAAATATAAAAGCAATAACTAAAAACATTGCCATTAAATATCCTGAAATTACAAGTTCAAAGCTTGTAAATCGAAATATTTTATGGTTGACTCTGAAAAATTCTTTAATATTTGCTCTAAATGTTGTTAAATTCATTGTTTTAATGGTAAATTATAATAAAAATTTAGTATAAAATATTATAATTTAAAAATAAAAAAAGGATTAAAAAAATGGTAGAAAAAAACTCGTTTCAAGAACTTTATCCAGAAAGAATAATAAACATTCAAGCCTATAAATATAATGGTTTTTTGTATCGTCAGTGATCAAATGCAAGAGTAATTTCAAATTCACTTACTCATGTTGTTGTTAGTTTAAATGGTAGCATTGTGAAAAAATATGGCACAAAATCATGACGTTTTTCTGAACCGACTATTTTTGTTTTTCCAAAAAAAACAATGCATAATGCAATTATTACTTTTAAACCAGGCCAACATTTTAGTTATCATTACTATATAAATTTAGCTTCAGATTTTATTTTTGAAGAAAATACAATCAAATTTGTTGATTTTGATATCGATATTAAAATTTATAATAAAAAAAGTTTTGATATTGTTGACCGCGAAGAATTCCTTGAAAATAAGGAAACTTTGAACTATCCGGCAAAATTAGAAGGCATACTTTCAAACGAAATTAGCAAGATATTTCTCCTATTTTTGCAAAAAAAATCATTCTTTAGTAACGAGTATCTTCAAGTTTTTATTGATCTGTGTCAACGGCAAAAATGTTGAGTGCGTTAGTTGCGGCATTAAATTCTGCTTCTTTAATGGATTTTCCGTAGCCAATACCGTATTTTTTTTCTTCCCAAATTAGGTCAACGCGAAAAGTTCCATCAGCAAGACGAGTTGGTAAATAATTGATTTTGCTAAGCGAAGAAAAAGACTGAATTTTTTCCTGAAAAATTGACTTTGGATCCTTATACTCTTTTTCGCATGCAAAATTTACACCATTATACAAATATTTTGCCAAAAATTCATTAAGCTTTTCAAAACCTTGATCAAGTAAAATTGCTGCTGAAAATGCTTCAAAAACATCGGCTTTTAACTTGTTATTTTCACGAATTTCTGATGCACCTTTACCTAAAAATACAAGGTCAATTAGACCTAAATTTTGGCAGACTTTAGCTAGATAATTTGTCGAAGTAAGCACCGCACGAAGTTGAGTTGAATTACCTTCATTTTTATAAAAATTATCATAGATTGCCCGAGTTACAGCATAATGAATTGCCGAATCTCCTAAAAATTCTAACATTTCATAATGCGGTGTTGAGGGATTTGTAAAGTTGTAACTTTTATGTGTTAATGATTGAATATAAATATCTATTGAATTTGGTTTAATATCTAATTTTTGCAAAAATTCGTGAATTTTTTTATTAGATTGCATTGTTCTCCTTTTAAAATTACGGACAATTTAATATTTATTTTTTGAAGTTAAGCGTAAAATGTTGATCTTGAATTATGTGTGGTTGACTTGAATGAAAGTGGCCAAATTCGAGATGTAAAGTAAGTTTTTTATCTTCATCAAAAAATTTTGACATCATTGAAATAAAACTAACTGTTATATTAGGGATATTTTCAGGCAAAGGCAAATCACTAACAGAGCTAAAATTGAGAATTTTATCTTTTACTAATTGTTTTATAACAAGATAATTAATTTCTTGATCTTTTAGACAATTTTTTGCACCATTATCGCAAGCAAAAGGAAATTCATCAACATTTTTGCTTTTAATTTGCTTAAAAATTTGCTGATACTTTGCTTTAAAGTCTGAATAAGAATAATTTTCATCAACAAGTTCAAGACGATAAGGATTTTTTTTGGGATTAACCTCATCCTGAAAACCTGGTTTTGAATTAATAGGGCTAAATTCTATTTTAGTATCCCCGCAAGAAACTAAAAAACCTAAAGCCACAAAAGTCAAAAAAATGCTTTTTTTCATTAAAATACTTTCTCTTAATAATATATTAATAAAATAAAAATTAACTAAATTTTACCATATTTTGGAATTTGATGTTTTATTTTGCCTCATATTCTATGTTTTATTTTTGTCTTTTTGGTATTTTTATATATAATTTATTAAATTATCCATTAATGTAAAAGGGTCCCATGACAAGGAAAAAAAAGATTTTATTTTCAATTTTTGGTTTATTTTTTGTAAGCGCAGCTTCAGTTACTGCTTTTTTGACCTACAATTATTTAAATCATTCGCCGGCCCCTGTAAAAAAAATTAGTGGCATTGATTTACTACTTGAATCAGACAAAGACCAAAAAGTTGACAATGAAGACAAATTTAGCAAAGATTACTTAGCTGAACTTGACCAATTTAATGATTTTTTTAGTGATCAAAATCAAGATTTAAGTCAGGAATATGGACAAAGAGAAAGTTATTTTGAACAACTTTCTCTTTTAGATCTTGAAAAAATAACAAAAAATAACGTTATTTTTCCTGAAGGCTATGAGCGCTTTAAATTTAATACTGAAAATAACTTTGTCACAAAAGAAAGTGATGAAAATTTTCTTGGCCCAAAAAATAATAATTTATTAGTTTATGACTTAAATTATCCTTTAGTTGATAATTTAATTGAAGAAAATAATAACTTTAAAGCTAATATTTTGAATCAAAAATTTACAATTTTTGATTCAAAAGCTCGAAATCAAATATTTAAACTTAATAGAATTGGCGCATATGCCCAACCTTTAAATAATTCCGATAAATTTGATTGAATTTACCAAAAAAACGTAAAATTTAAGACCGGAACTGCCGCAATATTAGATTCCAATAATGAAAAAACATTATTAATTACAAATAATCACGTTTTAAGACCACTGGAAAGTTATAAATACAACGATGAAAATTTCGAAATTAAGACCCAAAAAATAAGATTCTGAAATACCTTAGGTGGAAATTTTCTTGAATGATATCAAAATGGAAAAATTTATAGCCTCGACAGGGATAATATTGCATTACTTTTTTATGTAAAAAAAATTTATGAGGAAAAAATTAGTAACTTTGATCAAGTTAAAATTTTGGAATTTCTTATGAATTTCTATAATGATTATTTTGAAATTCCTTCTGATTTTGATAATCAAAAATTTGATCTCGGAGTTTTTTATTTTAAATACAAAAAGTTTATTGATGATTTAAAAGAATTAGCTAAATTTTACAGAGAGAATAAAGCCGATATCTTAACAAAAATTCAACAAAATCAAACAATACCTGACCCTAATAGTGCTAAAAATAATTCAATTGAATCAAAATTTGAAAATTTTCTAGCAACTTATCAAAATTTTATTGATTTCTGAGAAAAAATGGTAAAAGAAAAACCTGTTCAAATTTCAGAAAAAGTTTGAAAAAAAGGCGATTCAACCTACGATTTTAATGTAGGGCTTTTTTGACCAAAGTCAAAACCTATGAAAAATAATTTCAAGGGTGTTTATGCTTCTGATCCTCAACAAAATTTTTCACGCTTATCATTGTATTTTTATACAAACAACGGGCCTGGCGCTTCTGGTTCAGGAGTTTTTAACGAAAAAGGTGAACTCCAATTTATTAATGGATTTGGCTTAATCAACAATTTTTACGATAATAATTCACGAATAGAAAAAAATTATTATGACAAATTAAACACAAATATTTCATTATCAGGTGGAATTCCTCTTGTTACTGAAGATTTTAATTTAACAAAATTAATAAAAGAATTTTACCCTTCTAGTCAAAAGAGGGGATTTACTGCGATTCAAAACGAAAAAATTGTTGTAAATAAAAAATAAAAAATAAAAAAGCGTAAGTTTTTTAATTTAAACTTACGCTTGGTTTCATACCGGCACACCGATTGCTAGAATTATTATGAGATGGGAATTAAACCAATATTTTTAAAATATTTTTACTTATCTTAAAAATCTCATAATATATATGAAATCGATATTAATTATACCACAACTTTTTTAAAAAGAAGAAAAAAAATAAAAAAAATAAAAATGACTTGTACAAGCCAGTAAATTAGTATTTTTTACTATGTTTCTTTTTTTATTTTTGGGCTAAATTAAAGAAAAAAAGAAAATTTGCAAAATGACATTTGTAAACTTTATGTGGAAAAAGTTATGAAAATTCCTTAATATGATATAATTTTTTTAATTTACAGGTGGTTTTTATGAGCAAAATAACTAAGCAGCAACTTGGTGCAAAAATTTGACATGGTGTCAACAGGTTGCGAAAAAATCTTGAGGCCTATGAATATAAGGACTATATTTTAGGTTTACTTTTATACAAATTTTTATGTCAAAAACAGACTGAATATTTAATTAGTCAGGAATTTGATAAGGAAGATCACTATCTTTTGGATGATCAATTGGATCGTAGTGAAATTGACCTTGGAAATACTGGGGTCATAAATTGGGAAGCAGTTGATAGAAAGATAGAATCATTGAAAGACAAAAATGGATTTTTTATCCAGCATCGGAATTTATTTGATTCTTGAGTCAAAAATAAACAAAAATTTGACATTAAAGCCTTTCAAGGTGCGTTTAATGATTTTAGTGATGGAGTTAATGAAATAGTTAATAAATCTAAAAAGTCTTCTCATGCTTCATTATTTAAAGGTTTATTTTCTAAATTTGAAACTGATTTGGCAAAACTCGCACCAAATGCCAAAGAACAAACTGAAGTCATTTCTCAACTTATTGATACTATCAATGAAATTCCAACTACTAGGCAACAATACGATGTTCTAGGTTTTATTTATGAGTATTTAATTGCTCAATTTGCCTCAACTGCTGGGAAAAAAGCTGGCGAATTTTATACACCTCATGAGGTAAGTGACTTAATCTCACGAATAGTTGCATTTTATTTAAAAGACCGCAAAGATATTAGTATTTATGATCCAACAAGTGGTTCAGGTGGTCTGCTGTTAAACATCGGTCAAGAATTTAAAAAATATAGCGAAAGTTCAATCACTTATTATGCTCAAGAGATTAAAAACGAAACTTATAATTTAACAAGAATGAACTTAATTATGTCAAACATAAATTCCGATCAAATCTATGTTCGTAGAGGAGATACTTTGGAAGATGATTGACCTTTATTTGAAAATGAAGACACTAGCACATATCGATTGTTAACTGTCGATGCTGTTGTCTCAAATCCACCATATTCACAAAGATGAGAACCAAAAAATGCCGGCCATACAGAAAGATTTGAAGAATACGGAGAGCCGCCTGAAAACAAAGCAGACTATGCTTTTTTATTACACGACTTATATCACATAAAAAAAGATGGAATTGGTGCTGTTATTTTGCCCCACGGAGTTTTATTTCGGGGAGGTCGTGAAGGTCAAATTAGAAAAAAACTAGTTGAAAAAGGGCAAATCGACGCTATAATTGGGCTTCCAGGAAATATGTTTTATGGAACCGGAATTGAAACAGTTATTATCATTTTAAGAAAAGATCGTTTTAATAATGATATTCTTTTTGTTGATGCTTCAAATTTATTTGTTAAAGATGGCAAAAATAACCGCTTTGCTAAATCACATATCAAAAAAATTGCTGATATTGTTAACTACCGCCTTGAAACTGAAATTTCAAAAATAATTAGTTTTGAAGAAATAGAAAAAAATAATTTTAATTTAAATATCTCACGATATGTTGAACTAACTGGAAAAAAAGAAGAAGAACATGACCTATTTTCATTAGTTTTTGGCTCAATTAGCAAAAAAGAACTAAAACGTTTTGATAGTTTTTTCCTTAATTTCCCTCAAATCAAGGAAAAAATGTTTAAAGAAGACCAGGAAAACAGCGATTATTACGATTTGCTTTCGCAGGACTATATAAATATTATTTATAATGACAGTGATTTTCAAAATTATCTAGAATCATTTAAAACTAAAGTGCGTGACTTTATTGATTTTTTCAAAAGTAAAGTATCTGATATTAATTCAATTAAAAACATTAACTTAATTCAGCTAGAAAAAGATATAACTGAGTACATTTTTTCATCTTTAAAGTTTCCATTAATTGATACTTATGATGTTTACCAAATTATAATTGATAATTTTGAAAATGTCAAGGAAGATTTAGAACTTTTACGGGAAAATTTTTCAGATTCTGGCAGCCTAGATATCAAAGAATTTTTAAATGATCAAATTGAATCAGTTGATAGCGTTAATCAGAAAGAGAAAGATTCTCGTAGAATTAAGTCATGAAAATCTAAACTTTTTAGCAATGATTTAATTGAGCAAAAATTTTTCCCAGATGAATTTTCTCAATTAAATAAGGTTCAAGATCAAATTGATCAAATTGAGTCTGAAATAAAAGAGTTATATCAGATAATTAGTGACGAAGATAAAACTGATGAAATTTATAATGATGAGAAAAACACTTGAATTCAAAGTGGCATTAAAAAATTAGCTAAAACATTTAAAGATTCAAAAGAATCAAGAGAAAAAGATTCTTTTGAATCTTTAATAATTCAAATTAATGAAAAATATTCAGATATCGAAAAAGTAAAAAAAGATTTAACTAATTTAAAAAATGATTTAACTAATAATTCCTACAATCAATATTTGAATTTGAATGAAAAAAATTTTTATGATTTGTTAATTTCAAAATGATGAGAAAAGTTTATTCAAAACTTTAAGGAAAAAAGTGAAGAATTCGTTGATGAGCAAATCTCAGGAATATCCGAAATATTAAACAAATATAAGCACACTTTTGTTGATATTCAAAAGAAAGTTTCTGATTTAGAAACAAAAATGTCTACTTTTTTGGATGAGCTTGAGGGAAGTCCCGCAGACATGGAAGCTATTAAAAAATTGTCTAATATTTTGAAGGCAAATTAATGTCCAAAAATAGCAATATTTCTAAAATTAGAGTAGAAGGATTTAATCAGCCTTGAGTTAAAAAAAGATTGGGCGATGCTTTAAAACACGAACAATCATGAAAATATATTCAGTCATCAACTAAATATTTTAATCATGGAATTCCCGTTTTAACTCCGGGAAAAACTTTTGTGCTTGGTTATGCGAAAGACACAAAAAATATAAAAAAAGCATCAGAAAATTCACCAATAATTTTATTTGATGATTTTACAACTCAATCTCGGTTTATCGATTTTGATTTCAAAGTTAGAAGTTCTGCGCTTAAATTGTTAATCAATAAAAATCCAAAAGATAATCTTTACTTTCATTATTTAATTTTACAAAAAATTAAATACAATGTAAGACATCATGGTAGACATTGACTCCCTCTTTTTGTTAATTTTACATTTTTTCAACCAGACTGACCTGAACAGCAAAAAATTTCGCGACTTTTTGAGACACTTGAAAACTTAATTAATAAACTTGAAGAAAAAATGAGCCTTCTGAAAAATCTTAAAAATGGTTTTACTAATAAAATGTTTGCTAATTTTAGTTCAGATTTTGCTTCAATTAGATTCAAAGGTTTTAAATCAGCATGAATTACTGATCAAGTCGAAAATTTATTTGAGCTTTCCCGAGGAGAATCACTAACAAAAAGCCAAATAAAAACTAAGTCAGTAGAGAGAGAGAGAGAGAGAGAGAGAGCGGATACATCTACCCGGTTTATTCATCGCAAACAGAAAATCATGGGATTTTGGGGTATTATAAAGAATTTTTGGCTGAAAATGTAATAACTTGGACTACCGCAGGTGTAAAGGCAGGAGTTGTTAATTTCCGAAAAGGAAAATTTTTTGCAACAGGTTCTTGTGGAATACTTACTTCAAAAAAATATCCTGAAAACGAATTTTTTGCCATTGTAATTGGATTTCAAACGAAAAAAAATGTCACAAATGGCATTATCCCTTCTCTAAAAATTATCGATATGGCTCAAATTGAGGTAAAATTCACTCCTGATGTTAGCGAACAGCAAAAAATTTCGCAACTTTTTGAAACTTTTGACTCACTAATTCTTGCGTATGAGCAAAAAATTGCCTATTTTCAAAAAATTAAAAAAACTTTATTAAATGAAATGTTCATTTAGGTGCATATGAAAAATTTTAAAAGTGAAAAAGAATTTGAACAAGCAATAGTTGATAGATTAACAAGCCCAAAAAATGGCTGGCAAGGTTTTAGAGATGAATCTGGCTATAAAAATGGGTATAGTGTCATTTTGGAAAATGTCACAGAAGAAATTTTAGTAAAAAATTGGAAAGATATTTTGTTTCATAACAACAAAGACGTACTTAATAATGTTAGTCTTAGTAATGAAGAAATGGAGCAAGTTATTGAAAAAATTGATAATTGCCCAAACTTTGTTGAAACAAATATATTACTAACTAATGAGTATATTTCCATTAAAAGAACAAATCCATCACTAGACCCGGAAAAAATTGGCCAAGAAGTACAACTAAAAATATTTTCAAAAAAAGATATCGGCATAGGAAATAACATTTACCAAATTGCGTGTCAAGTAACATTTAAGACAACAAAGAATGATGAAAAGCGTGCTGATTTAATGCTTTTATTTAACGGGATGCCTTTAATTCATATCGAATTAAAAAACCAATCTGAAAAAATTCAAAGTGCTATAACCCAAATTAAAAATTATGCCAAGAGTGGATTTTATAAAAGAATCTTTAAATTAGTACAAATTATTGTCGCAATGAAACCTAATGAAATGTTGTATTTGCCAAACACAAATGATATTGAAAATATTAATGATAAAAATTTTTTAAAATGAACTGACAAAAATAATCGTCCTATAAATGATTATTTAGAATTAATTGACAAATTTTTCAGTATTCCAATGGCTCATAAAATGATTGGCGACTATATAATCGCGGATAACAAGGAAAAAAATCTTAAGGTTTTAAGAAGTTATCAAGTTCATGCGGTTGAAGAAATAATTGGTAGACGATTGAAAAGGGATCTAAATTTTTCTAATAATTTGCATGAGTGCCAAAAAGGTGGGTATGTTTGGCACTCAACAGGATCAGGAAAAACGCTAACTAGTTTTAAATTGGCTACTCTCATTTTGGAAAAAGAGCTTAGTGATATTGTAATTTTTGTTGCTGATCGAATTGAACTTGTCACTCAGACATTAAAATCGTTTAATAACTTTAATTCTTCAGGAAAAATCGATGTTATTGAAGCAGAATCAACAGAAAATTTAATTGATCATCTTTCTACTGATTCTATAAGACAAAAATTAATTATAACTTCAATTCATAAACAATCACGGGTAACAAATGAGAATTTTAGTAAAAAGTTAAACAAAATTACAAAAAAGAAAAAAATATTCATTTTTGACGAAGCACATCGAACAACATTTGGTGATATGTTTACCAATATTCTCAAAAACATGACAAATTCAGTTATTTTTGGTTTCACAGGTACACCAATAATTGATATAAACGCTAAAAATAGGGTAAGTTCTGATGATTTCGGGGTAACTACCGAAGATAATTTTGGCCCAAGATTGCACAAATACACAATGGAAAATGCTATGGAAGATAAAAAAGTACTAGCATTTAGTTCAGAATACAGTTTTATGGAGCACTTGACTTCTACAACACTAGATTTAGTTCAAGAAAACGTTAAAAATAAAATCGGAATTACTGAATACCGTTCTAAATTTGGTAAAAATGATAAACAAATTATTGATCTCGAGGAGGAAATTTTCAAGAGATACGGTACAACTCATGAAAAACAATATAAAGAAGAGGTTGTTAAAAATATTTTAGAATGATGGCCTAATCGAAGTAATAAATATTTTTATTCTGCAATGCTAACTGTTGAATCAATCGAAAGTGCTATTAAATATTTTGAAATTTTTAGCAAACAAATTGAAGAACAAAAGCTAAATTTAAAAGTTACAGCACTTTTTGATCCTTCAATTGATTCATCTGTTGATTCGTCAAATAAATCGCGAGGATTGGACAAAAAAGAGGATATTGAAAAAATTTTACAACAATACAACAAAGATTTTCGTCAGTCTTTTGATTATAATACACATAAAAAGTTTAAAAAAGATATTCAAGACAGATTAAAGAGGGATAATTTAACTAAGTTAGAAAATGGCAGTTTCGAAGGTCAATTAGATTTGTTAATTGTTGTTGACCAACTTTTAACAGGTTATGACTCAAAATACATAAACACGGTTTATTTTGATCGACTTCTTAAATACGAACATTTAATTCAGGCAATTTCAAGAACAAACCGTATTGAAAACAACGAAAATAAACCTTTTGGAAATATTATTTTTTATCACCGACCAATTTTTTTATATGAAAAGCTTACTGAAGCTTTAAAAGCTTATGCTTATGCCGATCCAAAAATGGCAGATCCAAAGAAAATTGAAGTATTTTACGAGGAAATTAACAAGAATTTTAGAAGTTTACAAAAACTTTTTAGCGATTGAAAGCATCCCGATTTTGAGAATGTACCTGAATCTATCGACCCAAATGATGCTAAAAAGTTTGTAGAATGTTTTATAAAAATTAAAAAAAGTTTAATTTGTGCCGAAATTCTCGGATTTAGCTGGAAAAAAAATAAAGAAAATGAGAAAATCTGATTAAATGAAGAGCAGTGAAAAAAGTTAAACGTGAGAATTGAGGATGTTCGAATTGAATATAACAACACCAATCCAAACAAAGAATATGATGAAGTTTTTAATGAATTAGACAATCTTCAACCAAGTGTTTTAAGAGAAAAAATCGATTCTTCATATATTCAAAGTTTGTTTTATGAGTCCAATAAAAAACTAACTTTAGAGGAATTTTTAGCGCTAGTTCAAGGCGAAATTACAAAATTTCTTAAAGTTGACCAGCCATTTGCTAGAGAATGTTTTATTGAAATGTATAATGATAATCGAGGCATTGATATTAATATTTGCGTTGATGAAAAACGGAGTGAAAATTCTGATAATGAAATAAATAAATTCGCTGAACAAATGAATATCGATAGTAAAAAACTTAAGAATTATATTAATGATAATAACACTGTTGATCACAACGACCGAATCGAGAGGTTAGTTGAAGGCAGACTAAATGAAGAAGTAAAAGAAAATATTATCAAAATAAAAAATTTAGCTAATACTGATGATAACAAAAATAAAATCAGAAAATACATCCATTATGACGTAGTTTCGGAATTTATCAAAGCCCAAAAAGATAAACTTAAACAATAAAAAAACTTAAATTTATTGTCTTATTATCTTAATAAAAACTATTTTGTAATATAAAAGTTAATAATGGGTCATTATTTCCTAGGATTACTGATGTACTAGAACTTCTTGTTTGTCAAGAGTTCTCAATAAATTAGCATAAACAGTAAAAAAATTGAGTATAGGTACTAAATTCGATTTTTTTTCTTATCAAATTCGAGTGAAAAACTATTTAAAATTAGCCGATCATCTTGATTGATTTTAATTTTAATATCATCAAAAATCATAAAAAATACAACTACTATTTAAACTCAATGCAAATAAAAAACTCGTTTTTACTTACATTGAGCCTAAAAAAATATGTGAAGTTTTGAAAGAGCCATAATCAAAAGCCCTAAATTTATAGATTTCTAAACGGTTAAATTTAAGGCATTCCATCATATTTAAAAATATAATGGATAATTCGCATTTTCTGATTTTTTTAGCCAAAAAACATAACTAATCCCCCCTTAATTCAATATCAAAATTTATTAATTTATTCTTAGTTACTCAATTATAACAGAATTTTTTCTTAAACCAAACATTTTTTTTTTTTTTTTTGCAAAAGGTTAATTTTAAAATAATAAAAACCCCCCTTCAGTTGAAACTCAAAGGGGCAATTTATTTATTTATTTATTTATTTATTTATTTAATTATTTAATTATTTAATTATTTAATTAATTAATTAGTCTTTTTTTCGAAATTATTTAAATTTACTAGTTTAAATAAGCATCTACAAAAGATTCTAATGTTTTATCACGAGCAACTTTGACAGCATTTTCATCATCGCCAAAATCAGAATTTTTTACAACCGCAAAAGCCTTAATTAAAACTTTTGCTTTTGAATCTGGAAAAATTGGTTCTGGAAGTTCTGAAGAATTAGTCTGTCCTGAATCAGCAGTTTGTTCTACAATCACATCAGGATTAGGCCCAATTTGGAAATAATCAAGATTGTAGGTGTTAAATTTATTTGGTGAAGATTTTCCTTGTTCATCTTTGTTAAAAATAGTTTTTGAATAAACCTTATCAAATTTAGGTCTTTGACTTGAAGATGAATATCCACTTACCTCTAAGGTTCCTGATCCGTCAGTTTCTTTGTTCATCGAAATTTCAACAACAATTGTTGATCCGTCTTGAATAAACTGGGTGTCTGATTCAAAGTTATTTTTCTGGTTAAATTTACGGTAAAGTAGTGATCGATTTTGCAAAGTAATTGTTGTCTCATCGCTGGCTTGCCGAGTTAGTTCGGCAAACTGATCGGGCTTAATTTCTTTTAGAACTTCAGGTGGTAAAATTAGCGCTTGTTGGGATCTGGCGGGTTTGGCTTCTTGATCACCGCCGTTGCCAAAACTAAATTTAAAGTCATAATCAATTCCTAAAATATATGCAAATTGTGGATTTGCATTTTTGATTTCTTGAGCTTCAGAAACGGCTGGAGGGGTAGTTCCGCTGTTAGATTCAGTACCGATCTGTCTTAAAAAAGATCCTCTTGACCGAGTGTTTTTTACTCTTTGGACAAAAATTCCTTTACCATCTTTTGAAGAAACTAGGTAATGTTTGTTAAAATCGTTAATTCCGCTAATTTTAAAAGCCAAAAAGAATGAACCTTTGTCAATATTAGTTGGATTTTGTGGGGTTGTTGAACCTGTTGAACCTGAAGACCCTTGAGCACCTGAAGTTCCAGCTGATCCCGCTGCCCCCGAATCAAGAGTTGCACTACTTTGACTAGGTTGGAATTTTATTGTTTTAGTAATTGAATATCCGTCGTTTTCTTTAGTTATTTTCCCTTTAAATTTCAGTTCAGGACGACCAAAATCACTAAGAATTGACTCACCATCTTCTTGGACAACAACATCATTTTTACCGTCAATAAAAACTAAAGGATTAAATTCGCGAGTAACATCATAAGCAGTTTTTTCACTAAAAATATTGGAAATAACTATTTTTGAATCAGCAAGGTTTTGGCCGGTTTGTTTATCAATAAGACTAAAGTTTAACTCTAAAGCTTTTGAAAGTGGGGTTGAATTTAGTTCTAATTCAACATTTTGGGCATTGTTTTTTGCTAAAAGCAGTGTTTTTAAAATGGAAACTCCTAGTCCAAAGGTTTTTTGACTGCCTGGATTGTCAGTTTGTTGACTGTTGTCAGAGTCAGGATTTTGGGGCTTAATTTCGGCATCTTTTTTGATTTGTTCTTGTAAATCTTTGGTAAATTGCTGGATTTCTTCGGGAGTTCCAGTTTTTCCTTTTTCTAAAAAGTAAGTATTAGCGGCAATTTTTTCAATAATTTTATCATCTTCGTCTTCAGAATTATTTTTAATTATATCAAAAATTTGGCTAACATATAAATTAATTTGAGTGGCCGTGATTGTCGGACTATTTTCAGGTTTTTGAAAGGAAAAATTAGTTGATTTTGCAAGACTTCCTTGGGCTTTTGCAATTTTGCGCTCCAGAGGTCTTAAATCAGGTTGAAAGTCTATTTCTAAGTCAAAATTTGGGACTTTTAGTGCTAAATTTTGATTTTTTGTCGGACTAACCTTAACTAAAAAGCGAACTTGTTGACTCTTTAAAAGTTCATCTTTTTCGGAGTCGTCAACTTTTTTCAAAGAAGGTATGATTTCTAGATCCCAAATATCGCTATCATTTGCACGGAATTTAAAAGATTTTAGGAAATTAGATTCAAAAAATGAACTAAAATTAAAGTCGCTATTTGCTTTTTGGTATAAAACTTCTGCTAAAGATTGATCTTTATTAATTAAATCAGCTTGAACTTGCGGTTTTAGTTTGAAAATATCTTGACCACTTTGGGCGATAAAAACAGATAAGTCTTCAAAAATTTGGGACAAATTAGCGAGCCCTTGAATTGGAAGTTCAAAATTTGTTTTTGTTTTAGTGCCTAAATTTTGAATTTCTAAATTTAGACTTAAAGTCGCCTTTGAATCGTCAAGTGAAGAAAAACTGAGATTTTTGTCTTTTAAAACTGGAGTGATAATTTGCTTTGAGTTTAAAAAAGTAGGCAAATTTTGTCCGTTAATTAGGTTTAGTCCGATATTGTTTTCAATAAAAGCACGCTCAAGTGCTCGAGCTGGACTTAAATTTTTCAAAAATTTTGAATAGGAGTCTTGAATTTTTGCTTTTAGTTCGCTTGGACTAACTAATTTTCTGGATTTTAATATTAGCGAAGATCTTTTTGTGTCAATATCAAAATTTTCGAGCTGATTTGAGTCAGATTTTGTACTAAATCCGGTCAAATTAATTTTTTTAGTAACTGTTGCATTAGTTTTAGGGTCACTAACAAAAACTAAAACATCATTAATTGCGCTATTTTCAACTTTTACATCTTTTAAGTCAAAACTAATTTCAAAACCGTTATTTTTTAGCTCATCAAAGTTAAAAACTGTCGCTAAATCCAAACTATATAAAGGATTTGTTGCTAATTCAAGCGCTGATTTTGCTGATAAATCACTAAAATTAGTCTGAATTTTGACCTTATCTAGTAGTCCAAAAACTTGGTCTTTATCAATTGAACTAGCAGAATCAAGTTTGAAATCTTTAGGTTTTTCAGCAAGTTTTTCAAAATATGATTTATTATAACTATTAAATCCAAGGGCAATACCGACAACTGTTGAAGCAAAAATTGTCGATCCTAAGCCAATTGCTATTATTTTAATATGCTTTTTTGCAATCATTTTAATTCCTTATTTTAACTTTGATCTGTATTTGATGGTGTTGAATCGCTTGGAGTTTGACTCGTGCTAACTTGTTTAATTACAGTAATATTGAATTTTTTTGAATAACGATATTTTTCTTCTTTTGGCTGTTCGGCAGCTTCTGCGGGTGCCGGAGCTGTTGGCTCAGCAGTTGGAGCTGAAGATGGGGTCGCTGGTGCAGGGGAAGCTGGAGTTGCTGGAGGCGCAGCTGGAGCGGGTGCCGGTGGAGTTTCAGAAGTTAAAACTTGTTTTGTTTCAACAGCTTCAGTTTCGTCTTCAGCTGATCCACTATTTGCTCCTTGACCAGTTGTGTCTTGATCTGAAGTGTTTCCGTTATCACTTTGTCCTTGATCAGTTTGGGTTTGATCTGGCCCGGCTTCATTATTTTTTTGTTCTTGATCAGTTTCAGATTGTTCTGAACTTGTTTCATCATTTTTTTCTTCTTGATCTGTTTTTTCTTCGGCAGTAACTTTTTCTAGATAAGATTCTGGAATTCCTACTTGAATTGTGATAAGTTTTTTATTTGGATCCTTTAAAATATCATCCTTAATTTCGATGTTAATTTTTAATTTAGGACTATCTTTTTCTGTTGAAGTAAATAAACTAGTAAAACTTTTGTTAAGAATTTGGCTAATTTCTGCACCAAATTTTGGTAATTTTTGTGTAAGTTCGTCTTGTTCTTGTTGAGTTTCAGCAGGGGTTTGAGTGTCGGTCTCGCCTTCAGATGTTTGAGCTTCTGGAATTTGTTGAGTTTCTTGTTCACCCCCAGATTCCTGAGTTTCTTGTGTTCCTTGGGTTTCTTGGGTTTCTTGGACTTGTTCGGCTTGTTGAGTTTCTTGAGCTTGCTGTTCAACTTGAGGTTGTTCACCTTCGCCTTGTTGAGTTTGTTGTGTTTCTTGAGATTCTTGAGATTCTTGAGTTCACTCAGCATCGCTAAAAAGATTTACAGGTACTTTTGGTTGTAAATTTTGTGAAGAATGACTAGAAACCAAAGCTGCTTGAACCGTAGTACCACCATCTGACCCGCTTGTTGTTGTGCTATTTTGACCAATTAATTTATCAAAATCTTCTGCACTTAGGTGAATTGTTTGGTAAGAAACGGGAATTGCATCGATTATTTGGTCGAGTTTTTTAGTAACTTCGTTAATTTTTGCAGTTTTTTCGTCAATTGTTTTGAGTATTAGTGTGGTTTTTGGACTTTCAAAAAGTGGAGCGCTAATTGTTCCAAATTCATCCTTTATTCCTAATTTGTAATAATAGTTAATAGCTTTATATTTTTTTGAAATATCTTCAACTTGGTCAGAAGTACTTTGTTTTTTAATTTCCTCAAGATCGCTGAGTGAAATTTCATCATTTGGTTCAAAAATAATTTCTGAATCTAGAAGAGCAATTTCTGACCAATTTTGATAATTATTTAGAAGACCAGCTTTGTAATAAAAGGCACTAATTACATCTGCTAAAGTTTCAAAATTAGCGATATTTTCATCAATTTTCTCAAATTTTGCAATTTGATCACTTTTTTGGTCAAAAAGGTTTAGGCTTGTTAATGATTCAAGAATTTTTTCATCATTTTTTAAAGTTGAAATTTTGGACTTAACATCTTTAGGTAAAAATAATGTTGATACAAATCCTGAATTTTCAAGGTTGGTATATTGATTGTTAAAGCTAAATTTCTTAAAATTGCTTGAATTAAGTTTAACTCGTCTTGCGCTTTCAAAAATTTTATTTCAGTCAAAATTATAATCTCTATCAAGATCAACAAAATTAAAAATTAAACCTGATGTTTTTAAAAAATCAACAAATGCTTGAACTACAATTCTAGGATTTTGTTTTGCTAAAAATGAATAGAAAGCACCAGTTTCATTAGGATTTTGCAAAAACTGAGTCGAATCTAATGAAATTGTACCGGTTTTTTGTGCATGTAGTGAATTATCAGTCTTAAAACTATTTGCATAGTCAAATGGGAAAATTAATGTTCCAGTTCAAGCTTTGATTAAACTTTCGTGATTTGAATAATTATAATTATAACCACTTATACTTTGAAGATGACGACTTAATTTTTCAAAATCATTATCTTGAATTAGTTGATCAATTTCTTTTTTACTATAAGGATTGTTAGAATCTAGTAAAAAGTATTTGTATTTTGGTTGTTTTTTGGTATGAGTATTACCTTCAGCTTCGGTAGTAGATTCGGTTTGAGTTGTTGTGTCAGATTGGGAAGTTGCGTCAGTTGTTGTAGATTGGGTTTCAATGGAAACAGTATCTTCTTGTACAGTGACTTGTTTTGCGTCTGATTCATCAGTTTCTTCAGTTTTTTTAACTTCAGGAAGCTCTTGTTTATCCTTAGTAGTATCATCTTTTTTAAACATTTTTAAATCAAAATTTTGATTTAAAAAAAGAAAATAGCGTCCATCGTCAATTTTTTGGTCGCTATTTTCATCAATAATGCTAAAGTTTTCTAGGTTAAGAACGCCTAATTTTTCTTCAACTATTTCCGATGATTCATTACCGTAAAATTTCTCAGAAATTTGAATTTTGTAGGGTAATTTTAAGTCAAATTTAGTGTCATTTTTAGAAATTTCAACATTAAAAGGATCAAAAACTAAATTAACACCTTGATTAGGTAATTTATTTGATGAATTTTTTAATCCAATATTCAAAGGTTTTTCTAAAACCTGATTGATTATTTGAACGATTTCTTTATTAATTTTTTTGTTTTTTATATCAAAGTTCGATAAGGTGAATTTTGTCTGTAATGAATTTAGAAAATCTAGAACACTAATATTGACTATTTTTTTAGATTCAGTATTTGATAACTCGATACTTTCTATTAAAGATTTTGAAGTTGTAAATAATGAGTTTCCTTCATTATCAACAATTCTAACTGGTTCAATTCAACTTTTAACTTCAGGAAAATCAAGTAGTTTTTGAGCTTCTAAACTAAATTCAGCTTTTAAAAATAAATTTAAAAAACCTCTGCTATCAACAAAGGCATATTCATTTGTTAACTGATTTTTTTCAAAGGAAAAATTAAAGATTTTATTATTAGAATCAGGAATTAAATTTTCCTCACTATTATATAGATCAAATAAAATATGCTTAATTTGTGGTAATAATTTACTTATTTTATTTTCAAGTTCCTTTGAAGTACGGGCTAAATTCAAAAAACTTGATATATCCTCAGCTCGCTTTAGAAAAATGTTGTCATTTAAAGTCGCCTGGGTATTTCCCGAATCAGCTGAGAATTCTTTAGTTGAGTTTTTATCTTTTAGACTAGAAAATTTAGTCTGAAAAAGTTTGACAATTTTTTGTAATTTAGAGCTAAAATTTGAACGTAAAAACTGTGATTTTTGCAAAAAACTAATTTCTTGAGAATAAATATCTGACTGCACAAAACTTTGGTCAGGCAACTTTTGTTTAACTTGATATTTAATTTCAAAACTTCGACTATCATCATTTGCTGTAATATCAACAAATTTTAGGTGTGGTTTATGAATATCAACTTCATCAGTGAGATCAATTTTTTGGTTTAGATCATTTGTTTTTTGAAAAACATCAACAAGGCGACTAAGATCGAGATCTTTTTGTTTGTTTCCGTTTTCATCAAAAATTATGTTTTTTATACTATAATAATCATCATTAGCAGATAAATCACCTAATTTAAATGAGACTAAGTTAATTTTTTTGGCAAAATTTTGAACATTTTCTCGCGGATTACCCGAATAAGAAATCCGAGTAGTTAAAACGGCAGTAGCCGTAAAAACCCCAACTCCAAAAAGACTAACTGCTATTCCCGTTTTTGACAAAATATTTTTTCTCAAAACATTAAATAGTGATTTTTGTTTAGGTTTACTCATAATCATATAATTATACCTTAAAGTAAAATTAAATCTACATTAATTTAAAAAATTAAGCCCAAATTTTGCATTCAAATCACTATGAACGGCGTCAAACTGCAAACTCAAGAAAAATAACTATCAAAACAAAAACATTGAATTTTAAATCTAACACTCGTGAATGCAAAATCTACTTATTAATCAAACTAAAAAAGCTAAAATTTTAACTTAAAAAGCAAAATATGAAATGTTTAAACTGCTTTTTTAGTTTAAAACACTGACAAAAATCATAAAAAACTACTATTTAAACTCAATGCAAATAGAAAACTCACTTTTACTTGCATTGAGCCTAAAAAAATATATGAAGTTTTGAAAGAACAATAACCAAAAGCCTTAAATTTGTAGATTTCCAAACGGTCAAATTTAAAGCATTCCATCATATCTAAAAATATAATGGATAATTCGCGCTATCTTATTTTATTATGACAAAAAACATAATTAAACCTGCCTAATTCAATATCAAAATTTATTAATTCATTCTTAGTGAGTGTAATTATAACAGAATTTTTTTCTAGACCAAACATTTTTTTTTTTTTTTTACAAAAGGTTAATTTTAAAATAATAAAATTAAGATTTTACCGTCAAAAAACCCGAATTTACGGGCATTTTTGTGTATTTGTATTCAATAAAAAGTGAATGTTTTCCATCAAACTGTCAAACTCAGGAGTTTTTATATCAGCTAAATTATTTACTCAGTTCTTAAAAAATAAATAGGCACAAAAAATTCAGCAACTTTTGCAATAAACAAAATTTTTTCTAACAAAATATTTATTTTTGAATAAGCTAAAATAAAAAAGCTAAAAATTTTAAAAAAAGAATTTAAAATGTTTAGTCTAGAAGTTTTTCACCATCGAAAAGATCAGCAAACATTTTTTCATCTTCACGAGCTTTCTCGCTATATTCACTGCGAAAATCTGTTTTATCAATCTCTTTAAAATAGTTATTTTTTTCTCAATAATTTAAAGAAAAATCAAAGTGTCTTTCTAAAATCAATTTCTTTTCTTGCAGGGTATATAAATCCGAATTTTCTACAAAATCGTCAAAATACTTAAATTCATGAGTTGTTTCCTCTTGAAATTTTTTAATTGCATCACGATATAAAATTAGTTCTTCCATAGATGATTCAATTACATTTTTATTTAAATAATTTGATTTTGATGGAGAAGAAAAAACAAACTGGGGATCTTGGTTATTTCGCAGAAAAATATCTTGTTCAAGTTTAACCAATTTTTCCTTAAAATAATATTTTAAAATTTCGTATTTTCCTTGATAAATATCATCATATAGATTTGAATGGCCAACTCAGTAATAAATTTTTTGCCCATCAACATACAGTAAAATGAAATTTTTTAGTGATATGGGCGAAATTCAGCCAGTGTTGGTGCTATAAGTCGAACGATAGTACGGTTTAAACCAAAAAACTGGCTTTTTTGAGTCAAATTGGAAAATTATTTCATCAAAAAGGCCATATTCTTGCCCGCCAAAGTAAAAAATTTGGAAATTTTCCGGTTTTAGTTTTGCCCAACTTGGTAAAATAAAATAATCAGGTTCAGCAAGATTGACATTCTCAGTGTCCATATGATATCTAGGACCAAATAAAATTTGCAACAAATAGATAAATTCAATTTTATTTGTTCATTTATTCAAATTATCATAATAAAATTGGCCTAATTTATCAAAAAGGTTGATGCAAAATTTTCGATATTCAAGACCGAATTTATCAAATCAACTAAGAATAAATTTATCACGGTTTTCAATGTTTAGATCAAGCCTTTTAATCACGTATTTTTCAAATTTTTTAAGCAAATTTTCATAAGTTTCAAAAGTAAATACATTTTGAATTGGTTCAATTTGGGTTTTTTCGCCAAAATTATAATTCTCTTTTAACAACGAATTGTAGATATTTTCTACGTTTTGTCCTAAATATGGTTTGTTTATATCTACAAATTTTGAATTATATTCATATCTTTTTGATAAAAAATCAAAGATTTTTTCCCGATAATTTCATAAATTTTTTGGCTTTGCATAAGGAATGCTTTCTTTGATTTCCTTAATTATCATACTTTCAATTTTTTTTAGTTCGTCTTTTGATTTGAACATTTTTTGAAAAACTGCAGGAAAGGAAATTGAAAATTCACATTTTTCTGTATCACCAAAATTTTCAAAACCAACGATTACCGATCTAAAGCCTTTAGTGTCATAGGTCGAGTCCGAAAAATAGGGTTCTCATTCACACTCATCACTTAGATTTTCTTTTTTTCGACAATAATCTTCATCACCTCATCTACGGGACAAACACCTAATTTCATCATAAAAATCAAAGTCATGCAGTTTTTTCAAAAAAAAGACTGTTTTTGGGATATCTTCTAGTCTTAAATTATAAACATAATCATCACGTTTGTAATCTAAGCCAATAATAGTTTCAATTGGATTGTGCACAACCGAGCAAAAATCCATGACATAGACTCATAAAAAGTCTGGAATTGCTTCATATTTTTCATAGGGATCACAGGGTAAAACATTATCAGAAAATATGTGTTTAACTGAGCAATAAGTTTTAAAATCAATTTCTAAATATTTTAGTTCTTTTAATTGTTTTCTTGATTTAGACATCAAATCTAATTGGTTTTTCATATAAAAATCCACCTTTTCAATATTTAACATTTTTATTATTACTATACTGATTTATAAAAAAGAAGGTTTTTCAACACGAGCTTGATTTTGAAGTTCTCTAAAGTCAACAGCATGAACTTTAAATTTTAGTTTTGGTATGCTCATTTCAAAATAGAGCTCACTTTTTTGTTAGCAATTTTAAGTAAATAACTATTTAAAATTAGCTGACCATATTGATTAATTTGAATTTCAATATCATCTGATTAGGAGGGGCTGAATTAGTGCTTGCTTTGTTTAGATGTGTTTGACTTTTTTTAATATTCGCATTAATAACAAGTGAATTTTCTTGGTTTTTGGTTGAAAAAATTTGGGCTAAATCAGCAAAATTTAGCGTTTTTTTGAATTTAATAAATCTAAATCACGGGTTGTGAGTTTAAAATCTGAATAGTTTTTTGTATTTTGAAAATGTCAAAGTAGACTAAAAACACTTAGACTTAATAATGAAAAAGTAATAATATTAACAATAAACTTAAAAAGTTTCAGTTTTTTATTCATGTTTTCTCCCTTTTTATATGCTATATTCAAATTCTTTACTCATTAAAATTATAGCATACACTAAAACTTTTTAGGGAAAATTTCATTAAAATCCAGCCTCTTAAAAAAATTGATAAAAAATTCAAGCAATTTTTGCAAATAAACAAAATTTTTTTAACAAAATTACTATTTTTAAATAAATAAAAGTGAAAAACAAGTTAAAAATTTTAAAAATAAACTTAAATTATTTGTGTTTAAATTTATTAATTAACAAAAAGATCTACTATTCCCCTTCTATCTCAATAAATTTTTTGCTTTTATAACCGCGAAAATCTACTCTTGCAATTTCATTATAATATTCAGTTCTATCATCATTATCTCAAGAAAAGAGAAGGTGTTGTTGTAAAATCAATTCTTTTTCTTGTTGGCTATATAAATTAGTATTTTCTAGAAAGCGTCTAAAATACTCAAATTCATGGTCTGTTTCTTTTAGAAATTTATTCAAGGCATCCCGATATAAAATTAATTCTTCCATAGATGATCCAATCACATTTTTAGTTAAATTATTTTGTCTTGTTGATCTAGAAACATAGAACTCCGGATCCTTACCATCACGCAAAAAAATATCTTGTTCAAGTTTGACTAATTTTTGTTTAAAATAATATTTTAAAATTTCGTATTTACCTTGATAAATATTATTATATAAATTTGAATGGCAAAATCAGTAATAAATTTTTTCACCGTCAACATTCAATAAAATGAAATTTTTTAATGCAATTGGTAAAATTCATGCATCACCAGCTCCATAGGCGGAGTAGTAATATGGTTTAAATCAAAAAACTGGCTTTTTTGAGTCAAATTGGGAAATTATTTCATCAAAAAGGCCATATTCTTGTCCACCAAAGTAAAAAATTTCGAAATTTTCAAGTTTTAATTTTGCTCAGCTTGGTAGAATAAGAAAATCAGGCTCATCGGGATAAAAATCTAGATCTTCAACTCAATATTTAGGACCAAATAAAATTTGCAACAAATAGATTAATTCGATTTTATTTGTCCAATTATTCACATTATCATAATAATTTTTGCCGTCTTCACCAAAAAGTTTGATGCAATACTTTCGATATTCTGGACCAAATTTATCAAATCAACTAAGAATAAATTTATCACGATTTTCAATGTTTAAATCGAGTTTTTTAATCCCGTATTTTTCAAATTTTTTAAGTAAATTTTCGTAAGTTTCAAAAGTAAATACATTTTGAATTGGCTCAATTTGGGTTTTTTCACCAAAATTATAATTCTCTTTTAATAACAAATTGTAAATATTTTCTACATTTTGTCCTAAATATGGTTTATTTATATCTACAAACTTTGAATCATATTCAAATCTATTTGATAAAAAATCAAAGATTTTTTCATGGTAATTTGATAAATTTTTTGGCTTTGCATAAGGAACGCTTTCCTGAATTTCCTTAATAATTAAAGCTTCAATTTCTCTTAATTTGGTTTTTGATTTAAATATTTTTCAAAAAATAGCCGGATAAGAGATTGAAAATTCACATTTTTCAATATCATCAAAGTTTTCAAAGACAACAACAACCTCTTCAAAACCTTTACCGTCGTGTAAAGTGTATGCAGGATAAAGTTCAGAGATAAGACCAAGATTTTCTTTTCCATTTTTATAACAATATTCACCGTTTGCTCAACCGCCAATTAAACACCTAATATCATTATAAAAACCAAATTTATTGAGTTTTTTGGAAAAAAACGCACTTTTTGGGATATCTTCTAGTCTTAAATTATAAACATAATCTTCTTGTTTATAATTTAAACTAATAATTCTTTCAATTGGATTAGGATTGAAGTATTCATAAAGGTAATTGGATAAAAAATTTGGAAATGGATAATTCTTATAATAACAATCAGACGTTGAATCCACATCATCATCAGTCATGTTTCGAATTGAACAACGACTTTTAATATTAATTTCCATATATTTTAGTTTAATTAACTGTTTTTTTGCCTTAGTTACTAAATCTAATTGCATCTCCATATAAAAAATGCACCTTTTCAACATTTAACATTTTTTTTCTTGGTATAAAATCCTTCTTATCGAATTTTCCCTTTATCATTCTTGCTCTCCTTACGTGATAACTGGGAAAATATATTTTTATGTATGATGGTATATTTTTATTTTTGCTTGTATCAATATTAAACGCATTTTTAGGGTTAGTTCAATCAATAGCATCACTAGCTAGTCCTTTCCCAACAACAAAGCGATCATTAGTAAAACCGATATCTTTATTTAAATTATAATTTGGGTTTCTTGGTCCTTTATTTCCTACCATCAAATTTGCTGTATATTTTGTTTTTATAGCCAAATTTTCCATAACTGATCTATTATATGAATAAAAATCAATAGGTGAATTTAGTTTCTTATCCATATTTTCACGGTCATAAACATTTTCATTATCTTTTACTGAACTAGGTAGCAAGTTTTTAATAATAATTTTGGTTAATTCTGATTGGGCTAGCAAACTTCCAACCGCTAAAAGTCAGGCTGCAGGTTCTGGAATTGCTTGTTTACTAATAACAAAATAAGGTTCTAACTTTTCATTGTGAAAATTAAAAAATCATGCAGGATGGATTCCCGTGTAGTTTACTAATTTTTCCTTTTCTTTTGCTTTTACAATAGAAAGTTCTAAAGTCGCTGTATTTGCTATTTCTTTAATACTAGGCTCACCTTTTGCTTTTGGCAATTTATCTAAGTCAACCACAATTGAGCTTTCAGTTCTTCAAGTAACAGGATTATTATCAGCTGGCGCAGGAACAGGGGCATAATTATCTGACGAATAGTAACTTTCACGGGTCCCAAATCATCTACCTACATCATCAACAACCTTTGGAAAAGTTTCGACAGCTACCGCAGCAGCTGTCGAAACTGCTACTGCGGCAATGGCAGCTGCGATAGCATTTGAAATAAATGGAATAAAAGGCAAGAGGAAAAAGAAGGTTTTTTCAACCCGAGTTTGATTTTTAAGCTCTCTAAAGTCAAAAACATAACCTTCTAATTTTAGTTTTGGTATACCTTCTTCAAAATAGAGTTCAGCTTTTTTGTTAACAAATTCAAGCGAAGCACTATTTAAAATTACCTCACCTTCTTGATTAATTTGAATTTCAATATCATCCAGATTAGGAGAGTCTGAATTAGTACTTGTTTTGTTTAGATGTGTTTTGGCTTTTTTAATATTTGCATTAATAACAAGCGAATTTTCTTGGTTTTTGGTCCTGAAGTAGAACTATCAGAGTCAATTCCAAAGGAAATGTCACGGAACTTTAAGAAAAAGTTAGCTTGTTCTTTAATACCAGTGTCAGTTTCTCATGTTGAAATCTGACGGTTGAATTCTTGGTTAGCCTCGTCAAATTTAATATCTTTAAAAGTTTTTATTTCGGTTTTAGAAAAATCAAGGTTAGGTGGATAGCCCCCACGGCCACCAAAAACTCCTTGGAATACTCGCTGATTAATTTTTGATCCAAAAGCGATTTTTAGTCCTTCATTAATTTTGTCAGTAGTTCCTAGCTCTTTTGTTCAACTTAAGGTGTCAAAACGAATTGAACCAGGTAATTTTGCTTTATCATTATAAAGATTTATATTTGCTTTATCAACAAAGTCTCATTTAATAAAGTCAACATTTTTAAGCCCGTTAGGATTAATAGCTCAAGTTCCGGTTTCTTTTTGGGCATTTGAATAAAGTGAGAGTTCAGTAAGTTTATGATTTTCTAATTTTGAAAGTGCCTCAAGCCCTTTATTGTCTTCAACAAAAAGACGCAACGAAGTAATTGAACTAGGAAGTTTTGAAATAATTCGTTCGATTGTTGAGGTGTACTCACCTTTGACATTTTGAAGGACAACTTCTTTTAGGTCACTTTGAGATGTGGCTAGACTTGCAAGGATGCTATCAAATTTTGACAGAGCAGTTGGATCTGAGGAGTCTAAATAAAGTGATTTGAATTGGGTTAGTCCGTTATTTCCAGCGGTGTTACCGGGATTTTTCTTGTATTGAATTAGGCGAATAGCATTGCTACCATTAGGAATACCGGCACTTGAGAGAGCAAAATTAAAGGTTGAATCCTTTACATGTGAGCTAGGATCATTTAGTCCGCCAGATCAACCTTGACGAGATAGGCTACTTAAAACTGTTGAATCTTGATTTGGCCATGGACTATCATAAGGTGCAATTCCTCTTGCATTATCAGCTTTAATTGCATTTTTAACGATATTATTTCTAGGTTCTCATCCGTCAGTTTCCTTGTCGGGAGTATAACCTTTTTCAAGCAGACCAATTTCTTGGCTATCAAGGCGTCCTTGTTCAAAACGGGCTTTACGTTCAGAGTGGTACTTTAAATCGTATTGTTGGCGCTCAAGTTCATATTTTTTTTGGTTAATTTGGTAATTATAACTTTCATTTCAAACTTTAAGACGTTTTTCATATTCCTCAGTACCTACCACTTTTGACCCTGATCAGTAAACTGAGTCATGTTTTTGATGTTGCTGTCTTTCTAATTCTCTAATTTCAGCAGTTATTCTTGCAATATTTGAATTAGTAGTACCTACATTAGTTGAAGCCCGAAATATAAGGTTTTGGATAGCTTGACCATATTTTCCATTTGGATCAACTTGCTGATAAGTAGCCGCAGGAGTAGGAGCAGGTGGGGTAAAAGTTGGAGTTACCGGTCGGGCTTGGACTCTTGGAGGAGTAACTGTTTGAATTGTTCTTACTCTTTGGGCCGGACGAGGAGCTGGGCGGGTGATAGTTCGAATTGGGGTAACAATTGGTGAGATTGGTCTTGGTTTTGCTTTTGGTGTTGATTGAGGAACTGGGTTGTCGATTTTTTTAACTGTTGGGGGTTGGACGGTTTCAACTGGTTTTGGGACAACTATTTTTGGGCCTGGACTTGGGATTGGCGCTTCAGGTAGATTTTGTTTTTTAGGTGGATTAATAAAATTTGTATTTGCAACAGGAGAAAAATTAACATCATTTGGGGTGTTTTTCAAAACTATTGAAGGAGTTGATGTTGAATATGAAACTTCTAAAGGATCAAAAATACTACCTGAAAAAACACTCGGAATATAAGCTGCACTGGCAACAGAAAGTCCGAGCAATGAAACGGCGATTATTTTTTTTCTTTTTGATAAATACAGTACCATGATATCTCCTTTTGCAAATTACTTTGTTTAACTTGTTTAACTTGTTTTAATTTGTTTTTACTTATTCACTTAAATTATAATATAAATTATAAAAAAAGGTAGTAAAAAATCTTAAAAAAATTGGGCTAATTTTTTCAGTCTTGCTTTGATAAATATTGGTGAATTTTTTCAACACAGTCAGTCTTTTCAAAGCTAAGATCAAGATCATCGCGGCCAAAATGTCCATAAACTGCAAGATTTTTGTAAATTGGCTTTCATAGCCCAAGTTGACTAACTAAATTAGCAAGGCGAAGATCAAAAACATCTCTAATAATTTGACTAATTTGATCTGTGCTAAATTTAGAATTTTTAACATAAGTAATATTAACTAAATCAGGAAATTCAGAGCCAATTTGATATGAGAGTTGAATTTCAATTTCATCTGCTAAATTAGCGGCAACTAGATTTTTTGCAATATAACGGGCAATATAAGCTCCACTTCGATCAACTTTTGTATAGTCTTTTCCACTAAAAGCTCCACCACCATGGTGAGCTGCATCTCCGTAGGAATCCATAATTATTTTTCGCCCAGTCAGACCACTATCACCAATTGGGCCACCAATTGTAAATTCACCAGCTTGATTAATGAAAGTTTTAAAATCTGAATTTAGACCATGTTCTTTGGCAGTTGGTATCATAATTTTATTTAATACAAAGTCGCGAAAGCGAGTTATGTCATAATTTTTTAAATGCTGAATTGACATTAACATTTTAGTTATTTTTGGTTGGCTGTTTTGGTCATAGACAACTTCAACTTGAGATTTCATATCAGCAAGGGCTTCTAAAAACTGACCATTTTTACGGTAAAATTCAGCTTTTTGAACCAAAGAGTGGGCAAGACTTTGACCAAGAGGCATAAAATTTTTAGTCTCATTAGTGGCAAAACCATAAACAATCGACTGATCACCAGCACCAAGGCTATTTTCAGAACGATTTACAAGACTAGAAATTTCTCTTGACTGGTTATTTACATTCGAAATTATTGTAAAATCATTTTCGGTATAGCCAATTTCAAATAAAATTTCCCAAGCAGTTTTGACAAAATCAACATAGCCAGTTGTCGAAATTTCACCGCCGATAATAATAAGTCGATTTGAAGCCATCACTTCAATTGCCGCCCTTGAGTCTGGATCTTGAGCTAAAAGTTTATCAAGAATTGAGTCAGCAATTTGGTCACAAATTTTATCAGGATGACCTTTTCCAACAGATTCGGCGACTGAAATTTTCGATATTTTCATTTTTTTTCCTTGGTTCTAAAATTAATAGCTATGAATTAGGCAGTTTTATTTTTTGCTTGGAGAAATTCTTCAAATGAGAGTGATTTTTGCCGGTTTGTTGTCAGTTTTCCGTTATTTATTTTTATAATTAAGTCGGCAAGAGGTTCCATTTGGGGATCGTGAGAAACCATGACGATTGTTGTTTTATATTTTTTATTAATGTATTTAAGAATTCTTAAAACTATATTTGTGTTATTTTCATCAAGAGCGCCGGTTGGCTCGTCAGCAAAAATTATTTTTGCGTTTTTAACAAGAGCTCTTAATATTGAAATTCGCTGTTGTTGACCACCGGACATTTGTGACGGGAATTTAAATTTTATATCATCTAGTTCAAATTCAGAAAATAAATCCTGGATATCCAAAAGTTTTGTTTTATCACCTTGAAGATAAGCGCCAACTTGAACATTATCATACCCATTTATATTTCCTAGAAGATTATATGATTGGAAAATAAATGAAACTTTTTGACGACGGAATTTTGTAAGCTCTGAATTTTTAAGGTAGGCTAAATTAACCGAGTCAACAATTATATCACCTTCAGTTGCCCTATCAAGCCCTGACATTAGATTCAATATTGTTGACTTTCCTGATCCGGATTTACCATTTAAAATAGCAAAATCACCCTCGGCGATACTAAAACTAATATCTGCAAAAACTTTTGTAACAACAGAGCCAAAAAGATAATATTTTGATACGTTTTTAAAATCTATTATCGAACCAGGTAAGTTAGCATCTTGAATTTTACCAACTTTAACTCGTGGAGTATCGTTTGCTCAGCGAATTAATTTTAATTGTTTTGCTGATAAATTTTCTGACTCAGTTTCTTTGATTATTTTTAAGGCTTGTGTTTGTCTTTCAACTTTTTTTGCCTTTGAAAAAAAACTTAATGACATATTTACTCCTGTAATTGCTAGTTCAACTAGTTTTTATAATATATTTAAACTTTTACATTAAAGGCTAAATTATAATACAAAAGTTAAATTTTAAAATATTTTTTAAAATTTAATGCAAAAAAGTAAAAGCTATTGAACTAAAATAAAAAAAACAAGAGTAAAAAACAAGCTATGCCAGGAATAAAACAAACTAATTTTAATTCTTAATCTTTTATTCTTATTCTGGCAAGATAATTCTATTCTTAATCTGGCAACATAATTGAGATATTTATTATACCAGAAAATTTTAATTTTGGTAATAATTTTTTTTTATTTTTTTTAATTGTTTTTTAAGGTAAAATTTAATTAATTAAATAGCAAATAAAATAAAATGGAGGCTAAAATGACAGAGGTTTTATATATAAAGTCACATTTAAACCAAAATTCAACTTCTAACAATGTTGCAAAACTTTTTATTGAACATTATAAAGAGCAAAATCCTGATGCAATTATTAGTGAATTTGATCTTAATGATTATAAAGTCGGGCAAATTTCCCTAAATTCAGAAAATTTTTCAAGTTTTTGAAAAGAAGTTGATGCTGATTTTTGAATTGAAAAGCTAAAACAAGCCAAAAAAGTAATTATTTCATCACCGATAATAAATTGAGGCTATTCAGCCCAAATTAAAAATTTTTTTGATGCAGTTTGTCTTGCTGATCGTACATTTTCTTATAAATATTCAAAAAAAGGTGGAGCAATTGGTCTTCTTGATAATATTGAAAATGTCCAAATTATATTAAGCTCACATTCAAAACAAGAAGAACTGCCAAGTCCAAATCCAGCTGAGACAATCATTGGTACTTTTAATTTTCTTGGTGCTAAAAAAATTAATAATCCCCTTATTATTGAACAGTCTTATAAATATAAAGAAAATGGCTTTGATGAGACTCTCCTAAAGCATATCGAAGAGACAGCCAAAAGTTTTTAAAAAAAGTAAAAATAGGAAAATTATGAATATTCTAGTTTTAAAGTCATCAGTTAATGAACAAAAAGGATCATATTCTTCGACTCTTTCAGATCTTTTTGTTAAATTTTACAGAGAGATTAATCCGCAAGATCAAATTGAAGTTCTTGATCTAAATAAATTTGCGATTGCTAACATTAATTTAACAGAAAAAAATTTTGAAGATGGTAGTTTTTACCAAAATGCACAAGCAGAGTTTTGAATTGATAAATTAAAAAAAGTAGATAAAGTTGTTTTTTCAACTTCAATGACAAATTTTAATTATTCAGCCACAACTAAAAACTTTTTTGATGCAATTACAATCCCAAATCAAACCTTTAGTCTTAATAAAGAAACTGGCGAGTATCACGGATTATTAGATAACATAAAAAATGTACAAATTCTTACAGCCCAAGGAGCTCCAATTGGTTGATATCCATTTGGAAATCATACTGCCTTAATTAAACAAATTTTTGAATTTTTAGGTGCTAAAATTGTCTCAAGCCCTTTTGTTCTTGCAGGAACAAAAGTAGCCCCAGCAAATCAACTATCAATTAGCGATTTTGTTGAGCAACATCAGACTGAAATTAAAAAATTAGCACAAAATTTTTAAAATATCGAAAAACAAGTATAATTTTATAATTGATTTAAAAAAAATTATAAGGACTAACATGAAAAAAAATATCCATCCTGTTCAACACGACTTAGCTCTAACTTGTTCAACTTGTAATTCAGAATTTACTATCAAAACAGTAGTTGATAAATTTACAATTGATATTTGTTCTGGTTGCCATCCTCAGTTTACTGGTGATAGATCACTTAGTCGAACTACCGGAAGAATTGAAAGATTTCGTCGTATGGCAGCAAAAGCGCAAAAAAATCCTGTAAAAAAATAGTCAATAATTTTAAATATGATTACAAAATTAAATAAATTACAAGCAAATCTAACTGTTTTGTATACTAATTTGAAAAATTTTCATTGAAACCTACAAGATGTAGATTTTTTAGTTATTCATAAATATACAGACAAATTAGCAAAAAAAACAATTGAATTTGTTGACGAAGTCGCTGAAAAAATCCGTTCACTAGGACAAGTTGCAATTTCAAGTTTTGATGAAATTAGTCAAAATTCAGATTTAGAAATATTTAATTCAAAAATTTGAACTTCTGAAGTAGCTCTTGAAAAAATTGGCAAACAAATCAAGCTAATTCTTGAAGTTTGCAAAAATATCCAACAAGACGAGTCAAATTTTGAAATTCAACATTTAATTTTCCCGTTAATTGATGAACTTGTTCTTTACTATCATAAAGAACTTTGAATAATTCATGCACAAAAATCAAATAATTAATCTTATTTATGATTCAGAACCGATAAGAATTGATATTTTGGTTGCTAAATTAACTAATTCTTCACGGGCTATTGCTCAAAATTTAATTTTAAATAAAAAAGTTTTGATTGATAATGTTCTATCTTCTAAAAAAAATTTACTTGTAAAATCTGGTCAAAGTATTATGATCATAAATGATTATACAAGTCCAGAGCCATCATTAAAAGCTGCTAAAATTGATTTTGAAATTATTTTTGAAGATGAAGATATTCTTTTAATCAATAAACCAAAAAATTTAGTTGTTCATCCTGGCGTTGGCAATTGAGACGGAACACTTGTAAATGGAGTCATTGATTTTTTAAAAAATAATCTCAGTGATCTTGATAAAGTTCGACCAGGAATTATCCATCGACTTGATAAAGATACAAGTGGTCTTATTTTAGTAGCTAAAAATGCAAAATCACATTCATATTTTGCCGATCAATTGGCAAAAAGAGAAATTCAAAGATTTTATAAAGCAATAGTAGTTGGAAAAATACCTCATAAATTTATTAAAATAAATTTGCCAATTGCTCGTGATTCTAAAAATCCCTTAAAAAAGACAGTTAGTTATTTTAATTCCAAACAAGCAATAACTAATGTTGAATTAATTAAGCATTTTGTTTACAAAAACCAAAATTTTAGCCTAATAAAATGCCAACTTGAGACTGGTAGAACTCACCAAATTCGCTTACATCTTGCTCATATAGGTTTTCCAGTTTATGGCGATCCAATTTATGGAACCAAAGTTGATAATTTAGGCCAAAGATTGCATGCTTACAAATTAATTTTTAAACATATTGACGGAAAAGAACTTGAATTTAGCACTGATTTGCCAAAGGAATTTATGATCGCCTTTAATGAAAAAATCTAAAATTTTAGTGTCTTAGAGTATTTCATTAAAAAAGAAACAAAGAAAAATTTTAAGCAAAAATTTACTATATAATAAGGATATCCCTAGTTTCCCAGTTTGATGAGATAATCTTAAAAGAGTGTCCGGTTTTGGGCGCTTTTTTAACTTTTTTGGCAAAAGTTAATTACCTATTTTTTACCGATTTATTAAGATAACTGGAAAACTCAGGACAAATAACTACCAAACGAAAAACACTGAATTTTAAATCTAACACTCACGAAAGAAAAACCTACTTATTAACCAAAAAAGCAGACTAAAAAGCAAAATTATGAAATTTTTAAACTACCTTTTTAGTTAAAACGCTGACAAAAACAATAAAAAAATACAACTACTATTTAAACTCAATGCAAATAGAAAACTCGTTTTTATTTGCAGCGAGCCTAAAAAAACATATGAAGTTTTGAAAGAACAATAACCAAAAGCCCTAAATTTGAAGATTTCTAAACGGTTAAATTTACGGCATACCATCATATTTAAAAATATAATGGATAATTCGCAATATCTGATTTTTTTATGACAAAAACATTCTTAATTCCCCCTAATTCAATATTAAAATTTATTAATTATTCTTAGTGACTCTATTATAACATAATTTTTTCTTAGACCAAACATTTTTTTTTTTTTTTTTACGAGCGTTAATTTTAAAATAATAAAGATTAAGATTTTAGCCTCAAAAATCGCGGATTTACGGGTATTTTTGCATATTTATATTCGCTAAAAAGTGAATTTTTGCCATCAAACTGGCAAACTCAGAAAAAAAAGAAACAAAGAAAAAAATTTGAAAGCAAAAATTTACTATATAATAAGGATATATAGTAAATTTTTTTACTCAAAGAAATGGGATGATTTATGAAAATAAATAACAAAAATATTAAAAAAATTATTGGTCTAAGTCCATTAACCAATTTAACATTTGCTAGCTTGTTAATTAGTGTTCCAGTAATTTCAGTTATTTCCCTGAAAAATTGGCATCAAAAAGATTCAACAAGTCTGGCTTATAATGAAGAATTTAACAACTTTTTAGATACAGAAGCTAATAACGTTATTAGCCAATTAGAGCAAAATTCTAGTGTTAATTTTTTAAATGTTCAAGATGTTGACCAGGAAGCACGAAAAATTGGCAATCTTGGTAGATTTAAAAAAGATTTCAATAATTTTATTAATAAAGTAAAAGCAAATCCAAGGGCAAATCTTGAAAAACTTGCAAAAGATACTTTAGCAACAAAAGGCATTAATTATGACCAATTAAAAAAACAATATCAACGCAAAGTCAAAATGCCATCAGTAACATTTTCATACAAATACAAACCACAAAACCGTTGATCTATGGGTAATGTTCCATTCCCTTGAGATCCTAGAAAAATAAGCTTTCGCAGAGTTCCAGCCTCCGGAGTTCCACAAAACAATGATACTTATAATAGATATTCAGCCGGAGTATGAAGGTCACATGTAAAAACTGCTTCATTTGCAGCAATAAATTTTGGACTAGCCGTGGCTTATGGTTTTGCTCTTAATTTTGTCGCTGCTGTTTCAGCCGGTGCGGCAGGGTCAATGCTTAGTTATCTTTCAGCAAAATACAAAGAACTTTATGATCAACTACAAAAAGCTCCTTTTGATATTAGCGATAAAATCAAAGGACAAATGGCAAGCCATGCAAATGCAATTGGTATTGCAGGTAGCGTTAACAAATGACTTCGAGGAGTTTTAACTCTTGCAAATAGTGTTAGAAAAATACAAACAACCGTTAGACCAGCGTTATTAGCTTCAAGCGTGCTTTCAAATGCTGGCGCTATTATTTCATTAATCGATCTAACTCAAGGACTCATTAGCGAACTTATAGACCGTCTAGTGATTATTGATAATTAATTTGAAATTTTTAGGAAATAGTAAGTCAAAAATCTATTCAAACTTAAAAAAAGCCACTTATTTAAGCGGCTTTTTTTAAGTTTGAATAATTTAATTTTTATACAGGATTAATTATATGGTGCTCTCGACAAGACTTGAACTTGCACCCGTTTCCGGATTAGAACCTCAATCTAACGTGTATACCAATTTCACCACGAGAGCTAATATGGCGGATCAGACAGGATTTGAACCTGCGCGGGTTTTTTGAACCCCTAATACGTTTCCAACATATCCTCTTAAGCCTCTTGAGTACTGATCCAAAGTAACATAAGATTTAACACTATAATTATACAACAAAAAAAGGATTACTATTAATTTAGATTCAAATTTTTAAACTTCTAAATTAAAGGAAGCAAAAGTTCAAAAGAATGGCTCCTAAGAATAAATGATTAGCAAAGGGTTAAGTTTTGAATGAACAATATATCTAAAAATTCTTTAATGATTTTTTGTTATTCAAGATAATTATAACACAAAAAAATTTTTTACTAAAAAATTTTTGAAATATAACCATCACGAAAGAAAAATCTACTTAACAGTCAAATAAAGTGAATTAAAAAAGCTAAAATTTTAATTTAAAAAGCAAAATTATGTGATTTTTAAACTACTTTTTTAGTTCAAAACACTGACAAAAATCATAAAAATACAACTGCTATTTAAACTCAATTTAAATAGAAAACTCGTTTTTATTTAAATTGAGCCTAAAAAAATATGTGAAGTTTTGAAAGAGCCATAATTAAAAGCCATAAATTTATAGATTTCTAAACGGTTAAATTTAAGGCATTCCATTATATTTAAAAACATAATGGATAATTCGCAATATCTGATTTTTTTATCCAAAAAACATAACTAATCCCTCCTTAATTCAATATCAAAATTTATTAATTCTTCTTATTGAGTCTAATTGTAACATAAATTTTTTTTAGACCAAACATTTTTTTTTTTTTTTTGCAAAAGGTTAATTTTAAGGCATTTTACCACATTTAAAACATAGTGCAAAAATTTGCATTGGCTGATTTTTTAGGAAAAAAACATAATTAATCCCCCTTAATTCAATATCAAAATTTATTAATTCTTCTTAGTGTGTCTAATTGTAACATAAATTTTTTTTAGACCAAGCATTTTTTTTTTTTTTTTTTGTAAAAGGTTGATTTTAATGCATTATGCAATATTTTAAAACATAGTTCAAAATTTGCATTATTTGATTTTTTTAGGCAAAAAACATATTCAATCCCTCCTTAATTCTAATGTCAAAATTTATTAATTATTCTTAGTTGAGGTGATTATAACATATTTTTTTCTTAGACCAAACATTTTACCCGAATTTCACGGTTTGATAAGATAATCTATTGAAAGGTATTATTGAACTTTATAAAAACGAAGATAATTTTAAAATTAATTAAAAGAACAGCATGTCTGCTGTTCTTTTTTCTTTTGTTTATATTATTAAAATTATTCAGGTAATTCTGGTGGTCAAAACGGACCTAACATATCATAGTAATTAATTGGGTCGTATAATAAAGGTTTTCCATCATGACTAGTAATAGAGACTATTCAAGAAGATTTGTGTGCTAGGTTTTCGAAGTCTGGGGCGTTAAATTGTTGTTGACCAGAATTTCAGGTAAGATTCACTTTTGATAAATCGGGATTTTCTTGGTTATGGTCTTTATTTTTTACATATAAGATGTTTCAAGTCCCACCACTATATCCAGTAAAACCACCGACAAGTCCAGTTTGTATTCTAAGGTTTTTGGTGGCTCAATTATAACCAGTGCTATTATTAACATTACTTGTTAGTCTAGGCAATGCTCTATTTAAAAAGAAAATATCATTAAGTTGCAGATCATTTGTTGTTCATTCAAGTGAAGGTGCAGATCAAAATACTTTTGAAATGTCTTTTGGAAATTTATTAATTCGGGGAATTGCATGAGTATCATCAAAACTATCACCTCATTGTCTGTTCCATCTTCTTCGATAGTCCGAACCTTGAGTTACTATCGATAAAGCATCATGAGGTGCAGCAGTACTTGCATAAGGCATTATATGCCCAGGGGTAGCATAAGGAGAATTAAGCACAAATGAATAAGTCGAAGCTGGACTAGTTATATCTGGATTTTTAAATTGTAGTGAAATTGGTAAATTAACAACTCTCCCTGCTGGATATCATAGCGGCTTTGCATTTCTAAACTTTGCAGGCAGTTGGAAAGTTCCTAAATTAGTATTAATTCTTCAATAAAGAGTCACATATTTTATCCCAAAGCCAGCATCGGTTTTTGTCCTAATTGCAACTGGCTCTTCGGGAACTTCAATATCTTGAACTGGCTGGCCAGTATTCCAACTTGGGCTATTAAAAATTTGATTATCAGGGGCGCCAATTTGCCTACTGCTAACTGAATATCCAAATTGTTTATTAATAATAACTTTTAGCCAGTCCTGTTCATCATAAGGTGTTAAATGCGGGAATTCCCCAAAAGGATTGTAATCTTTCCCAGTTTTTTGAATCAAATCAAGTGGATCATAAATTGCATAACTAAAGCCAATTAGCCCTGGATTCATATAGTCAACATTAGTTGGGGTTACAATAGCAGCACTAGATTGGAGTCTAAATGTTATGGATTGGGGTTTAGCGGGGGCAGATTGGTTGGTGATACCAATCTGATTAGTTTGAGCGCCAGTACCACTTCCTTTAGTTTGATCCTCTTTGCTAGGATCAAATTGATAGTTATTTATATCTTTCATTGTGACTTTAATTTGAGCACCAACAATTGATTTTAAAGTTTTTGGCTGAAGCCTAAATGTTGCCGTTAGCCTTTGAGGATCTCATTTTAAGTCTGATAAGGTAACGTCGGTAGGAAAACTACCTTTTTGTTGTTGTTGGTAATTACTTGCCATTGATAAATCTTTTTCAACTGGATTTTGGTTTGTTACATTGGTATTACCGTGAGTTCTATGAGGGATTAACTCAGCCTTAAGATTTTGTTTTAGCCATTCCATAGTTATTGCAGTTCCGGCTTGTTCGTTAAATCGAACATAGACTTGCTCACCTTCATAATAGTCATATCTTAGCGGGTGAGATCAAGCTGCCTCAAGGCTAACAGGAACGTTGAGAGGGGCAAAATAGATGTCGTTGAATTTTGATCCGCTTTTAGAAGCGCTTTTAACTGGTAGACCATCAACATTTTTAAGATATTTTAGTAGTTGCTCGTCATGTTGTAAGTTTTCAATTTTATGACTTTCTTTAATTGCTGAATCATAAGGAATAATTTCGGTTACTTTATAAATTGCTCCTGGTTCAAGATTTGCAATATTAAAAGTTAAAATTTGAGTTTTTGGATCAATTAAAACTGGATTTGAATTTGATTCAATTGTTAAATCACTACCAATAGGAGGAAAGACTTTTTTGTATGATACTATAAAAGGAACATCAGCAATCGAATCAGCTTGTTTTTGATTTTTTAGTTTTACACTAAGATTTACAGTTGTGGTTGAAATTGGCTTAAGAGTCAGTGCACCAGTGTCAACTAAATTTAATTTTTTAGCTGTTGTTCGAAACTCACGTAAATCTTTTTTTGCCCCTGAGGCAATTTCGGGAGCAAATGCAACAGTTAAATCTTGACTGAGTTGGTTTTGTTGGTTGGTAGAACCTCCGGCAACCCCGCTAGAACCTCCGGCGCCACTACTGCTTGCTTGTAACTTTAGAGTTATATCATTATACTCAGTAAATTGTTCAAGACCATCAACTTTAAAGGTAATCTTATTATGAACAGGAGGGTTAGAAGTTTCTTTACGTCCCACTTTGGTACTGCTGTTAGTTGTACCAGATCCGGCAGGTTGTTGAGTAGCAGGATTTTTCTCAGTAACAGTAAATTTAGGATTAAAGCCAGCATCTTGGAGATCTTTAGTTCAACCTTCAAGTTCGATTGTAGCATCATTATCATTAATTTCTGTTTTAACAATATTTGTTATTAAAGGTTGAGTAATAAAATCAAGGATGACTTGGTTTGAGGTACCACCTGTAGAAGAACTAGTAGAACTTGAGGAAGAACCTGAACCACTAGGAACAAATTTTCAACCTTGAGTTAAATTAGGGTTTTGAACTTTTGAATTATCATCAACCTTAAGATCAACTGTTTTTGATGTTAAGACATTAATTTTGTATTTTCTTCCTGGTTCAAGAATATTTAAGAATCTAAAGGTAGCCTCAAGTTTATCGGTTCCACCAGTTGCGGTAGTAATAGTAGTTGTAGCACCAATTGATTGAGATTGATCACCTTTTTCTAAATACAAAGTAACAAGATCATCTTTTAAGAAAGCATCATCTTTGTCAAATTCTAATTTAATTGTTGCCGAATCAGTTGTAACTTCACTAATTGTAGTATTAATTAATTTAGTTTTTTCTGCTATTGAGTAAAACTTACGTTGTAAGGCACTTTCTTGACTAATTGGGGTGTCAAAGGTGATAGGGGTTCCAGACCCTGTTCTCGGTTTTTCTTTTATTGATTTAATAATATATTGTTTTGCTTTTTTGAGGCCTCGATTAACAACAAATTGAACACTTGAAACTTTTTGGCCGCCAGATTGACTTAGCCTTTGTGTGGTAGATACTTTTTTATCAGTATCTCTTCAACTAGTTGGAATATATTTATTTCCAAATTGTTCATCAATTTGTGCTTCTAGTTCCAAATTTTTGTTATTTAGCTCACCGTTATTGTTGTAAAATTCAACATCAATATTAGTTTGACCTTCTGAGACAGTCTCATATTTAATTGCCTTAATTGCATTTTTAGTTTTTAAGTCAATTCTACTATTATTTGCTGGCGGAGTTATTTTTAATTTTTGAGGTAAGCGAACGGCAAATTGATTCTGAACCCCTTCTTTTAGATTAAATATATAATTTTTAATTGTATATTTATCTCCAGGAATAAGACCTTTGGCCCCAAGAACAACTTGTCTTTTTTGACCAGATCTAGGTGTACTTGAATCATTTATCAGTTTTGATTCAGTATAAAAGATTTTCCTTTCAACTGATTCAAGCTCAAGTTGAATATTATATTTATCTTTTAAAAAATCTCAATCGCCACTATCAATCTCAATTTGGAAATAACCATTTGTAAGTTCGGCCTGGTTTTTTTGTTGACCATTGACTCTTATATTTGAACGATTTGTTGTTGAACTCGTTACATTTTTAATCGCTGTTGTTTCAACTGTTGTATTGACAATTGTTTGTCATTTTTCTGACTCAGAAGTTGCTATTCTTTTGTCTTCAGGCTGCAATTTTTCTTTGTCAATATAAAGACTTAATGGTGTAGTGCCTTGACCTCTAGCTGCAAGACTGATTTCTTCAATTAAGTATCAAGAACCTTTGTCAAGTCCCCCTAGCTCAAATTCTAAAAAGGTAATTCCAAAATTTTCTTCACTTTCTTGTTGGGCTTGAATTGCTGGACTTGGTTGTCTTTGAGGTACTCTGACTGTGACTGAATTAATATCTTTGTTTCTAGATGCATCATTATAGTTCGCTTGATCTCACCAACCATAGGCATTGTTCTTTCTACGAAGTTTTTTGAACTTAATAATAGCTCTATGATTGCTAAAGTCTAATTTTTGTGAGTTTTCAACAGCTAAATTTAGTTTAATACTTGTTTCACTAGGAACATAAGTCATTTTTGTAATCAGTGGGGCGGTATTAAAACTAAATGAAGAATGAATACTTGGTTGAGAAGAAAAATTAACGGCAACTGGGGCATTAGGATCAGGTACAATAATTTTAATTTGCTGAGCTTCATCTTCAAGACCAATTATTGTATATTGTGCTCCTGCATCTAAATTATCAAGATCAAATTCATAATAATAATGAGCCTGGTCAGGTTGGTTGTTTAGTCAACCCTGGGAAGTAGATTGGCTACTTTGCACTAATCTTGATTCAACAGAAGTTGTTGTTGTATTAGAAATTCCTTGTTTTGAAGATTTATAAACTAATTTTAGTCTAGTTGATTTTTCTTCAAGTGGTTTGTCTTGGCTTGAGAAAAATACTCTAACTTTTGCTTTTTGCCAAGGCTTACCAGTTCGTTTATTATCTAATTGATAAGTAATTCCTAAGGCAGTAGCTGATTCAAAAGTTGTTTTGAATTGTTTTTCTTCTGCTGCAGTTGGCTGACCTGTTGAGTCTTGCTGAGCATTTTCTTGAATTTTTTGGTCGTCAAATTCAATAGTTTGCTGATTTTGAAATTGAGTCTGAGCACCACCAAGGGTTGTTGGGTCTTGGTTTTGAGCTTGATCAAAAACTAATGAACTAATACTATAGTCAGTATTTTTGTCAAGATTTTTTAATTGGAAGACAACTTTTGAAGTTTTTTCAATTTCATCAGCAATAATTGCGCCTTCTTCTTCTCTTGTTTGGTTTGTATTATATGTAAAAGTTCCTTTTACAGCTTTACCAATAAATGAACCATTTGGATCCTCAATTACTAATTCAATTGTTGCACTTGTTTCTGAAATTGCTTTTTTACGGATTGCAATTATTTTTGTATTTGTATAAAAACTACGTTTTGCAATAGTAACTGATTCTTTAATTGCAATTGGTGGAACTTCTAAATTTGATAACAAAGGAGAAGATTTTAGCTCTTCATCAAGAAAATCAAGTGATTCAACAACATATTTTCCTGGTTCATTAATATTATTAATTGTCACTTCAACAGTTGGCTCTGGAGCACTTGTATTTACAGTTGATTTAAAATCGTCTTTGTTAATTTCAACACTTTGCCCTAAACCTTTTGGACTTGTATAGTTAACTTTGATTTTTTGGTGTGTTTCAAGAAAAGCTTTGAATTTTGGATCAAATTTAATTGTTAGTTTTGCATTATTTTGACTAAAATCAGGTTTAATTTCGATTGCCTTTACATCTACTTTGGCTGGATAAGTTAAAAATGCCCGTTTTTCTTCAGCTTGAGGTGAGAAATTAAAGAGTCCTGAATTTTGATCACCATCATTTTGATTTTTTGTGTTTAAAACATTATCAGTATTGCCTTTTGTATCATAAGCAATTTTTGTTATGTAATATTGAGCAAATGGATCTAATCCGGTTAGCGTAAATTTGAATGTTGTACTGTCTTGAATTGACTCGTCATTTGACTCTTTGTTTAGACCTTGAGTTGAAGTACTTTGTAATTCTGCTAATACTTCCTGGATTGTGTCTTTTGCTTCATTACCATCAACAACTTTTTTAAACTGAATTTTTGCTTTTATTGATTTGTGACCAGCTTGAATGTGTTTAAATACATCTCCAGTATCTTTAAGATTTAAGATAAAATCATAATTTTCAGGATTTGTATCATTACGGAACTGTAAAATTGAATTAACAATTGGTAAGGTAGCAAATTTTTTGGTTTCCTCAGTTACTTTTGTATCAAAAACAAAATTTAATGGTTTAGCTGAAGTTGTGCTACGACGACGTCTTGAAGGCTGAGTTCCCCCTGCTTGTTTAATTCCTAAAACACGAAATCCGGTACCTTTTTCAAGGTCTGTTAGTTCAGCTTTAAATTTGACATTGGCTTGATCGGCGGTTTCAAGAGTCAATTTAGCAATTTTTTCAGCAGTTGAACCTGTTTGGTAATAAACTAGCTCTAACTTATCTTTATAATCAACATGTTTTAAATACTCATCAGTTTTATCAAAAGTTAAAGTAATTGTGGCACTATCAACTTTTTTGTCGTCAATATCAATGCCTACAATTTTTGCAGATTCAGGTCTAATAGTAAATTGACCACCAAATTCAACTTGACCATTTCCAGCAACATTTCCTTCAATTTGTGTTTTTGTCCCGGGATCACTAAGTTTAACAGCAAAATCTGAAAACTTTTGATCTGAGCTTGGATTAGTTTTTGTAGTTGGGTCAACATCGATCTGAGTTGCTTGAACCCCAGAAATTGTTTGTTCTGTTTTATCTATATCAGCTCAAGTTAGACTAAAGAGTTTATAAATAGCATTTTTTTCTAAGTCTTCAAATTCAAAACTAAATTTAGAGTTTTTAATTTTCCCTTTTTTTGTTACATTATAAACTGTTTGTTGTTGAAGGTCTTCTCCTTTTGCATCAACAACTTTTTGTAAAGTTGCTTCAACATCACGACCTTCAAATCCACCATTTGTGATGCTTCTTCCGGCAAGTGGATCTTTAATTGTAAAACTAGCAAGATATTTTGTTTCAGAAATTTTGTCAATTGAATAAGCAATTACTTCAGGTTTAGTTGCAAAATAAAGTTTTGATAAAACCTCTGGAGTTGTGGTTTGTTGGGCTCCTTGGGCTTGCTGAGGATCACTAAATTTGAAAGTTTTTAGTCTTTTTGGACCACCTTCAACTTCTGGAGTAATATCTTCTACTTTTGTAAGAACATATAAATTTCCAGGGCTAACTGAATTAAGACTAAGGCCAATTGTAGGCTTTGTGTTTGTGCCTTGACTGGTTTCAAATTCTTTTTGGGTAGTTACTTGTTGACCAGTTTGGGCATCTTGGAAAGTAAATTGAAGTTTTCTTTTTGTATTAGCACTACTTTGGTATAAAAATTGCTCATTTTGGGCAAAGCTAACTCTAATATCAGCACTTGTGTTATCAGATTTATAACTAATATCAGTAATTGTTGCTGATTCAGCATCAAGTACAAATTCTTTAGTTACTTTTTGATTTGGTTGGGCTGGTTGACCAGCAGTAGCACCGTCAAAGCCATCAACGACTTCTCCGCCTTGAATTTGGTCAGGTTGAGGCTGAGTCGGCAAACTATCAAGAACTTTTAGCTCTTCAATTTCGTATTGGCCGGCTTTTTCTAAACCGCTAATGTCAAAAACAGCATTTCCGTTAATTATTTCAGCACTATAAACAGTTGGAATTTTGGGTTGAGGAACTTGGTTACCTTTTGACTTAATCTTAATTTGTAAAAATTTATTATTTCAATTAGCACCATTGTCATTTAATTTAACATTAATTTGAACAGAAGTCTCAGAAGTTGAAATTGGCTTAATTTGGGCTAAACTTGGTCTTGGTGAGAAAAATTGTTTTTCAAAACCTGCCTGAGTATTTGGTGAGTTATCAAATTCAAATTTGAATTCTTGTTTTTTTAGATCAAGGTCATTTCGTACTTGAGTTGAGTCTTCTTTTAGCTTAATGTTTTCAATTTCGTATTTATCTCCAGGAGATAACTTGCTTAATTGGAAAGTAATTGTTTTGGCTGTTGTATCGACAGTTGCTTCAACTTGTTCAGTTTGGCTTGCTTGGGTTGATAAATTTTTATAGCTAAGCTCAATTTGTTTTTGGCCTAAATAGTCATCAATATTGTCAAGAGTAAGTTTAACATTTAAAGAAGTTGTCTGGATTGACTCAGTTTCAATTTTGACAATTTTTGCAGTCTTAGCTGTTGTAACAAATGATTTTTTATCCTCAAGACTTGTATCAGTTTCAAGTAGTTCAATTTCTTCTTCTTGAACTCCGCTTTGGGAGTCAACATTAACTAAAACTGGATCTAAACTACGCTTAGAACGTCTTGAAGAAAAAGTCACAACACCAGGATTGGCAGCAGGAGTAGTTTCTTTTTCAAATTTAACTGATTTAATTTTGTATTTTGTTGCCTTTTCTAAATTTAAAAAGGTAAAATCATAAATTCCATTAAGACTTGTTCCGCTTAAGATTAAATTTTGGGCTTGAACTTGACCTTGGGCTTGAGTTTGAGCTCCGTTAATTTTTTCTAGCTCAACAATTAATTTTTTACCGGCAGTATATCTTCCATCATCTTTGAGCTCAAGTCGAAGACGGGCTTGGGTTTCAACTTCAGTATCAAATTCAATTTTTTTAATTACCGCTGCAGTAGCTATTATTTGATCTTTGTAAAAATCAAGATCATCTAAATAAATATCAACTTTTGGTGTTTTGTCGGCATCCGCTTCAGCTTGGACTTGTTCAAAGCCAAGAATTACATACTGTTGACCGTTTTCAAGATTTTTTAGTTCAAAAGATGTTTTTTGGTTATCTACATTAGTTTTTGCTTCAACAATTTGTTCTTCTTCTTGGCCACCATATTTTTTATAGCGAACTTTGAGTTTGTTTTTATTAAGAAAATCATCAAGTTTTTCAGACTGACCAGGCTGGTTTTGGGTATGGTTAAATTCTTTACCAAATTCAATTTCAAATTGAGCAGTGTTTTTAGTTCGATTTGTTAGCTGAATTTTTGTAACATTAGCCGTCTTTGGAATCGTAGAAAATTCTGATTTTTCTGGTGAATCAAGTAAGTGGGCTTTAAATGGAATTGTGTTTGTAGTTTGACTTACATCAAATAGTGAAACTGATCTTTTTGTACGGCCAAAAGTCTGAACTGCCGCAGCCTGAGGGGTTGTATCACCAATTTCGAGCGAGTTTTTGTCTATTTCATAAAGACCTTGTTTGTATAGGTCGGTAATATCAAATAAAATACGCGCACTATTTACTTTTGCACTAATTTTTCCTTCTTTAAAGTTAGCATTTGTAGCTTGTGTAACGTCGCCATTTTTTGCTTTTAGACGGTATTTAAGTGTTGCGGTCTTACCATTATAGACACCTTTTGCATCAGCTAAAATGAAAGTAGCAATTACACGCTGCTCGTAAGAATTATCATAGCCAACTTCAATAATTGCACTCTGAGTGAAAAATGAAGACTGACTTGAGTCAAATTTGTGATCAGCATCGCCAAATAAAATATTTCTTTCAGTAAGTACTTTATTTGTATCTTGGTTTAGTTCAACTTCTTTTGTAAGAACAATCGAATTAATATTGTATTTTGAACCGATTTCAAGATCTTTTAGCTCAAAAGTTAAAGAATTATCAGCATTTTGGCCAGTTGTATTAGTCTGATTTGCAAAAGCTGATAAAAGCTTTGATGAGCCAGCAAGAGAATAGTAAATTTTTACTTTGTCATTACCAATTGCCTTAATTGTTTCAGGACTAAAAGTTACTTTTAGTTTGGCACTTGTTTGTTGCTCAGCAAGATTTTCAATTTTAGTTAAAACCAAAGGAGCATGAACACCAAATATTTTCTGGGCCGGAGTTATTGTCTTTGAAACTGCTAGAATATCTGAATCACCTTTTGATGACTTATAGTCTTCAACTTCAATTTTTTCAATTAAATAGTTTTGTCCTTTTGATAGCGAATCTATTGGCAAATTGGCAATTATTGAATTATTTTCAATAATTGCATCAATAGTCTTAGAAGTCCCGCCAGGTATTAGTTCTTTATAAGTTATTTTTGCTTTTTTTAGTGACTCTAGGATATTTTTAAAGGCAATATTAAGTTCAACTGCAGTGTCAGATTTGGTTGTATAAGTAATTGAACTAACAGCCGGACGGGTAGTTCAGGTTAGTTTATTTGTACTAATATTAGGACCAAAATTTAAAAATAATTTATTAACAAATTCGTTTGTTGAGTCAGCAATTCCGACTGAGTCAATTAAATAATTAGTTCCGGGCTCAAGATTAATTAAATCCCAACTAAGAACCAATTTATTACCATTAATACTAAAAGCTTGTGCCTGAGATTTAATTAAATTACTTGATCCAGCCACTTTAAAGTATAGAGTTGCAATTTTATCTTTAATAAAATCATCAACTGAATCAAGAATCATGCTGACACGACTTTGATCTTCGCTAATTCGGTCAACAACCACTGATTCAACCATTGCACTTGTTGCATTAGTAAAGAATTTTTTCTGTTTTTGGTCAAAATTTTGGGCAAAGAAAATTTGACTAGTCTGAGGCTGACCGTTTTCGTCAAAATTTGTGGCATTTTCAACAATTTCAAGTGATGAAATTGTAAAGTGTTTTTCTTTTGGTAAATTTTTTGCTAGCGAAAATAATTTGTTTCCAACAACATGGGCTGAACTTGAGAGCATTTTTGTTGGCTGGTCATCAGCAAAGAAATTAATTTTTACTTCTTTACCATTTAACATTAATGATTGGTCATTGAATTTAATATCAAAACTTGAGGTATTATTTGCATCAACAAAAGTTCTAATTCGGGCAATTTCAGGTGCAGAAATAAATGAAAGATTATTATTTGTTGAAATTGCCAAAGAGCCAGAATTATTCCAAATTCGTGAAATTCAGAATTTGGTTCCCCCAGGAATTTGTTTTAAATCTAAATTAGCAAAAACTTTATTGTTTTGGACAATTAAGCTAACATCATTTGCAACTCCAAACTGGAAATTATCTAGTTCGTCTTTGTAATAATATTCTAAATTAATTTTTTCATTTGGATTAATTTTAATATTTTTGTTTTCAAAAGCTAGCGAAATCTCAAGCAAAGCTGAATTTAGACCATAGGCCTTTTGGCTAAGATTTAAAATTTTACCAGCAATTGGACTTGGGGCAAAATAACGATTAGCCAAAGGCGAAATTGCCAAATCAAAAAGCTGATCAGGATCGTCAAAGTAATATTTTGTGGCAACAATTTCGTATTTTTGATTGCGATCTAAATTTCTTAGCACAAAACTAGCTTGTTTTTGGTCATTTTTGGCAACAAGTTGTCCTTTTGCTTCTTGAATTTTATTTGAACCAATTTCTTTGTAGTACAAAATTAAATTAGCTGAATCAAGTAAATTTTGTGAGTCAAATAAATCAAGATCTAAAATTGTATCATTTTCAATATCATAATGACTAAATTTTTCAACTTGATTTTTTGTTGAAAAAAACTGCGAAGTTTTTGAAAAACTAAAATAATAACGCGGATTATTTGGAGCTACAAGTTGTAATTCATAAATTGAACCACCAAGTAAATTATCGGCATAAGTATGAAAAGTGTCAGTTTTTGGGTCATACTCGACTTTAGTTTTAACACTATAACGTGATTTTTGACTAATATAAACAAGTTCTAAATCAGCTTTTTTTGCCCAGTCAGTATCTTGTTTTGTTTTACCTTGGAGTTTAAAACTAAAATCACCTGAATTAGGACTTACATTGTCAGCAACAAAATTTTGGACATAGATTGTTTTTGGAGTAATTACTTTGGCAAGATAAGGCGAGAGCGAAACAATAGCACCGGTTAAAAAACCGCTGCTTGCAAGTAATTTTTTACTAAGATGGTTGTTAATTGTTTTATTGTTTTGGTATTCTTGATTTGCTTTTTTCATAATTATCTCCTTTAATTGGTTGAAATAAATTAATTATTTATCTTAAAAATAATGATTAATAAGTAATTCTAAGTCAGGCGTTGTCGTGTGATACCCATGGGACAAAATAAGGGTTTTCAGCATCAACTTGGAGTCCATCATAACCTTTTACTGGTAATAGGTACTTGTGTGATCCTCCATTAGTAAGATTTTGGAATTTATACTGTTGATTTGATTTATAAATATTACCACCAACATCTCCTCGTAAAAAACGATTTTGCGTAAAATCTGGGGGTAAATAAGGAAAAACTAGTAGGCCCATAAAATTTAAATTTGTCCCGGTTTTTGGAAGTTCATGTTCGGATCAATTAGCAGGAGCTAAATTTATTCAAAGAGTTCTGTCATTAACGTTAATATCGTCTTGTAATCTTATAGGAAGGCCGTTTTTATTTCCAAATAAATAGATTTTACCTGTTTGATCAACAAAAGTCGCATAAGAAACAGTTGGGATAATTTCCTGAAGTGTGACACCGCTTCTAATGGCATTACCCGGAGTATTAAATTCAATTCTTAGTCATTTTGCGTCTTTTTGGTATTGAACAGATTTTATACCAAAAGGGTGACGATCTTGTTTTGCTCAAAGCTCGTTAAGTCAAGTATCCATGTTTTTACCCGCATAACTAGTTCCATAAATTTGACCGGCTATATTGGGATCAGCTACACTTGGGTTCTGACCACCCCCAGTAACAAGACCTTTAACAGGTCCAGTTGGGCCAATGAAAAAAGTGTTAGAATGGTTTACTTTGTGAGGAGCTCTGTCGTGAAAATCATTATACATTTTTTGAAAAATTGATCTTTCAAAGGCATTGATAATTTGTACTGTTTGACCCCTGTTTTTATCATATTGTCTAACTTCTGAACCATGCCAAACATTTCCAGATGGATTTGCTCAAAAGTTACCTCAATATGGATCTTCTTTTTGAATTATTGGCGAAGTCATAAATGTTAGGTTTACTTTATCTGAGAAGGTAGGAACTAAAGGTTCGAAATCTTTAACATTAGCTGAACTAGTAAGGAGATTGCTTAAAATTTTTGGATAAATAGAAATAATTTTCTTAGAAAAATTATCAATAGAAGTATGGTGATATGTAATTATTAAGCCTACTTTTACAGTCTTATTAATACCTGAATTATCAACTTCGAACTTTGCAAGTCTAAGACTATAAAACTTATTTCTGACATGATTTTCCTTTAGTGTGGTCTTTGGGTATACAACTTTAGGAATTTGCTTAATTAAATCAACATATTTATGATTAGGGTTGTCTACAAGTGATGCAAAAGGATTGCTAATATTATAATCATAAATCTTTACATCAAAATCAAGGTTATAGGAACTTGAATTATTTGCTGTTCATTGATTCTTTATAATAAGACTTAAAAATGTTCCATCATCATTTGTCGCATCTACTTTATATGTTGATTGATTATTTGCCGAACCGGGATTTTTTATTATTGCTCGCTGATCATCAAATCTAATATTTGATGATAATTCAATTCATTTAGCTAAATCATTTACACCTTGAATTTGAGCTCTGCTAAAGTGATTCTTTAATGGCGCTAAAAGTTCTTTTGGATCATCAAATTCCATTTCAATATAAGCACCAATTTGGTTTAGCGGCTTAATTTCAGATTTTTTGAGCAAAATTCTGTTTGTATATTTGGCAAAATCATCAAGTTCGATTGTTTGAATTCTTGACACTTGACTAGTTTGCGAACCAGTAGTAGAAGAATAGGCTTCTCGGTCTGAATTTGTGTTGGCTGTCTGATTAGTATTAATATTACTTATAATTTTGGAAAATACTGATTGTGATCGATTATCATTGTCTCTAAAATATTTATACTGAATAGCAACACGCATCTTGTAATATGATAGTCAAGATGCATCACCTTTAAGGCTAAAAGCAAAATAACGACGATAAGGGTTTGAACCAATTTGGTTATTGTTATTTAATTGATTTAGCTCTTGGTGATATTGTACTAAAGACTTAATATTATCAAGTGCATTTTTTTGTCTTTCTAATTCAGCCTTTTGTTTTTCGATTTCTTTCTTAATTTTAATACCTTCGCCGATCAATTCACGTTCATATTCTGCTTGGAAACTAGTGGTTGCTAGTTTTTTAAGTAAATCAATACGTTTTTGATCCTGAGTATCAAAGTTTTGGATATCGTTCTCAATTACTTTAATTTTTTGTTCAAGAATATCTTTTTCAATTAAAAGTCTTTGCAGTTCGGGATTTTCGGTATATTCAACCGGCGGACCAATTAGCTCACGCGGATTATATAATTCAACTAATGAACCTGCATTGTTTGGCTCATATTTTGCCACTTGTATTCAGCTTCTTGCGTCTTGAGCGTTGTTCCCTTTGTCTTTATCCTCAACTCCCTCGAGAATTAATTTTCAATCTTTCATTGATGATTGATCAATTGCAAAGTAAGGATCATCAAAAGCAAAATAAATAGTTTGCTCAAATGTGTCTTCTTTCCCTGAATGATTATAAAAATTAGTGATTCCCGCCTTTACTAAAGGTGGCTGAGCTAATTGAGTTGTAAACTCAAGATTATTAGTATTAGGGGCAGTGCCTTGGCCTTGATCAAGGCTTAAAGTAAGTTGCTTTGAAGGGTCAGTTTCAACTGTTTTAATTTGAGTAACTTTATAGGTTGTTGAAGGATAGAAATTAGTATCTTGAGCATCGGTGACTTGTTGGTTGTCTAGACTTGCAACAAGTGCGTTTTTGGAACTATCAAATCTGACATTAAAGTCATATTCTCTTTCATGGTTGTTAGTATCTCCAGGTTTTAATTCTGTGCCATTAGGGCCTAGTGGCTTAAATTTAACCTTAATTTGTTTATCATTTAGTGATCACATTGAAACTGGATCTAAATTTAGGGTTAAATTTTCAGGCACATATTCAGGCTTAGGAGTAGGAGGATTGGTAGTAGTATTATAATTTCTAGGTGTTTGGGTTAAAATAATTCTTTCAGGTGAGAGTTCAGTAAATGAGGTTTTGAATACTTTTGCATCATTGCTAGCTTGAGTTGCGGCTCCACCGCCAGAACCTTCCAATTTAAGCCTATAGTTATCTTCACCAAAAGGGATTTCAAGATCTTGACCTTGAAGTTTTAAAATTTTGTACTCAAGATTTGGAATTAAATTATCTAAATCGTATTCAATTTCAAATTTAGATGGATCTTTAAAAGTTGTAACTTGTGATTGGGTAATTAAACTAATTGGAATTTTGCTTGTTGTTTGACCGTTTGGATCAGGTTGAATAGATAAAACAATTGGATTTTTAATAACTCGATCAAAGTTAGCCGGATCACCTTTAAGCTTAATTTTTAGTTTTGCACTTGTATCTGTAAGGTTAGACACAACTAAAGATTCAATAACAGTAGGAATAATAACTTCTGACTCAAGTTTAGGAGCATACTCTAAATTATATTGTCTTTCAGGAACGGTAACAACAATATCTTCAGGACGTTTACCTTTAAGATCAGTAGTTGGTGAAACTCCTTTAAGTGTAAATTCAAAGCCAATTTTGGTTCCTGGTTGGATTAGATTTGGAGCTTTAGCAGCTAAATCAATATCAACTTTATAAGGAGTTGCTTTTTTAGCTTTATCTTGAGTTACTGGTAGATTAGTAATTGTAGTTATATCAGTATTATTGTTTTTATTTTTAATTTTAACATCAAATCTTGCACCATCTAAAAATGAATTGTCATTGTCAAAATAAAGATTTACATTTCCAAAAACTTTTGATCCATCTTCTTTTGTAGGGTTAAGTCCTGCTGAAGCTTGAGCAGAACCCGAAGCCGAAGGTTGAGCAGAACCTGTAGATGCATTACCGCCAGTAGTTCCAGTTTTTAAGCCAGTAACTTCTAAGTCAGCGAGGAAAATTTGTTGGACTGTTGGTGTAAATTTTAAATTTGTTGAAGCAGCTAAATTATCAATTTTAACTCCACCAATTTCAAAGTTCTTAATATCATAAGTATGAAATCTATCAAGGTTGTTTAATTTGAAAGTAACTGTCCCTTTTGTTGGGTCATATTCTTCTTGGGAAATAAAACTAATTTCATTTCTATCTGCTGGAGCACCAGGAACCGAACCTGCTGGAGCAGTTGTTGAAGCAGCATCTGAACGAACAATAGTAATTGTTGCAAAACTTCTTGGAATTTGTAAAAAATGTTTATTAAAATTAAATTCTAAAGTTGCTGATCTACCATCAGCATCTGTATTGTCATCTTGAGAGAAATTAGTTGACTCTTGATATGAAAATTGAGCTTTAGTTTCAAAAAATGGAATTTTTTGATCTACAGGGGCTTTTTCGACCTCAACTGAGTCAAATTTGGCAACTTCCATTTGACCTGTACCTAAAGTTGTTGCTCTAACTGTGTTTTGGGTATCAACAGTTTTAATTTTTAAATTAGAGTTTGAATTTGCTAATGCCCCCCCTGAATCTGGAGTGGTAGCTTCTTTAATTGTAAATTTAGTAATTTCGTAAGTTTTATTTGGGGCTAAACTAGCCTGTGTACGATCCTGAGAATTAATATTATCAATTGTTACTCGTGAAATTGGACCATCAGGAATAAAACTAAATTTAGTTACTGAAGGACGAGCATTTCCGGCCGGTTGGTCGAGTTTTTCGGTAATTTCAAGTTCAACTTTGTGTTTGTTTCTTCAGAGATACTCGTCTTTTTCGTCAAATTGGAAAATAACATTTGCTGCCTCATCTTGATAGGCACCAACTTGAGAAAAATTAGTAAGTCAAGCTTTTTTTCCTAGAGTTGTAAATTGAGTTTTGTCAACTCTGTTAGTTTTATACTCAGAAAGTTCAATTTTTTGATCTTTGTAAGCAAAAAATTCAATATTATAAAGTGAAGCTTTATTTAAGTTAGTCTCAAAAGTAGCAACATAAAAATGTGAAACACCTGCTTGTGTTCTTGATTCATTTAATTTTTTAATTGAACTAGCTCTTCTTATTTGTTCATATTTTTTAAGAGACTCATTGTATAGTTGTACTCTAAAATTATCTCTATCTCTATCTTGATCTGATAGATCTTCTGAAGAAATAAAATAAGCATAAATTGTTGCATCAATTCCTGAAAACTTATCTTTTTCTTCAACATAAATTAACTGATCATACAAAGCAATTGGACTTGTTTGAATAATTGATGTTTCATTAATTGTTGTGTTTTTTGAATTATCTCTATCAAAAGTCGCTAAAGAATTGTAATTTGAGTTAAAATCAACAAGATTTTGAGTTGAAGTTGAAACACTTCGTTTTGCCCGGCCAGAAGTTGTGCCTGGTTTTTGAATTAGTTCAACTTTTGTAATTTTATAATTATAAGTTTCAAATAACTTGTTTGGATTAATTGTCTTAACTTCAGTAGAAACGCTTCCTTCAACATTTTGAGGTTTAGTATTAAGTGTATTTGTGTCACGATCAACAGTGAAGGTTGTTTTAGCTTCCGGTACAATAAGTGTTTTCTGAGCTGGAGTGGTGTAATTATCTGTGAGCTCAACGCTAACAGTTGAGTCAGAATTAATTATTCCCTCAACAGTTGAGGTTGCTACATTTCTATTTGTCTTATCAATCCGTTGGTAAGAAACTCTAACGGTATAATTTTCTAAATATTGAGCAACTTGTTCATCAAGTGTAAGTTTAACATTAGCAGTTTTTTTGCTTGAATTGTAGGTTGATTCAATCTTTTTAACACTAAAACTAGTTGGGGTTGTTCGAAATAATTTGTCTTCGTATTTAACTGACTTATCATCAAAGGCAATTACTTGTTCAGCATTGTTATTATCTGCATAATTAACTGAAACAATTTGGTAATAATTTAGTGTTTTTAAATTATTTGCCCTAAAAGTATATTGCGAAGTACTTGAGCCTGAAGCAGGACGACCAATTAGGTCTGCCTTATGTTCTTGACCATCGGTAATGTCAATATAATGCAATTTAATTGTTGGTGATTGGGCATCTAATAATAAAGTTGAATTTAATGTAATTCTTAATTCAGCATTAGTTC
>NZ_JAWPGQ010000004.1:0-98663 GCF_033343935.1 Mesomycoplasma ovipneumoniae | reverse complement strand
ATACTCGTGCCGTTCTTTTGTTTTTGTGCTGTACAATTTCTTATTAGAGTAAAACCTGGTTCTGATAAATCCTTAGATTTATACAGTTTTTGTGCTGTACAATTTCTTATTAGAGTAAAACTAGAAAAGCTATTCCTTTAGGAATAGCTAAGTTTTTGTGCTGTACAATTTCTTATTAGAGTAAAACATTTTTACAAATTAAAGTACTTTGCTAACAGTTTTTGTGCTGTACAATTTCTTATTAGAGTAAAACCGCAGTCTTCAACTTGCTTTTTGTCTTTTGTTTTTGTGTTGTACAATTTCTTATTAGAGTAAAACTTGTACTAATGCGTATATCTGAAGGAGAAGGTTTTTGTGCTGTACAATTTCTTATTAGAGTAAAACCAAATACCCAAACAAATTAAAAATGGAGCTGTTTTTGTGCTGTACAATTTCTTATTAGAGTAAAACATATTAACTTTACTGTAATTTGTAAAAGTAGTTTTTGTGCTGTACAATTTCTTATTAGAGTAAAACTAATAAATCTATTTGGTTTAGGTCTCAAATGTTTTTGTGCTGTACAATTTCTTATTAGAGTAAAACCGTGCGTATAATCAATATCATTAATTTTTGGTTTTTGTGCTGTACAATTTCTTATTAGAGTAAAACCTAATTGGTGTTTTTTTTAAGTATTCGGTTGTTTTTGTGCTGTACAATTTCTTATTAGAGTAAAACCTTTATGAAATTTTGCCCGAAGAATTCAAAGTTTTTGTGCTGTACAATTTCTTATTAGAGTAAAACGTTTTCTGATTTTCAAATTAAAAGAGAGTTGTTTTTGTGCTGTACAATTTCTTATTAGAGTAAAACAAAATCAATTTTTGATAAATTTTTAGAACACGTTTTTGTGCTGTACAATTTCTTATTAGAGTAAAACAAAATATTTGATTTTAAATACGCTTACATCGTTTTTGTGCTGTACAATTTCTTATTAGAGTAAAACTAAAGCTAATTACATAAGAAACTATCCCTAGTTTTTGTGCTGTACAATTTCTTATTAGAGTAAAACAATTTTTAAAAGTCTCAGGGTCTTTGTAGTGTTTTTGTGCTGTACAATTTCTTATTAGAGTAAAACCAATAGAGCATTTTTTCAAGGTGTAATTAGGTTTTTGTGCTGTACAATTTCTTATTAGAGTAAAACTTGACTCAGGATGGGTCAATGCCTAGTTCCGTTTTTGTGCTGTACAATTTCTTATTAGAGTAAAACATTATAAAGAGAAATTGCCCGAAGTAAACTAGGACAAAGAAAATTAACAGTTTAATATTATTATAACATCATAGTATATTGTTGCGGGGTTTTTCAATTTAAAATTGATTGAATTCTATAGTTGTTGTATCAAAATATATAATCTGCAATTATTTTTTTCAGATCTTCTAAAGTTATTTTACTGTAGTTTAACTCGTTTAAGCATTCACTTTTTATAATTGAAAATCAATATTCAACCTCCCTATTATCTAATGAATTTCCTATACGAGACAACGAAACAGTTCCTCCCATTTTATTTATTTTGTCAATATAGACTTTTGAAGTGTATTGGAATCCATGGTCCGAATGAATAACAAAATCTTTATCTATAGACCTAAATGTCTTTATATTATCCATAACTAAATTAAGATCATTGCTTACAGATAGTTTAAAATCTCTGATTTTTTTAGTTTTATGCTCAATTATTACAGACAAAAACACATGGTTTTCCTTAACATCTCTGGGAGCTTTTATATATGTAACATCAGTAGCAAAAATATTCCTATTTAATTTATCATTGTAGTCGCGTTTAACAATATCCGGCATTGCGAATTTAGTGTTCTTAATTTCGCTCTTTCTTCTTTTTTTCCTAATTTTGCATACTAAATTAAATCTTTTTAAATGTCTTCCAAGACTTCGAGGGTGAATGTTAATATTATATTTCATAGAAATATAAGCACTCAACCTTAGGCGACCATATCTACCTTTGTTATCAAGAAAGGATTTTTTAATTATTGCGTCATTTTTGTGTTCCTTTACTTTTATAACTCTAGTTTTAGATTTTGCCACTGCTTGTCTGCACACATTAAAAATTTTTGCAGATTTGCTATAGGGAATATTTAGTGTTTTGGCTTCACTAAGTTTTCCTGATTTTAATTTATCCTTATTGGTTTGGTAATATCTCTTAGCTATTTCTATTAATTCTTCTTTTGTAAATTCGTTTCAATCGGGTTCAATTTGTTTTTTAGGTTTGACATACCCTGGCTTTCTTCTCGCACCCTTTTTATCTAATAATTGATCTTGCATACCATTATTATAATACCTAATAATTTTTTTGATTCTTCGAACTAGTTGACTTCTGGTTGTAAAATTTGTATCTGGCGAAATATCATTTATATAATTTATTGTTTTTTTTAATCCAAATTCATTGTAAATTTTATAAATCATATCAAACTCATCTTTTTTAAAGTGTCTTGACATTAGTATTCTCCTTTTTTATTGCATTTGAAAATTTAAAAAAACTAACACTTTTGGTGTTAGCTTTCTCCTTAAATTCGGACAAAAAACCAACACCTTATAGAGTTAATTTTCTTTGTCCTAGTTTAAAGAACTAAGTTTTTGTGCTGTACAATTTCTTATTAGAGTAAAACTAGTATTGTTTAAAATACTTGTCGCCCCGTGTTTTTGTGCTGTACAATTTCTTATTAGAGTAAAACCCACTACTTCCGGTTTGCCCCCTTTCACCTGTTTTTGTGCTGTACAATTTCTTATTAGAGTAAAACCAAAAAATGACCGAGATAGCCCAGAGAGGTGTTTTTGTGCTGTACAATTTCTTATTAGAGTAAAACTAATGCTCGATTAACCATCAAGCATCTCTGGTTTTTGTGCTGTACAATTTCTTATTAGAGTAAAACTTTTGACGAATTTGTGCCTTTTACTGAGACGTTTTTGTGCTGTACAATTTCTTATTAGAGTAAAACAATTTGCGGTAATTGAAAACTTATCATTTGGTTTTTGTGCTGTACAATTTCTTATTAGAGTAAAACAAATTTTTAAAAGTATCAAGCTCTTTATAATGTTTTTGTGCTGTACAATTTCTTATTAGAGTAAAACTGATTTTGACCATGACTTTGACATAACAGTGTTTTTGTGCTGTACAATTTCTTATTAGAGTAAAACTTGACCTACAAATTGAGTTTTTTAAAGCATGTTTTTGTGCTGTACAATTTCTTATTAGAGTAAAACTCTAAAATTTGAGGAGCGGTATGCTGGTCTGTTTTTGTGCTGTACAATTTCTTATTAGAGTAAAACTAAAAAATCCATATCACTAAACTCTACATAGTTTTTGTGCTGTACAATTTCTTATTAGAGTAAAACTCTAACTTTTGACCATGTTTATTTATGTTAGTTTTTGTGCTGTACAATTTCTTATTAGAGTAAAACAAAAAAGTTATTAACAAAATTTGAATGCGTGTTTTTGTGCTGTACAATTTCTTATTAGAGTAAAACTCAGAATATTTTGGAAGAACAAAAAGCAAAGTTTTTGTGCTGTACAATTTCTTATTAGAGTAAAACAAAACTATGATGTAGCTTCAAATTGACTACGTTTTTGTGCTGCACAATTTCTTATTAGAGTAAAACAAGTCAGTAATTTTTTTATTTTCTGTTTCCGTTTTTGTGCTGTACAATTTCTTATTAGAGTAAAACTGAGCTTATTGATAAATTACTTAAAAACAAAGTTTTTGTGCTGTACAATTTCTTATTAGAGTAAAACTAAATTTAGCAAATATATGGAATTTGAAATGTTTTTGTGCTGCACAATTTCTTATTAGAGCAAAACTAAGCTTGGTAAAAGTCAATTTGATATTAAGTTTTTGTGCTGTACAATTTCTTATTAGAGTAAAAAACACTCAAAAATTGTAGTTTTAGTACAATTCTTGAGTGTTTTTTACTTATTAATGAATTTTAAATTTTAGGGTATAAAGTACTAGTTATTAGTCAACTTTTTTGTTTCTATTAAGAAAATATTCTTCCAATTTTCTTTGCTCATTAGATTCATATTCGGTTCCTAGTTCATCAAGGCTAACAAATTGAAAATAATTAAGAAAAGGATTAGTACGTCCACTATATTCTAATCCCTTCAATTCAAATGATTTTACTGTGAATTTAGTGTCTTCATCTTTTTTCTTAGATATACCGGAAATATAAAAATAATGATCGCCATCTGCCCTTATAGGGATTGATTCTGTGATTCTTTTTCCTTTCTCGACTTTAGAAACAAGGCGAATTTTTTTATCAACTTTTAATTTTACAATCGCAGATATTTTAATTGCAATTATTGGTTTGGAATGATGCTCAATACCCAAATTGTCCTTGTATTTTTTTAGATTTTCTTGATCATAATTTGATTCATCTAATGAATAAAAATTACGATCAAGTTTGGAACCAAATTTTTTAAGCAAAAAATTTACAGGTATAGAACTAAGTTGCCCTTCTTTATTTTCATAAACAAGTGCAAAAAGTTGTTTCTTACCAGTTTGGAACGATTTTTCACCTTGTTTTTTGTTAACGAAGACAAAATCTTTATTAACATTTTTTTCTGTTACAACTCTTAAATCTTTAAAAAGTGTTTTTTTATTAGTGACAGGATCAAAATAAATTAATTTATTTGCCCCTTTTGCATTTTCTTTTTCTTCTTCATCAATATATTTTTCGCTAACTAATCAGTCCATATATGCATGAAAAGGATTTTGATTTTTATTTTCATTAAATTCAGGTCTGTTAAAAATTGTTCTTAATTTTTCAAATTCAGATTTATGGCTTTGATACATCAATACAAGATATTTGCCACTATTAGGATTAGGATCGGCAAAATAGTCTTGCAAATTATCTAGACTTTTTGGATTAACTAAGTTGATTTTTTCAACTTTGTCGTAGGTACCATCATCATTTTGTCTAAGACCATATAAAGTGTCGTCAAACAAAGGCGAGTTTGTAGAATTTGTCATTTTTCTTGAAAATTTGATCTCAACATTACCTTGGGCGTTTTCAATTTTTTCTTTTACTAAACCAGAAATATTTTCAACTAATTCAAACTTTTTACTATCATAATCTGAATACTTTAAAATTTCGCCTGTTTGCTTATCTATTATTGTGCCATCTTCGATTTGTTCATATTTTGACTGGCGTAAACCTTCTTGTATTGTCAATGAGGATAAAGCGTGTCGATTTTTATTTGCCATTATCCCGATAATTGCAGCATCGATTGCATGATGGCTATTATCTGCACGATCCTTATTGTTTGGAAGAATTTTTTCACGAATAAAAGCTGTATGATGCCCGTTTAATGTAAATATTTTTGTTGCTTGCTCATAAGAAAAATTCGGGTTATCTTTGAAATGTTCTTTTACAATTTCGAGAAATAATTTTGTTGAATATCTTGTGTCATTCAATTGTCTTGATAAAAATTCTTCTTTTTGATGAGGATCAATTCCTTCTTGATAAAGAAGTTTTAATTTTTTAAGCATTGCTTTTTTATCTAAACCGAAAATTTTTCTTGAATCATCTTTTGGTGCAAGTTTAGGATTAAATAATTCATTTATTTTTTTGACATATCTTTTATAATCATCAGCGCCTTTTGATCTCATATAAGCAGCTGCGCAAAGATTTGATTTTTTTGAATTCTCGGATTGCGTTGTTAAAAGAAGATTTGATAAAGAATTATCAGGCAAATAAGCTTTAGGAATAATGTGTTCAAAATGATATTTGGAACTATTATTTATTAAATCAGCAATATCAATTTTTTTGAGTGTATATAAATCAACCCCGTCTTGTTGACAATAAAGTTTTAATTTTTTTAATAACGGTGCAGGCTTATCGTCTAAATCTTCTCTTGAAATTTTTAATAATTCAAGATTGTATTTTTTGTTCATGACTTCATAAATTTCATCAAGACCGCTCTTTACTGTCTTATTTGCTTGTTTCTTTTTTGCTTTTTCATCATTTTTTTCACGAGGAATTTCGATAAAAATTCCCGAAATTTCGTGATCTTTAGAATATTTCTTAATAATTTTATTTAGAACTGCTATTGCTTGTTCGAAAGTTTGTTTAACAGAAGGGGGCAAAATTTCGTCTTTAAAAATAAAAGGATTTAAGTATTTTGTTAACGGTTTTGCCTTTGCGTTTTGTTTAATAATATCATTAATCTCTTTATCATTATATTGTAAATATTCAGAATTCTCTTGTGTTATTAGCATTTTTTTAACAAATAATCTTGTTGCTTTTGCTGAATAACTTCCTGTTTTTTTGAAGGTTAGGTCTTTATTATTTAACAAATTATTAATAAATTCGTCTTTTTTATTAATAATTCCAAAGTAATCTAAAACATTTATTTTATCTGAAACTTTTGTTTTATCGAGTTCCTCGATAAATCTATCTTTTTTTTCTTTGTATTTTTCTAAAACAGAACAAATTGAATCAAGTGCTTCAAGGTGTTCGGGGTGATCTACAAAATTTTCAACTTTAAAATACTTATATTTTTCTGAATGATTAGTTATTTCTTTTATTAAAATATTTGTATTTTTTGTTTTATCCTTTAACTTCTTCTTAATGTCATCCTTTTTTTTAAGAATTTCCATTCCTTTGAAATAATCTTCATCTATTTCAAGATCTTTCTTTATGATTTTTTCAATCTTACTGTCAGTAATATTTTTGTATTCACCAGAAAGCAATCCATTAATTAACTTATCTCTATCTTCTTTTTTAAGTCTTCATTCGGGATCAAAATCCGATCTTAAATTACTTAATTCATTCAAAAGGTTGAAAAATTCATAAGAAACAAAATTAAGCGAGGCTCTTAATTCGTTTGGGAAAATGCTACATTTTCCAATTGTTTTATCCCAAATATTATCATATTGTTGGACAATTTTATTTTGTTCTTTGTCAAATTTTCAAATTCCATATTCACTTGCACTGTGTAAAGATCCAGGACCTTTTGCAAAATCTCTAATATAATTAAAAAGCCTTAAAAAACTTTTTTGAAATTCTTCATCAATATTTTGCACTTCAAAAAGTTTTTTGATTTCAACCGTTCATTGCTGATTTGAGAAGTTATACTTGCTTGATTTAAAGAAATTATTTTTTTTGAAAAACTCGCTTAACACCTCGGTAGGGAATTTATCACCATTATAATATTTAAGTTTTTCACGGTTATCATCAAGTTCGTAAAAATAACCTCTGTTTTCAAGGTAGTCATGCAAAATTCATGCAAAGTCTTTTGGATCTATTTTTTCATTAAGCGCTTTGATTTTTAGATCTAAAATATTACTATTTCGACTAGAGCTTTTTAGAAAAGAGTTTTTAATTTCGTCAATATTTTTAAAATCAAATATATTTTTTGATCTTAAAATTAGTTTTAGTAATTTTTCACTTTTATATTGTCTACGGCGAATGGTTCTTCTAGCAGTTCTAAAAGATCTTCGGTCGGCTGCACCTTTTTCTCTTTCCTTGAAAATCCGAGAACCTCAGTTCAAAATTTCATTTGTTTCAGAATTAATGATTGCTCAACCAACTGATGCTATTCCTAAATCAAACCCAATAGCAATACTTTTCTTTTGATTCATAGATGATCCTTTAAACAATGATTTTTTACGTTTGTAAGATTATTAATTAATTTGCAATATTTATATAAATTTTACCAATTATAAAAATAAATATTAAATAAATTATACCATAAAAAGCAAAAATCCATATTAGTTTTGGTTTGAAATACATTATTAAAATAACGTAAAAAAATGCAAATAAGTAGAAAAATTTTTTGTAGTTTTAGTTTTTTTGCAATAAAATATTAGTATAATGCCCGTTCACAAGTTTTATCGGGCTCCTTTATGGACTTGACTCGAAACAAAAATCAAAAGACCACCAAGGCCCGCGCGCCGAAAAATTGAATACAAATTTAATCCAAAAATTATTTGAGTATTTAAAAAATGAAAATACAAATTAGATAAATTAATGAAATAGGAGTAAAAAAATGGATATAGTTCAACTTGAAATCCAAAATTTATCAACAAAAGATAAAAAAGAATTAATTGAAGATATAAATGGATTTGGGCCTAAAAAAATTGATCTAAATAATTTAGATAAATGGTTAGAGTCTTATTTTTGAGATTTTCCTGACGAGTTTATTGCTTTTCAAAAAGGTTATAAATATTCCCTTTACAACCAAACTATCCAAGGAAATGATTTTAAAGATTTGGACTATGAAGATGTTATAGAGAGTTTAACACAAGATCAAAAAGATGAAATAATATGGGATATTTGTTTACTGGCCAAATATTTAAAAGATGAAAATGGTAATGATTATGCTGATGAGCCTTATATTCGAGAACTCACAGACGAAGATTGAGAAGATCTCAAAAAATTTGATAAAAAATTTTGAGAACAATATAAAAATAATAAATATATTTTAGTTATGACTAAGGGTAAAGATCAAGGCGATATCGAACTTTTTACAGATGATGACCAACTTATTTTTTTTGCTTTAAATGAGCCAGAGCTTGCGACTGTACTTCTTAAGCGACATCGAAAAGCTCTTGACCCTCATTACAAAGTCAATAGATGAATTGAACAAAAATATGAGCTTAAATTAGCACAAAAAGACAATTCAAAGCAAAGCAAGAAATTTAAAGCACCAAAAAAGAAAATGTAATTAAAGCCAATAAACTAGCAATAGATAAGTTCTTGTGCTGTACAATTTCTTAATAGAGTAAAGCCTAATCACAAATTTTAATAATTTTGACTATATTGATTTAATAGATTTAATAGTAAATTATTTAGAAAATTAAAAATTTAATTTGAATTCAAAAACTCTTTTATTTGACTTGAAGGGACAAAAAACGAAATACCTTGAACCGGTTTTTCATTTATAAGGCGAAAAGTCATTATCCCAATTACTTTGTTTTTAGTATTTAAAACTGGGCCACCACTATTTCCTGGCTCAATTGCGATACTAGTTCGAACAAAATTTTGATTTGCTAATTTATTAGTTCCTGAAACTATTCCTTTGTTGATTGTCAAGCCAAGATTATGTGGATTTCCGATTGTAAAAATTTCATCGCCATAGTTAAAATCTTCTTCTATTTCAAGGTTTTTAACTTTTGTGTTTAGTTCCAAACTTAATATATCATAGTTTGGTGAAATTTTTATAATTTTAGTTTTTTTATAGTCTTTTTCATTTGCAAACCGATAAAAAATATCAATTTCATCACTATTTTCAAGAATGTGTTTATTAGTGATAATTTTATTATCTATAACAAAACCGGTCGCAAAAGAAATTTCGTCGTTTTTTTGAAGTTTAATTTCAACAATTGACTTTAAAAGGGCTTCATGGTTAATTTTTGGATTCAGTTTTACTCAATTATTTGTTACCAAAGCAACGTTTGCTAACAAAATTCCAAGATTTAGAGCCAAAAATAAACCAATAAACCCGTATTTTTTAGTGAATTTTTTCATTTTATCTAAAAGTGTCTTATTCTTAAGCGTTTGTAATTATACCTTAATTTTTTCTCAGACCAAGCATTTTTTTTTTTTTTTTTACAAAAGGTTAATTTCAAAACTATAAAAATTAGGATTTTAGCGGCAAAAACCGCGGATTTTACAGGTATTTTTGCGTATCTATATTCACTAAAAAGTAATTTTTCCCGAGTTTCCCAGTTTTAAGGCAAAAATTCAGTTTTTAGTGAATGCAAATATGAAAAAATACCCGTAAATCGGTGCTTTTTGAATGTAAAACCTTAATTTTTATTACTATCATTTACTAGCATTTTAAATAATTTTATGGTATAATTATAAATTATGAAAAAATAAAAATTAACTAAGTTGGTTTAGTAACGATGTTGTAAAAATTAAGACAAAGGGTTGAATTTAACAATTTAGATCAGCAAATAACATTCAAAAATCGAAATGGTGTTCCTAGTGACCCGAATATTTGAAATAGATATGATTTTTACTTTGATATCTTAATAAATCACTAATAAAATTGTAACTAACTTTTACCAAAAAACTTAAAAAAGTCCCTAAAATCGGATACTTTTTTAAAATTACCTTATCAAACTGGGAAACTCGGGAGGTATTTTTGCGTATCTATATTCACTAAAAAGTAATTTTTGCATCAAACCGGGAAACTCGGGACTAAAGAATAATTTTTAATCTAAAAGCACAAAAAAACCTATGAATTCATAGGCTTTTTTTAGATTTTGGTCTTTAATTTAATAACTAAACTAGTTCAATAATTGCCATTTTTGAATTATCACCATTTCGGCTTGGAATTTTAACTATTCGAGTATAGCCCCCTTGTCTTTCTTGATAGCGAGGTGCTATTTTGGTAAACAAATAAGGCATAACTTTCATTCCGTCTTTGGTTTTTTGGTTATATAAATAACTAAGAACTTGACGGCGTGCTGCTAGATCATTTTTTTTGGCTTTAGTTATTAGTTTTTCAACAACAGAACGAAGACGTTTTGCACGCGCAAGAGTTGTTTTTAGATGACCATGTAAAATTAAAGAAGTTGCAAGTGAGCGGAAAACTTGGCGATCTCAGGCAGCATCACGGGAATAAATTTGGTGCGGATTAGCCATAATTAGTTTTCTCCTTTTTGTTCGTTTTTATATATTTCAAGTTTTTCAATTATTTCCTGAACTGATTTACGGCCAAGATTTTTAATATTTTCAAAGTCATCTTGTGTTAGATTTTCAATGTCAGAAATTTTATAATAATGTGCACGTCTAAGTGCATTTATTGAGCGCACGGAAAGGTCCAAAGACTCAATTGCATCCGAAAAGCGGCGGGCTGGTTCTTCTTTGACGGTCAAGGGTTCAAAAAATTCTTCTGAGAATTTGTTAATGTTTTCAACATTTGCTAGAATATTAAGGTGTGCTAGCAAGATTTTTGAACCCTCAGAGACAGCATCTTTAGCTTTGATGGAGCCGTCAGTTTTAATTGAAAAACTTAGTTTTTCTTCAACAATCGGGCTGGCTGAGTTGATTTCAACAGATTGATAATTAGCACTTAAAACCGGTGAAAAATCACTATCAACAGCCAAAACTGTACCATCAAGGTTGGATTCAAGACTTAGTAAAACTTCGTTTACGAATTTTTTGTTAGTCTCAAAATCGCTAAAACCTTTACCTGATGTTATAAAAAGTTCAAATTTAAGTGAATTAACCCGGGAGACATCAGCAATATATAAATCAGGATTGACAATTTTTAGTCCACTGTCAGAAACAATGTCCCGAGCATAAATTTGTCCGGCTTTTTGACCATTAAAACTTGCCCGGTGAATTTGATTTTGACTAAAAAGAGCAGGATCATAGAAAAAACGGACTCTTTTTAGGTTGTTTAGAATTGTAACAACATCTTCAATTACATCATCAAGAATACTAAATTCATGAGTTACGCCGGCAATTTTTACCCCAAAAACAGCACAAGAAGTAATGGAAGAGAGAACTACACGACGAAGGGCATTTCCAATTGTATTTCCAAGTCCGCGCTCGAGCGGTTTTAGTTCAAAACTTGTTTCAAATTCACTAATTTGGTCAGTTAAGTTTTCAGAATAGTAAACATTTGCATGTTTTTTCATAAAATCCTACCTTTTTTCCTGACGTTTAAATCATTTACGCGGTGGTCGAGTTCCGTTGTGCGGAATAGGGGTAACGTCTTGGGTAAGTAAAATATTAATTCCTGAAGTGATAATTTGCTTACGAGCAGCTTCTTTTCCTTGCCCGGTTCCTTTAAGGTGAACAACAACTTCGCGCATTCCGTGTTCACGGGCTTTTTGGGCAGCAGCAGCTGTTGCTAAGGTTGCAGCATATGCAGTTTTTTTCTTTGTTCCTTTAAAGCCAATTGATCCTGAACTAGCTCAAGAAATTACATTTCCTTGTTTGTCAGTAAAAGAAATTATCGTGTTTTGGTGTGAAGAGTGAATGTGGGCAATTCCGGCTGTTACATTTTTTGGACGGATTTTTTTAACTTTACGTGTATTAGTTGCCATGATTAACTATTTTTTACCTTTGTCTTTTTTTGCCATAATTGCTTTTCTTGGGCCTTTTCGAGTACGTGCGTTTTTCTGAGTTACTTGACCACGAACTGGAAGACCTTTACGATGACGGATTCCACGATAACATTTAATTTCAATTAGTCTTTTAATATTTGACTGAACTTCACGGTGCAGGTCACCTTCGGTTTTATAAGTTTTTGCAATATCACGAATGATTTGCAAAACATCTTCCTGAATTTCTTTAACTTTTGTATCTTGGGTTAAAACAGGATATTTTTTCCCAAATTTTTCTTGCTGAATTGCAGCAGTTTTGTCAATTATTTCTGCAGCAAGCGATTTTCCAATTCCATAAATACTTGTAAGAGCAATTACAATTCTTTTATGATTGGGGATTTCAACATTAAGAATACGTGCCATATTTTAAACTTATTTAAATAAATATATTTTCCTTTTTATAAAATTTTATTTTTCACCTTTAAAAATTTAGAGGTGAAAAATACTAACAAAATAGAACAAAAATCAAAAACTACCCTTGTCTTTGTTTGTGTTTTTTTAAAACACAAATTACACGGTTCACCGAACGACGCTTAATTATTTTGCAATCTTTGCAAATTTTTTTAATACTTGCTCGAACTTTCATTTTTTTCCTTTAAATTAGGTAATAATTTCAAAAAAAATTATTTAAAGCGGTAAACAATTCTTCCTTTTGAAAGATCATAAGGTGACATTTCAACCTTAACGCTGTCGCCTAAAATAATTTTAATATGGTGAAGTTTCATTTTCCCAGCAATATGACAGTTTAATTTTACCCCGTTTTCAAGAGTTACTTCATATTCTTGAGAGTTAAAAACGTGTGATATTTTACCTTGAAATAATAATTTTTGTTCTTTTGAAGAATTTTGCATCTATTTTTGATCCATTTCTGTTAGTATTATTCCCTTCCCGTCTTGAATTAAAATCATTTGTTCATAATGGGAAGTTTTTTTACCATCATTTGACTGTACCGATCATCCGTCTTTTAAAATTTTTATTCGCGGAGAACTCTGGACGATCATTGGCTCAATACAAATTACCATATTATTTTGTATTTTTTTTCCTCTGCCCGGAACGCCAAAATTGAAAATATTAGGATTTTCGTGCAATTTTTTGCCAATACCATGCCCACAAAATTCAACAGGGGTAAAAAATCCGTAAGATCTTATTACTTGACTGATAGCAAAACCAATGTCCCCTGTTGTTGCTCCTGGCTTGATTGCCTCAAATCCGGCAAAAAAAGCTTCTTCAGCACATTTTATTAGTTTTTCATTTTCAGCATTTGGGCCAAGTGATTTACTAAAAGCACTATCGGCAAAAAAACCATTATAAGATAGTCCTAAATCAACGGAAACCAAATCACCTTCTTGAAGAATGTAGTCATTTGGAATACCATGAATGAGGATTTCATTAACACTTATACAAATAGTTGCCGGAAAACCATGATAATTTAAAAATGCTGGTTTGGCGCCTCTAGCAATAATCTCATCAAAAGCGATGGCATCAATTTCTTTTAAAGAGATTCCTGGTCTTACAAAGTCATAAATTTTTTTCTTGACTTCTGCCAGGAGTTTACCGGCTATTTTTAGTTGCTCAATTTCAAATTCTGTTTTAATTAGAGACATTTTTCAATTTCACTAACAATTTCATCTAAGCTTCGCTCAACATTTAAGTAATAAATTTTACCATGTTTTTCATAAAAATCAACAATTGGGCTTACAGATTCATTAAATTTTTCAATTCGAAGCTTAACAATTTCAGGACGATCATCTGGCCGGGTAAATAAAGGCTCACCATCAATGTCGCATGTATTTTCTACTTTTGGTTTTGCCAGTAGTAAATTATATGATTTTTGACATTTACTGCAAAACAAACGTTGAGAAAGACGGCTAACTATTGTCTCTGGCTCAATTTGGAGGTAAAAAACTTTGTCAACATCAATTTTATTTTCGTTCATAAAATTGAGCTGATTTAATGTTCGCGGGTAGCCATCAAGAATATAACCAGTTTGCGGCGGGAGTTGACTGATAAAATTTGACAATAAATCATTAGTAATTTCATCAGGAACATATAGGCCATTTTTAACATAGTTTTGAATTTTCTCGGCAAAATCACGATCTTTTTCAATTTTTTCACGGAAAAGATTACCAGTAGAAATATGAACTAATTTAAACTTGTCAACTAGAATTTTTGAAATACTACCTTTTCCTGAACCAGGGGCGCCAATTAAAAGAATTTTTGAATTAGATAATGACATTGTTAAATTTTTAAGACCTTTTTTTAATTTTTTACCATAATAAATCACGACTTGACTTTGCAGAAGAAGAATCTTGTTTATATGTAAGATTTTTGCGGATTTTTTTTGTTTGTTTTAGTACTTTTTGCGCGCCATAACGTGCTTTAATTTGCGATATAGTCTCAAGAGCAGTTGTTCCTAAAATTATTATCGAAGTTCCTGAAAAAGTTATTGCCGAAGGTAGACCTAACATTATCGCAATTGGCTGAAAAATTCCAAGAAAAGTCAAATAAATAGCACTAAATACTGAAATTCGAAGAATAACACCAATTAAATAATCTTCAGTTTGCTCACCAGGACGAATACCAGGGATAAAAGTTGAATTTTTTGCAAAATCCTGGGAAATTTTATCAATCCGTGATTGCTGAAGCGACATAATAATGCTAAAAATAATATTACATACAATAAATATACTAAGACCAATTGGATGATGAATTTGCAAATTATTATCGATTCAATTACGGGCAGCTGAAGTGTTTCGGTCAAAAAATCCGGTCAAAAGTGAAGGGATTGAAACAACAATTAACGCAAAAATTACTGGCATAATTCCGGCTGGATTTAGTTTTAAAGGTAAAACCGATATTTCTTTAATGTTTTTGGACATTCCTGAACCAGTTTGTTGAATTGGGATTTTTCTCTCGGCCAAATAAACATAAACTGATATAAATAAAATAGCCAAAAATGCAACAATATAAAGGATAAAACTAAGAACTTGTGTTATTAATGAAGAAGGGGAAGAAAGATCGACTAAATACTCAAAAGCATGACGAAAACGTTGGGGAAGACCAACAATTATTCCCGAAAAAATTAATAACGAAGTCCCGTTTCCTACACCTTTATCGGTTATCTGTTCGGCTAAAAACAAGGAAAACAAAGAACCAGCGACTAAAATTAAGGGTAAAACAAATCAAACATATCCAGCGCTAGTAATCTCTAAACGAACAAAGCCAAAACTTTCATTAAGAATAACGGTGCGAATTAAAACAATCGCCTGAATAAGCGCAACAAGAAGAGTCAAAAATCTTGTAATTATATTGATTTTTCTTCTTCCGGCAGGACCAGACTGGGAAAGTCGATGAATTGGCGGGAAAATCTTTGTCTGAGCAATAAGCATGAACAAAGACGACGTAATAAAAGGGCTGATGCCTAAGGCAACAACTGAAAAATTAAGTAACCCGCCACCACCGACGGTATTAATGATACCTAAAAATGAGTTGGTATCAATTTGAAATTGCAGCAACCTGAGCCCAGGAATAGTAATTGTACCACAAACAATAAAAATTACTAATAAAAAAAATGTAAAAATTATTTTGCGGGCAAGAACTTTTTCTTTATAAACAAGTTGGATATAATTTTTGAGACTTATATATCCAGAATTTGTTTTCTCTCAAAGTTTAGCAAAAAGTTTGCTCACTAGTTTACCTCAGTTATTGAACCGCCGAGCTCTTCAATTTTAACTAATGCCGCTTCAGAATAAGCATTTGTTGTTACAAAAAGTTTTTTTGTTAACTCACCTTTTGCAAGTAATTTGGCTGGCAAATTACGTTTTTTAAGTACACCTTTAAGATAAAGTGACTCAAGACTAACTTTATCACCATCTTGATAACGGCTTTCAAGATCGGCTAGATTAAAGATTTCATATTTTTTTGAGTTAAAATTGCGGAAACCAATTTTTGGCACACGACGAAATCAAGGGTTTTGACCACCTTCAAAGCCAAGACGAACAGTTGAACGTTTTTTTTGTCCAGATTGACCTCTACCGGCTTGTTTACCTTTTCCAGCAGCATGCCCACGCCCTTTACGGTGTTTTTTTGTTCTTGCACCAGGGGTATAAGTTAAATTTTCAAGTCTTATTGCCATGTTTGTTCCTATTTTTTTAAGTTATATTATTATACTTTATTTTAAAACTTTTTTTCAAAAAAAATGAAAAAAAGTTTTAAGCAATTTTTAGTGCCTAAATTTTACCTTGCAGGCACTAAAAATTACAAGATTTTTTGCTATTTTTTTAATAAAGGGAAAAATTTATGAATTTGTAAAGCAAAAGTTATTTTTTTTGGGCTAAAACTTGTGAAGGATTAAGATCACGAAGTTCAGCTATTTGATTAATAGTTTTAAGTCCTAAAAGCGCTTTGAGAGTTGCGCGCACAACGTTAATTTTTGTTCTTGATCCGTAAGTTTTTGTATAAATATCGGTATATCCAGCAAGTTCAACAACAGCACGCACGGTATTTGAAGCAACAATTCCTTTTCCTCTTGGGGCTGGTTTGATGAGAATTTTTGAGGCTGAATATTTAGCATTTATCTCGTGAGGAACAGTTGATCTTCGGTAAATTGGCACAGTCACAAGACGGTTTTGGGCGTCTTTAACGGCTTTACGAATTGAGTCTTGCACTTCGTTAGCTTTTCCGTGTCCTAGTCCAACTTTTCCTTTTTTATTTCCAACAACGGCAAAGGCACTAAAAGAAAAACGGCGTCCACCTTTTACAACTTTAGTTACCCGGGCAACTGAAATTATTCTCTCTTCAAACTCAGGGCGAAAATTTTTTTCTTTTGGTTTTTGACGCTGAGCACGTGGACGTTGTTGACGGCTTGCTTCTTTTGGAGAGAGTTGTTTTTGATTTTGACTGTTTTGATTTGTTTTTTGCTGTACAGGTTTATTTTGAAGATTTGTATCCATTTTAGAATTTTACTCCTTGGGCTCTTAATGATTCGGCAAAAGCTTTAATGCGACCATGATATAAATAACCGCTTCGGTCAAAAACAAAAGGATTTTCTTCCAATTTAAGCTCTTTTAATTTAGCGTATAATTCAGGGGCTAAATTACTTGCAGCTTGGATATTTCCGCTGTATTTATCAGATTTATCAAGTGTTGAAACCGAAAGGATAACTTGATTTTTTCAAGGATCAAAAATATAAGCATAAAAATGACGTAAAGATTTATATACGCCAATCCGGTATTTTTTTTGCTCTTGGTGCGAAGGACTAAGTTTTTTCAAAATACGGACATGTTTTGCTTTTCGGTGAAAATTACGTGATTTTTGCATAATTATTTAGAAGCTTTTTTCCCTTCTTTGAGTTTAAGAATTTCGTTACTATAGGAAATTCCTTTGCCTGAATAAGGATTTGGCCGGCGAACTTGACGAATTTGGGCGCTAAATTGACCAACTTTTTGTTTGTCAATCCCTTTAATTACAATAGTTGTTGCATTTGGTACTAAAACATCAAGTTCGCCTGGAACTTTGAGTTCAACGGGATGAGAATAGCCAACTAAAAGTTCAATAACTTTTTCTTTTAGTGTTGCCTTATACCCAACCCCTTTAATTTTAAGTTCTTTTTGAAAACCTTTTGAGACACCAATTAGCATTCCACTAAGGTGAGAATTTGTTGTTCCATGAAGCTGTTTTACTTGTTTTTCTTCAGATTTTCTGATTGTCTTTAGTGTATTGTTTTCTTGAAGTATTGTAATTAAATCAGAAAATTGGCGCTCTAAAATACCAAGCGGACCTTGAATTTTAACATTTGAGCCATTAATTTCAACACTAACTTTTTCAGGAATAATTAAAACACGATTACCGACACGTGACATATTTTTTACCAAATGTAGGCGATAATTTCACCGCCGACATTTTCCTTTCTTGCTTGTGAATCAGTTAAGAGCCCTTTTGAAGTTGATAAAATTGCAATTCCGTAGCCAGATTGGACAAAAGGAATTTTTTGGGCAGGAGCATAAACGCGAAGCGAAGGTTTAGAAATTCTTTTGAGTCCAGAAATTGATGAGGTAGTTCCTTTGTATTTAAGCTCAACAGTTATTGTTTTTTTAAGCTCGCCTTCAATTTGGAAATCTTTGATATATCCAGCTTCTTTAATAATTTCTAACATTTTTGCTTTAATTTTTGAGTGCTGAAATGATACTTGTTTGTGTTTTCTGATTGTTGCATTCCGAATTCGGGTTAGCATATCAGCAATTGGATCTGTTATAAAAGCCATAATTTTACCAACTCGCTTTCTTAATTCCAGGAATTCGTCCTTGGTGAGCCAAAGTACGAAAACAAATACGGCAAATACGGAATTTTCTTAAAACTGAATGAGAACGGCCACACAACTGACAACGAGTATAGGCACGAACTTTGAATTTAGGAGCCCGATTTGCTTTGACTTTTCACGACATTTTTGCCATAGATTTATCCTTTAACCTAAAAAATTTTTAATTTTTTGCGAAAAAATTAACTTTTTTTCGCAAAAGGAAAGCCTAATAATTCAAGAAGTTTTAAGGCTTGCTCATTATTTTTTGCACTTGTTACTATTATTACATCAAGTCCGCGAATTTTTGTGATTTTATCAAAAGTTATCTCGGGAAAAACGATTGATTCTTTAAAACCAAGGGCAAAATTTCCTTTGCCATCAAAAGACTTAGGTGAAAGACCACGAAAATCACGAATACGAGGAATTGCAATATTGAGAACTTTTGAAAGAAAATTCCACATTTGTTCACGACGGAGAGTAACTTTTCCACCAACTGGCATTCCTTGACGAAGTTTTCAAGTTGCAAGTGATTTTTTTGCCACTGTTTTATACGGTTTTTGACCAGTAATGTTTGCTAGATCATCAAGAACAGCTTCAATTGCTTTTGCATTTGTTACTTGATTTCCGGCAGTCATATTAACGACAACTTTTACAATTTTGGGAACTTCAGAAGGAGATTTGAAATTAAAATGGTCTTTTAGTTGGCCAAAAACATTATCACGATAGTGCTCTTGAAGCTTTGTCATACTAAATAGCCTTTCCTGTTTTTTTTGCAATTCGGGTTTTTTTACCATTTTCGACTTTAAAACCAACACGAGTTGGAACAGCTGGCTTATCTTTTCCAGCTTTTTTGGCAACAAGTGCTAGTTTTGAAAGTAAAATTGGTGCCTCATAAGTGACAATTTCACCTTTTGTGTTTTGATTTGAAGGTTTACGGTGTTTTGTTTTAATGTTTACATCTTTAACAATTGCCGCGTTTTTGGCAGGAATTATTTCAAGGACAGATGAAACTTTACCTTTGTCATCGCCAGATAAAACTACAACTGAATCATTTTTACGAATTTTTTGCATTTTTTAGAGAACCTCCTGCGCCAGTGAAGCGATTTTTAGGTAACCTTTTTCACGGATTTCTCTGGCAATTGGCCCAAAAACACGTGTTCCTCTTGGGGTTCCATCCTCTTTGATAATTACAACTGCATTGTCATCAAATTTTATATGTGAACCATTTGGACGACGAAGACCGTATGTTGAACGGACAATTAGTGCTTTTACTACTTGTCCTTCTTTGAGCATTCCGTTAGGAATTGCTTTTTTAACAGAAACTACAACAATGTCGCCAATATTTGAAGTTTTTTTAACAGATCCACCTAAATTTCTGATTACACCAACAATTTTTGCGCCCGAATTGTCAGCAACATTTAAACGAGATTGTTCTTGAACCATTTTAGACTTCTCCTTTTTTTTGTAAAACTTCAACTAGACGGAAATGTTTTGTTTTTGAAATTGGACGGCATTCTGCAATTTTAACAAAATCACCAACATTTGCTGTTCCTGCTTGGTCATGAGTTGCAAATTTCTTTGTTTTTTTGAACCGTTTTCCATAAAGTTTATGTTTGTAAGCTGTCTCAACAGAAACCATTATTGTTTTTTCAGAAGTGCGAATCACTTTTCCTTGCAGTGTTTTACGAAGATTACGCTTTTGGGGAATTTTTTCTAAATTATTGTTCATTTTGGCTACTCATTTCTGCTGGTTTTGTTTGAATTTTTGGGGCTAAAAGCGGCTTGATATGTGCATTAAAATGGGCTTTGATTGATTTTGGCGATTTTGCAAATACGACTTTTTGCGCTTTTTTTTGCTTTTTGGTGAGTTTTTTTGGCTTTGGACTTTGGGCTAATTTTTGCTCAGAAAGAATTGTTAAAATTCGGGCAATTATTTTACGAATCTGGCTGATTTTATGAGTTTGGTCTAAATTTGAACTTTGATTTTTAAATCTTAAAGTAAATAATTCAGAACGGTATTCAAGAAGAAGAGAGTTAAGTTCGCTTGGTGTTTTTTTTAAAAGTTCTTTATATTCCATTGTTTTCCTAAGATATAGTTACTATTTTTCATTTTAGTGGTAATTTATGCCCACCAAGTCGAAGTGCATCACGAGCAACATCGTCTTTTACACCTTTAATTTCAAACATCATTGTATTTTTCTTAACAACAGCGACTCAACGATCAACTGAACCTTTTCCAGATCCCATTCTAACTCCAATTGGCTTAGAAGTTAAGGACAAATGTGGAAAAATTCGAATAATAACTTGACCTTCACGTCCCATTCTTCTTGTAATTGCAATACGGGCAGCTTCAATTTGGGCTGCAGAAATTCAAGCTGAGCCAACGGCTTGAAGTCCATAGTCACCAAAGGCTAAAAAATTTCCTGAGTGTGCTTCCCGTTTATCGTGATAAAGACGGAAAGTTTTACGGTGCTTAGTTTTTTTTGGTTGCAACATTTTTATCTCCTTTTATCACTTCTTATGACAGATTCAATATCAATTTTTTGTCTGGTTTCACCAAGTGATACTCAAACTTTAACGCCCAAAATTCCGTAAGTTGTTTTTGCAATTGCAGTTGCATATTCAACATTTTGACGTAAAGTGTGCAATTTCATTTCACCTTCGGCATATCCTTCAGAACGAGCCATTTCAACACCATTAAGACGACCAGAGACAAGTGTTTTTACCCCTTTTGCACCCGCTTTTAGTGCGGTTCGAATTGCAAATTTTTGGGCAATTCGGTAGGATCCACGTTGTTCAAGTTTTTGGGCGATAGTTTCAGCCATTAATTTTGCATTTAATTCAGGATTTGTGATTTCAATTGCATCAATGTGTAAAACAATTTTACGGTTTTTAAGAGTTTTTTTCAGTTGTTCAACAATTTTTTTCAGATTTTCGCCTGAAGATCCAAGAAATGAACCAAGTCTTGCTGTATAGACTAAAACAGTAATTGCATTATTGCGATCACGACGAATTATTGTGTTTCCAATTTGGTATTCACGAGTTAATTTTTCAAAAAAACGGTGAATTTTAACATCTTCTAACAAATTAGTGGCAAATTTATTTTTGTCTGCATACCAAATTGCATTATGAGCTCTTGTTATTCCAAAACGGAAACCATTTGGATTTACCTTTTGTCCCATTATTTTTCTCCTTGTTTTGGATTTAAGTCTTGATTGTTAGTTTCTGGTAAAACTTCAGCAGAAGTTGTACTTTCAGAGTCAAAAGTCTCAAAATTATTTGAATCTTGACTGTTGTCTAGTGCTGCAAGAACGACTTTGAAGTGAGAAGTTCTTTTAAGAATTTGACTTGCTGATCCTTTTGCCCGTGGACGAAAACGTTTTAGCGTTGGACCTTCATTAACAATCGCTGATTTTACAACTAAATTTGCTTGTTCAAGACCATGATTATTAATTGCATTGGCAATGGCAGAATTAATTAGTTTTCGAAAAATTGGTGATGCTTTTTTATTAGTATGGGCTAAAATTGAAAGGGCTTCAAAGACAGGTTTATTTTTAACTAAATTAGCAACAAGGCGTGCTTTTGAGGCAGAAATTCTTTGGGTTTTTAAAGAAGCAACTGCATAATTATTGTTTTCTAAATTCATTTATACTGTCCTTTTATTTCTTTTTAGCCTTGTCTTTTCCATGCCCATAATAAGTTCTTGTTGGTGAAAACTCACCTAATTTGTGGCCTACCATATCATCAGTAACATAAACTTCGTTAAAAATTTTGCCATTGTGGACCAAAAAAGTTAGACCAACAAACTGGGGAAAAATAGTTGACCGGCGTGATCAAGTCTTAATTGGTTTGCGTGAATTTTTCATAATTGCATCATCAACTTTTTTAAGAAGATGCTCATCAGCAAATGGACCTTTTTTAAGTGAACGAGCCATTATTTTTTAGATTCCTTTCTTGAACGGATTATCAATTTAGTTGAAGCTTTTTTAGGATTTCTTGTCTTAACTCCAAGTGCTTTTTTACCTCAAGGAGTAAGCGGAGTTTTACGTCCAATTGGTTGTTTACCTTCTCCACCTCCATGTGGGTGATCATTTGGATTCATTACTGATCCCCGAACGGTTGGTCTAATTCCTTTGTGACGATTTCTTCCTGCTTTTCCGATGTTAACAAGTGAATTTTCTTCATTTCCAACTACACCAACAGTTGCCCGGCAAGTAGATAAAATTCGACGGTATTCTCCTGATTTTAGTTTGAGAATAACGTATTTTCCGCTTTCATCGCGACCTTGAATTTGGGCTCAAGTTCCGGCTGAACGAATTAGCTGACCCCCTGCTCCTGGATGGAGTTCGAGATTGTGAACAAAAGTACCCTCAGGAATATTTTTAAGCGGTAGGCAATTTCCAACAAGAATATCAGCCTCAGGACCCGAAGAAATTTTTTGTCCTACTTTTAGATTTTTAGGTGCTAAAATGTAACGTTTTTCACCGTCAATATAAGAAACAAGCGCAATATTTGCTGAACGATTTGGGTCATATTCAATTGTTTTTACAATTGCAGGAATATTGTCTTTATTTCTTTTAAAATCAATTAGACGGTATTTTCTTTTGTGGCGTCCACCTTGGTGTCTAACGGTAATTTTACCTTGAGCATTACGGCCTGAATGTTTTTTTAAAGTAACAAGCAAAGACTTTTCGGGTTTGTTTGTTGTTAAATTTGCGCCAAAATCAAGTGAAGACATATGGCGACGGCCGTTTGTTGTTGGTTTATAATATTTAAGCGCCATTAGTTTGTCTCTCCTTGTTCGTTAGTTTGGTTTTCGGGCTGATTTTCCTCAGTTTTTTGACTTTCGGCTGCCTGTTTTTTTGCAAGTTTTTGGGCTATTTCTTGATTTTTTTGCTCTAGCTCGGCTCTTTTTTCTTCAATTTGTTGACTAAATTCTTGTTGGTCTTTGTTGGTTTGGTCAATGCTTGCTGCAGCTGGAGTCTCGTCCTCAAAAAGATTAATTGTGTATCCTGGTTTTAATTTTACAAATGCTTTTTTATATTTAGTACTAAAACCACGTGATTTTCCTAGTTTTTTTTCTTTTTTTGGAACAGTGAAAATATTAACTTTTTCAACTTTGACATTAAAAATGTATTCAACAGCTTTTTTTGTCTCAGAACGATTTGTTGTCGGACTTACTTTAAAAGAATAAACTCCTTGAGACATTAACTGGTAGGATTTTTCAGTTAAAATTGGACCTTTAATAATATTATTTACGTTCATCTTCAATCCTTTTTTTAAGACTTGCAATATCATTTTCGGAAATGATTAACAAATCAGTTTTTACTAGTGATTCAACTGTTATTGAATTAGGTTTTACTAACTCGACATTTGGTAAATTTCTTGCTGATAAAAATAAATTTGTATCAGTTGATGCGATTAAAATGTGACGAAGTTTATCAATTTTAAAGGTTTTTAACTGTTCTACAAGAAGTTTGGTTGAAATTTTGTCCATTGAAAAATCATTTACTAAAACTTGGTGATTTTGGGCTAGTTGGGAAAGGGCGCCAACAAAAGCTAGTTTTTTTACTTTTTTGTTTACTTTTAGAGTGTAATTTCTTAAAGTTGTCGGTCCAAAAGCGCGACCCCCGCCAACAAAAATTGGTGATCTTCTTGATCCAGCACGGGCTTTCCCGGTTGATTTTTGTTTTCAAGGTTTTTTACCTGTCCCTGAAACTTCACCACGGTTTTTAACTTTGTGAGTTGAAAAACGACGTGAGGCTCTTTCGGCCAAAATTGAGTCAAAAATAGCTTGAGTTTTTAGTTCTCTTTTTTCAAATAAAACTTCTGGAAGAGCTTTATCAGGGTTAAATTTAACAATATTTTCGTATTTTGCGCTCTGAATTGAAATTGGTGTGTTTTTATTCATGTTTTAACTCCTGATCTTTGGGACTAACTTCAAAAAGATTAATGGGAGTTTTAGAAGTTGATTTTTTAATTGCGGTTCTTATCATAACAAATGATTTTTTTGGGCCAGGAATTGAACCTTTTACTATTAATAAATTATTTTCCTGATCAACTTTGACAATTTCAAGTGACTGTTTAGTTACCCGAGAATGTCCAAGACGTCCTGGCATTGTCATTCCTTTAACAACTTTGTTTCCGGAAATATCTCCAAGTGAACCAGTTTGACGAATTGGTTTTGAACCACCCCCACCACCGTGAGATCTAGGTCCGATTGCTTGATTGTGACGTTTAATTGGACCGGCAAAACCTTTTCCTTTTGAAGTTCCAATTACATCAACAAATTCACCTGCGCTAAAAATTGAAACATTAATGCTTTGACCTAGTTTTAAACCTGGAAAATCACGGAATTCACGAACAAATTTTTTCGGTTTAGTATCAGCTTTTGCAAAATGACCTAGTTCAGGTTTTTTGTGAGCTGATTGCTTTTTGTCAAAGACACCGAGCTGAATTGCCTCATAGTTATCTTTTTCTTTAGTAAGAATTTTTGTAACTATGTTTTCAGGAACTTCAATGACGCTAACAGGAATTGAAATACCTTCAACTGTAAAAAGTTGCGTCATTCCAATTTTTCTACCTAAAATTCCTTTCATTTTAATTTACCTCGATTTCTAATCAAACGCCAGCTGGCAATTGTGTTCGTGAAATTTTTTCTGTAACTGCTTTTTGATTGTTTGGCGAAACTTTTAAAATTACTAGCCGTTTGTGAGTGCGACTTTCAAATTGTTCACGAGATTTTTTATTAACGTGGACAGATCTCAAAATTGTATAAATCGCTCTTGAAGTTGGCAGCGGTACCGGGCCACATGTCTCGACATTAAGTTCACGTGCTAAAAGAATAACTTTTTTAGCAGCAGCATCAATTTGACGGTGGTCAAACGATTTGAACTTAATTTTTATTGATGTTGTGCTCATAAAAATAAGTGAGTTGCTCCTGTTCATATTTTTGAACGGACTCTACATAAAAACCAATACACAAAAACAACTCCTTCTCGTGTATTGCAACCTTATGTTTCATAGTCCTTACAATGTAAAGATTAATTATAACAAAAAAAGGAAAAATTTTCTTATCTTTGTAAATATTTTTTAGAGAAATTTTACCAAAGCAAAAAATAAGAAAACTTTTCTTCGAATAAATGCTTATTTATTATACATGCAAATCCCTTAAAACAAAAGACAAAAAATGATTTTTTCTAAATTAATATAAGAATTTATAGGTTTTCTAGCTTTTTGTAGTTTTGATTTTAACTTTTTTAATAGTTAATTTTTTAATTTTTCAATAGCTAAAAATGACTATCAAGCCCAAAACTGAGATGAGAACCATAAATATTAAAAATGAAAAGTAAAATGAAAGATAAATAAAAGTTGCGGTTGTAGCAATTGTAACTAAAGTGTAAAAAATCGCTCTAGTTACTAGTGAAATTCCGTTTTGGACATGGAATTTTTCTTTGCTAAAAAATAAATATGACAAACTGGAAAAAGTTGGGAAAAACAACGAAAATATAAACTGATTAAAACTAGTAATTATCATATATGAATAAAATTGAACATTTAAATTTTTGATAAAAGCAACAAAAGGTCAAATTCAACCTAATATTAAAAGGCCAACCAAAAGTCAAATAATGCTAATTTTTTTTCTTGTTTTATTTAATATTAAAAAACTAACGATTGTTCCTAAAACTGAAGCAAACGAAAAGCCAATATTGAATCACGTTGCTAATTGTTGGTAATTAAAAAGTTCAACTTGACTTTGAGAGTTAATATATTTAAAAACTGGTGGAAATAGCGTTGTTCTTGGCAAAAAGAAAATTGCAACAATAAAATGGCCGGCTAAGACAAAAACTCATTTATAAGTCGAAATTTTTTTGTCATTTTCTTTGAAATTTTCTTGCTGACTAAGGGCAAAATCAAATTTTTTTGCATTTAATTTCAGCCAAAAATAAAGGAAACCTGAAATTGAATAGGTACCCATATTAAACAAAACCATTCAATAAAAATCAAGTCTAGAGTAAATAACTAAGGCAAATACTGCCGAAATTAAAAACCCCATTGCTGTTGCAAAAGAGGAAAAAACATTAATATTTTGCATCTGTTTTTCATTATTTGCTAAATAATAAACAATGTTTTTCAAATAAATAAATCGAAAAGCATGGATAAAACCAAGCAATGTATTAACTAAAATTAATATTATTGAAAAGGTAAAAATTTGACTATCAACCAGACTAAAGAAAATAATTAACAAAAAAGCTAAACAAAAAACACTCAAAATATCTGAAATTAATAAAATAATTTTGTCATTTTTTCACTTTTGGACAATTTTGCTACTAAATAAATAAACTACCAAATTAGGTATTTGAATTAACAAATATAAAATTGTAACAAGCCAAAAATCGCCTGTAATTTTAAATATGTATAAAGACGAACTAAACTTAAAAGCTTCCGAACCTATAAGTGAAGTGCTAAGTGAACTAGTAAATTTGATTGAATTTTTAAAAAATATTGTCATTTATTTCCTTGCAAATTCAAAGCAAAAAGAAAAAATTTTTTATTAGTGACATCGAGGAGTTAGAATATATTTTTGACACCGGAATTGATAAAGTTATGGCGTTTTGATTTTGAAAATTAGTAATATCAGTTGAGCCTGAACTAAAATAAGGTTTAAAAGGAATGTTATTTTTTTGAAAAATTTCGACAATTTTGTTATAAAAAACAATATTATGTGCTGTGAAAGTATCAGCTACTCTTATTTTTATACCTTCATTATTTCAATTTTGGTCCTCACAGACATCAATATTGACCAAAAATTTGTATTTTTTAACTTGATTAGTAACAAAAAAATCTTTTGTTCCTTGTAGTTGAATTTCCGCTTTTGTTGTCAAAAGAATATCAAAATTTTTGTCAATATCCAAAAGAATTCTAGTTAATATGTTAGAAATTTTATTATCTTGATTTCGCGAAAAGATAGTAAATCCGGAAATTTTTACCTCACTTTTGGGTAAAACTTGGTAAATTCCATTTTCAGGGATTCCAAGGCACTTTAAATTAGGTCGATTTATTTTTGCACTTTTTTCTTCAGAAAAAACTAAATTGTCAACTTTGACACAAGAAATTTCATTAATTTTTTCTGAATTCTGGTCAAATATTTCAAAAACACCTGAGTCAAAATAAGTTTTTCCTTGATTAAAAACCTCACCAGCTATTGCAATACCGCCAACTTCATCACTGTGATTTATAAATAAAACATTGTTATTCTTATTATTTTTTGATAAATAACCACCGTTTGTTTTTTTATGAATATTATCAGCAAACAATTTTTCAATATACTTTTTTTCAAAACCTGGAATTGATGGAAAATTCAAAAAATTTAACATCATATTTGTATAAATTAGCTTGTTTTTTAGTATTTTGTCAAAAAAATTTAAATTGTCTTTAAATTGTTCTTTTATAAAAGTTAAAAAATTATAGATATAATTTTTTAAGGATTGGTCAAAATAATTATTGTAGCTTTTTAATTTTAAAAAATCAAAATATTTATCAAGCATTTTGTCATAATTATAAAACCAATAAATAAAGAAGCTATTTCATAGACTATTTTGAAAGAAATTTTTTTCGCTTTGATAATTAATGTTGTCTGGATTTTTACTTAGTATATTTCAAGAAATGTTCAAATCATCAATTATACTTAGCATTTTTTTATTTGAATCATGTGGAAAAACTGGACTTAGAACATAACCTATCATCGTAATTTTTTGAAAAAAAGCATACTTGATCTTTAATTCATAAAGATTTTTGTATTGGGATTCTTTTAAAAATTGCTTGTTTATTGTTTCTAATATTATAAATTCAATAATAAAACCGTTAATTCTAAGTACTTGTAAATTTTCGTCTTTTTTTATCAATTCAGCATTTTCTTCTTGCAAAATAAAATTAATAAATTCTTGACGTTGACTAAAGGAACAATTTACAAAGCCCAAATCCAAATCGTTGGGCTTTCGACTTATAAAATTTTCCTTTCAAAATAGATAACTTCCTTTTAGAAAAATTTGCAAATTCAAATTATTTTCTTTATTGAATTTGCTAATTAACGATGCTATTTGGCTAATAATTTCTTGCATTTTTATGGTAAAATTTCCAAACTTACTTGTCTAGGGATTGACTCAACTTTGCGGATATTAGATTCGCTTATTATAAATAGCGATAATCATTCAAGGCAAATACTAAAACCGAAGTTTTTAAAGGCATATTTTTTATCATTTCTGAATATCGCTCGTATTTTTAGGATCCTTTTTATGATATTATAATGAATTTAACGTTTCATTGCGATTTTATTTATACTTTTTTTGGTAAAATGCCACTATTATTGAGGGAAACTATTTAATCAAAAAAAATTTTTGCGATCGCCAAAATTCATGTTTTTGCCTTTTGTTGTTGATTTTTAAAAAGTAAAAACTAGCTTAACACTTAAAATATAACTGTAATTTTGCTGAATTAGTAATTGAAATTGTCAAAATTGTAACATAAAAAACATAAATAAGTAGAAAAAGAAGGGAATATTAAATATTTTGTTTTATATTTATAGTTTGCAAAAATAGCTATGAATAAAAATATAATTTTTACCATTTTTTAACAAAATTATATTTTTGTATTTTTCTTATTTTGTTCTTTATTATTTGCTTTAGTATGGTAAAATTATGACTAACACTAATTTATAAATAAAAATTTATTAAGGATAATTTATGATAATTACAAAAAAATAAAAAATCACTAGACCTAAGTAAAATTTGATGGTGGATTTCTATCTAAGTCAAGTGTAAATGTAGATGTTTTAATTGATTAAAATGGTTTTGTTGTTGTTGTTGTTAAATCACTAGTTATAATCATAAATTGCTAGAATTAATTAAAACTATTGGGGTTGAAAATAAAAAATAACAACATTCAGCAACTGGCACTTGGCAAGAACTGAATGCAATGAAGGAAAAGTTACGAATATATTGCCTAAATCTTCTTTTCATAAAGTTTCAAAATTATCTCAAAATTTAGAGGAATAGTCATGATACCTAAAATTTTTACAAAAAAATGAGTTATTTTTTCAATTATTGGTGCTAGTTTGGGAACAATTGCTATAAGTGTCCCTTTAATTTATTATGCTCTTACTAGGCCTGTTGAAGTTGAAATAAATAGATTTGAACCTAAAACATTAACTAGTAATTCAAAATCCGCATCTATTTTTTCTAATTCTAATCTAGAAAAAATAAACAGCTTTATTTTAGAAGGCGAGTTAAAAAAAGGAGTAGAAAAGAGTGACTATGCTCTAAAAAGTGAAGTTCAGTTAGAGTATAATTACGACTCTGCGAACCAAATTTTAGCAATTTTAAAAATGTCGAATAACATTAATCAGAGCGATAGAGTAAAAACAACCTTAAAAATCACACCTGACTTGACAAGAAGAATAACTTTTGATTTATTTAATATTCGTCAATCAATTAACATTTATTTCGCTATTAATCCGTCTAACAATTTTTCTAAAATTATTAATTTTATTTCAAAATATTATGACAAAAATAAAAAACAGTTTATTGATATAAAAAATAACTTTCGAGATTTAGCATGAAATATTTACTATTTTAAATTAAATGGGCATGATTTTCTAAAATATTTCGATATTAAAGATTGAATTAGGGGTGAATTCAAGAAAATGAATTTTGAAAGCGAAGAAGTATTGTTAAACGGGAGTGAAAATCCCGAATCACTAGACAATAAAGATTCACTACTCACGAAAAAATATATCTCGATTTTATCAATAATAAATACTTTAGGCAACAATCATTTTTCTGATATTATAAAAGAAAAACAAAAATCAATAAATATTTTAATTGAAAAATGGGATAAATATTTTAGACAAATCATTGAAAATCAGGAAACAGAAGAAAATATAAGAAAATTGGACATTTTACTTTATCCAATATTTAGTTTTTACCACTTTAGCAAGAATTTTTATAAGTATTCTTCAGAGTATTTGTCAAAAATAAATGAGTTCACTAAAAACTGATTGTTAAATTTTAAAACAGATAGTGATACTCGGTACTATGCCGGTGTACTTCTTTACTATTATTTTGGAAATAATAAAAATTTAGAACCCGAATTACTTAAAAAAAGCGAAGAAATTGTAGATTATGTTCTTGAAAATAGATTGTTTCGTCAAGAGGCTGATATCACAAAAACTATTTTTGTAAAACAGATTTTAGAATTTAGCGAGAAAAAAGATAATCAAGTGGAAAAAATAAATCAAACAATAGAAACCTTATTTAATCAAACAATGGAAAAACCGGAAAATAATCCTGATTTTTTTGCAGACTTATATAATTATGTATTTTTTTCAATTAAGACTCATCCCGATTTTTTAAAGAGTCAAAAAGATTTTTTAAACACAATAATTGGTTATAGTAAATTTGTAAAAAAACCAATTGATTTTTTTTATTTGTCTAAAACAATTGCGGTATTAAATAGCTTTTATAATACAGACAAGCCGACAAAAATTAATGTTTCCAAGCAAATTTTTGACAATATTATGAATGCAAAACTAGAAAAAAATGCTCCATTTTTTTTAAAATTTATTCACTTATTTATTAAGTTTATTTTTAAAAATGAATTAGATGACAACAAGGAAATTGTCGAATTTATAAACCAAAATCTTGATGAAAAAAATATAAATAACACTGAATTTTTACAACATCTTTTTTGGTGTATTGAATTTCAAAGTGCAATTAAATCAAAATTGGATCACCAAATAGACTCTACTAAATTAGAAAAATTTATTTCATTACTAAAAAAAGATATTTTGGATAAAATTGATAGAAAAATAGGTAAAACACATTTTTTGAATATTAAAACTATTTATATGACTTATCAAATAGATTTGCTACTTAAAAATGATAAAAATTAAAAATTTAACTAAAAATTTTAACTTAGACATCCCGTCTAATGAGTTGGTCTTTGTAGTTGGACCTTCTGGCATTGGGAAAACTACTCTCATTAACCTGAATTAGTAGAAAAATTCAAACAATTAGTTTTTTATCTATGATTCTGATTGTGCCACTTTTGTTAATTTTTTCTACTAATTTATGAAGAAACAACCGGAAATTTTAATAACTTACTTTTTGTTATTTAAATTTTATTTTATGTTTATAGATTTTATGGTTTGCAAAATTGCTATGAATAAAAATATAATTTTTACCGTTTTTTAATAAAAATTATATTTTTGTATTTTTTTTGTTTTTGTTCTTTGTTATTTAATTTAGCACGATATAATTATGACTAAAAATTTACTAAGGAGATCTTATGTCTTTTACAAAAAAAATAAAAAAAATTTTACTAAACTTAACAGCATTAACAAGTTTGACGCTTGCAGTAACAACACCGGTAATTGTTGCTAGTCAAAAAATAAATGCGAAGGCTTCTTTAGTTTTTTCTGGAATTTCGGTTTTAGCAAACAAAAATAATATAGAACAACTTGCTGAATGACATACAGATGACTATTATTTCGGAATATCATTGATGGGTTACCAGCATTTATCATATTATGGTGGTTTATTTTATCAAGACAAAATTTCATGAACTGGAAAAGCAAGAACAAAATTTAAATTAAAAAATAAATATTATGATAAACCAAAAAATTTAAAATTAAAGGTAGTATCTTGAATTTCAGGGGTTGGAAGCCCTTCTTTTCAAGTTGGTGACGAGATAAAATATAATGGTAAATTTTCACCTAGGGCAAGTATGAATATAGATACTTCAATTGATTCAAATGGTTATCTTGTTCAGTCAATCACTAATTATAATAATAAATTTGCTTCAATTTATTATGATCATCATGGTTGAAAATACAAAGCAACAGGATTTGGCATCTTAGCGTCAGCAAGAGCTGAATACGATTGAAAAACTATCAATTTATTATCTAATTCTCCTTTTTATAAGGTTTCTAAATTATCTGAAAGTTTGGAATAACAGTAAATGATTTCTAAAATTTTTGGGAAATATTAAGTATTTTGTGTTTTTAAGGTAAATCTGTTTTGGTAAAATTTATCATAAAGAACTAAAATATGAAAAAAGAACAAAAAAAAATTTGCCCTTTTGAACACTATATATAAAAAAGAAAAAATGAAGACACAGCTGCAAATTTTAATGACTTACTTTTTGTTATTTAAATTTTGTTTTATGTTTATAGAATTTATGGTTTGCAAAATTGCTATGAATAAAAATATATTTTTTACTTTTTTTTACAAAAATTATATTTTTGTATTTTTTTTGTTTTTGTTCTTTGTTATTTAATTTAGCGTGATATAATTATGAGTAATAATTTTAATTTAGCATTATATAATATCACTAAAATTTCTAAGGAGATTCTATGTCATTCACAAAAAAATAAAAAAAATTTTACTTAACTTAACAGCATTAACAAGTTTAACGCTTGCAGTGACAACACCGGTAATTGTTGCTAGTCAAAAAATAAATGCCAAGGCTTTTTTATTGTTTCCAGGAATTGCGCTTTTAGCAAACCAAAATAATGTAGTGCAACTTGCTGAAACATATGATAAAGACTATTATTTCGGAATATCATTAATAGGTCACCAACGTTTATCGTATTATGGCGGTTGATTTTTTCAAGATAAAGTTTCATGAACTGGAGAAGCAAAAACAAAATATAGACCAAGAAATCCATATTATTATGACTATTTTTCTAACCCGGAAAAATTAGAATTAAAAGTGACATCTTGAATTTCTGGAATGGGAAGTCCTTCGTTTTCAGTAGGAGGGGAAATAAAATACGATGGTAAATTTTCAGCTAAGGTAAGTGGAAATGTAGATATTTCGATTGATTCAAATGGATATCTTGTTGACTCAATTACCAATTATAATCGTAGATATGCAAAAATAAAATATGATTTTCATGGTTGAAAATACAAAGTAACAACCTTTGGTAGTTCAGCAGGTGCAAAAGCCATATATGATGGTAAAGCTGCAAGTATATTGTCTGATTCATATTATAATAGTGTTCCACAATTGTCTGAAAGTTTAGATGAACCGGGAGCTTAGATGAATAGGTATGATGCCTAAAATTTTTACAAAAAAATGAGTTATTTTTTCAATTATTGGCGCTAGTTTGGGATCAATTGCTATAAGTGTTCCTTTAATTTATTTTGCTCTTACTAAGTCCGTTGAAGTTGAAATAAATAGATTTGAACCTAAAACATTAACTAGTAATTCAAAATCATCATCTATTTTTTCTAATTCCGATCAAGAAAAAATAAATAACTTTATTTTAGAAAATGAATTAAAAAAAGATGCACAAAACAGTGACTATGCTCTAAAAAATAATTTTCAGGGAGAGTATAATCACGTATATGCAAATGAGTTTTTAGCAATTTTAAAAATTACAAATAATATCAACCAATTTGAGAAACTTAAATCAATATTAAAAACTACGCCTAATTTATCGCGAAGAATACAATTTAGTTTAATTGATGTATACCAAATAAGCAATATTTATTTTAATATTGACCCAATTAATAATGTTCCTAAAGTTGTTAATTTTATTTCAAAATATTATGACAAAAACAAAAAGGAATTTATTAATATTAAAGATGATGAATTTCAAGATTTAGCATGAAATATTTTATATTTTAAATTAAATGGGCATGATTTTCAAAAATATTTCGATATTAAAGATTGGATTAAAAATGAATTTAAGAAAGCGAATTTTGAAAGCGATGAGGTGTTAATAAGTGATAATGAACCTCATGAAACTTTGCGAAAAAAACGTTTTCTCCTTTTTAAAAAATATATCGCTATTTTAACAATAATTAATAATTTAGATAAGGACTATTTTACCGACGTTATAAAGGAAAAGCAAGAATCAATAAATGTTTTAATTAAAAAATGAGATAACCATTTTAGAAAAATTATTGAAAATAAAGATATAGAAGAAAACCAAAGTAATTTGCTTATTTCACCAATGGTTAGTTTTTACTATTTTAGTAAGGATTTTTATAACTACTCGCCAGAGTATTTGTCAAAAATAAATGACTTTACTAAAAATTGGTTAATAAATTTTAGCACGTCCAGCGATCCAAGTTTCTATGGTTCAGGTCTTCTTTACTATTATTTTGGTAATAATAAAAAAATAGAGACCGAATTACTTAAAAAAAGTGAAGAAATTGTAGATTTTGGCATTGAAAATGGTTTATTTGGTCAAGAACCTGACATCACAAATACTATTTTTGTAAAACAGATTTTAGACTTGAGTGAGAAAAAAGATAATCAAGTGCAAAAAATAAATCAAACAATAGAAACCTTATTTAAACAAACAACGGAAAAACCAGAAAATAATCCTGATTTTTTTGCAGACTTATATAATTATGTATTTTTTTCAATTAAGACTCATCCCGATTTTTTTAAGAGTCAAAAAGATTTTTTAAATACAATAATTGATTATAGTAAATTTGTAAAAAAACCAATTGATTTTTTTTATTTGTTTAAAACAATTGCGCTATTAAATAGTTTTTATAATACAGACAAGCCGACAAAAATTAATGTTTCAAAGCAAATTTTTGACAATATTATAAATGTGAAACTAGAAAAAAATGCTCCATTTTTTTTAAAATTTATTAACTTATTTATTAAGTTTATTTTTAAAAATGAATTAGATGATAACAAGGAAATTGTTGAATTTATAAACCAAAATCTTGATGAAAAAAATATAAATAACACTGAATTTTTAGAACATCTTTTTTGGTATCTCGAATTTCAAAGTGCAATTAAATCAAAATTAGATCACCAAATTGATTCTACTAAATTAGAAAAATTTATTTCATTGTTAAAAAAAGATATTTTAGATAAAATTGATAAAAAAATGGGTAAAACACACTTTTTGAATATTAAAACTATTTATATGACTTATCAAATAGATTGGCTACTTAAAAATGATAAAAATTAAAAATTTGACTAAAAACTTTAATCGAAGAAGTATTTTTAAAAATTTTAGTCTAGACATCCCGTCCAATGAGTTGGTTTTTGTCGTTGGACCTTCTGGGATTGGGAAAACTACCCTTATTAACCTAATCGCTAATTTTAGTCAAAAAGATAAAGGTGAAATTCTTTTTTATAAAGATAATAAAATTGTTAAAAACCCTTTAATTGACGTTGTTTTTCAGGATTTTAACTTAATTGAATCTGCTACTGGTATGGAAAATATTAAAATTGGAGCAAATGCAATAAATTTTAATATTGATGAAACGAATATTGAAGAAAATGCAAGTTTTGTTAATATTTCGAAAGAAAATTTAGCAAATAAAGTGAGTGATTTATCAGGTGGTCAAAAACAACGAATCGCAATTTTGCGATCATTAGCGCGTGAATCTGACTTTATTTTGTTAGATGAACCTACTGGAAATCTTGATGTTGAAAATGCTGAAATTCTTTTTGAAAAAATACAAATATTAAAGAAAAATAAAACTATTTTGATAGTTAGCCACAATTTGGATCTTGCTAAAAAATACGGTGATAGAATAATTTATCTAAAAAATGAATCTGTATTAGAAATTGATAAAATCGAAGAAATAAATAAAGCCGAATCTTTAAATAAAACTGATTATGATTTTAAATTTGAAAAAAAACCTTTAAAAATAAGTGATAAATTAAAATCAATTATTTTATTTTTGAGGCTAGATTTTAAAAATAAAATAATTATTACAGCTTTACTAATTATCACATTTCTAATTAGCATTTTAAGTCTAAATTTATTTGCTACACTTGATACGCAAGCTAATGCTGTTGACTCGCAACGAATTCATCAATACAATTTAGATTCTTTTGAAGTACAAAAAAAGAGAATATCACCATTTTTTGACGGAGAAATCGAGAAATTCAATACTAAAAAAGACATTGTTAATAAAATTATTCCCGTTTATTGAACTGATAACTTTGCTTTTACTTACAATAATAACGGCAAAGAATTAATTTCCGAGAAAAATACTATTGAATTAATCGACGAATCTGATTTTTTTAAAAATAGGTTTAAATTTGATGACAAAAACCTTCAAGGTAATTTTATACAAAATGAAGATGAGATAATTATTTCAAATTCAGTTGTCGAAAAATTAAAAATTACTGATCCTATTGGTAAAAAAATTAAAATTAAAGCTATACGTAATTCGAGTGTTGATGAAATTCCAACTATTTTTGAAGTTACTATTGTCGGAGTAAATTATTCAACTGATGTATACAACACAATACCCACTTTTTTGCATTATAATTTAGCAAAAAAAATTAATGAAGCTTTTTTTGTTAAAAACACAGTCGGCGTGTCACTTTTCAGTGACATAATGATCGCTCCTTTGAATGTAAAAAGATTTCAAGATTTGGAAATTGAAAAAAATCATTTTTTAAAAGATTTAAAGCTAGAAAATTTAAAAATTAGTGATGGTGAACTTCCTAAAAATAAAGATGAAATTGTTGTTTCAGTTAACACTATTGATAAAATAAATAATCTTATAGATGATTTAAACAATGGTAGCACTGACAAATACGAGAAGGTAAAAATAGGATCTAAAGTTGAATTATCAAACAAAAATGGAAAAAATATTCCTTTTAAAATAGTCGGAACTTTTGATTTAAAGGAAAACCTTCATTTGCAGGAACAAAAATCTGAATCTGGTGCTCCCGAAGAACAAAGACATGAATTTAAGTACCAAATCATAATGCACAATGATGGTGATGAATACAGAAACGAAATAAGGCCAGAAGCAGCAAAAATATTCTTAAAATCTGACAATATCAATGAAAATTTAGCCTCTTTTAAAAAGGATTTTTCAAATTTTTCATATTCAAATGATCTTGAATCAATAAAAATTTTTCTTTTAAGGTCAACTTTTTTTGTAAAAGCAGTACTACTTGCTATCCAAGTAATTCTTATAGTTTTATTAGTAGTTTTTTCAGTTCTTTATGCAAAAAATCTAACACAATCAAAATTAAAATCAATTGGAATTCTTAAATCACTAGGTGAAAAAACTAGAAAAATCTTTTTCCTACACATATTAAATATTTTTGCAATTTCTTTCTTAATTTTAATATCAGGACTAATAATAAGTTTGCCTAGCATGCCATATTTTTATAGCTTGATAACAACCGCTGATTTTATCAGTCCAACTTATACACAAATTTTTATCAATTTCATTGTAATTTGATTCTCAACTAGCTTACTTATTTTTCTTATCTATTTCTTCATATCATTAAGATATTACAAAAAACCTGTTACTGAACTTCTTAAAAATAGTTTATAATTTTTTAGGTCATTTTATATCTAAATTAGTATCCTAATTTAGATTTGATTTAGAAAAAATCAACGCAGGTGATTATTGAAATGAAATCAATTTTACTATTTTATAAACTATTATTTTTCAGGCCCCTTTATATTGTTTCAAACGTTTTTTTAGCGTTGATTTTTCTAATAAGCACACCTCTTCAATTAGCATTTCCTGAACATATAATTATTTTAAGAATATTTGTTTTTGGTTCGCTTTCTTTGCTTATTTTTATTAACCTTTCAAGATACATTTGATTTATTTCCAAATACAAAAAAGAAGCTTTGAATTTGTCAAATGAAAAACTTAAAGAAAAGTATCCTCAACTCTTAAGAATTGAAAAAAATTTACCTCTATATGCAACGCCCGTTTTAAATTATGAATTTTGACTAAGAACTAGATTACCTTTTATTGCTTCTGAATTTAATGAACAAGATCCTGATTATGAAGAAAAACAAAAATTTTTATACAAGATGCATTTAAGATTATATATTGTTGAATCATTTTTAGTTGTTTTTGTAATTGCATGCCTTACCTTATCTTTCTATTTTATATTACCAAGAACATTTTCGGTTGATCCAATAACTAATAATCTTTCTTATAATTATAATCTTGTATTTTCGATAGTAACTAGTATTATACTTTATAGTCTTGGTCTTTTTACCACACTGTGAATAATTCAATCAAAAACCAAAATAATACAAATTTCTAAAAATCTTTTGACTCTTTCTGTTGAGGAATGTAAAAAAGCCTATAAAAGTACTTTTTTTAGATTTTATCTTCCTAAAAAAATTTAGGATTGTCTAAATTTTTTTGAAAATTAAAGTTAAAACACAAAACTATCAACACTCCCTAATTTTATAAGTCCAACTTATACACAAATTTTTATCAATTTCATTTAGATTTGATTCTCAACTAGCTTCCTTATTTTTCTTATCTATTTTTTTAAATCATTAAAATATTCCAAAAAAGATGTTAGTGAACTTCTTAAAAATAGTTTATAATATTTTAGGCTCTATTATATCTAAATTAGTATACTAATTTAGACTTGATTTAGAAAAAATTATCGCAGGTGTTTATTAAAATGAAATCAATTTTACTACTTAATAGACTAGTATTTTTAAAACCCATTTATGTTGTTTCAAGCTTTTTTTTATCCTTAATTTTTATAATAAGCACACATTTTCAACCCATATTTCCTGAACATATACTTATTTTAAGAATATTTATTTTTGGTTCGATTTTTTTGTTTGCTTTTCTTACCATTTCAAGATACATTTGATTTATTCGCAAATATAAAAAAGAGGCTTTGAATTTGTCAAATGAAGAACTTGAAAAAAAGTTTCCCAAACTTTTAAAAATTGAAAAAAATGCAGCTTGATTTGCAAAAAAAGTTTCAAATTATAATACTTGGTTAAAATTTCAATTACCTGTAATTGCTTCTAAATTTAATGAACAGGATCCCGACTATGAAGAAAAACGAAAATTTATATACAAGATTACTTTAAAATCGCAGATTGTTGAATTATTTTTTGCTCCTATTTTAATGGCATGCCTTGCTTTATCTTACTATTTTATGATGACAGCACTTATTTCAACAAAAGATAATAATTTATCTGTTATTCCTAACTTTACATATTCGCTGATAACTGGTATTATACTTTTTGTTATTACTAGTGTTGCCTCAACGTGATTAAATCAATCATTAATCAAATTAATACAAGTTTTTAGAAATCTTTTGACTGTTTCTGTTGAAGAATCTAAAAAAAGCTTTAAAAGTATTTTTATCAGATTTTATCTTCCTAAAGACATTTAAGATTGCATAAATTTTTTAGAAAATCAAAGCACAAATAAATTAATACCTTCAAAAAACAACCACCACAGACTACCAATGATTTTTTAAGCTATTTTGTAGTCACGATTAATATTGAATTTGTAAATTTTGAAAATGTGTCCGTGGCTTACCAAAAAATAAGTTGATTTATTGATTGGTATAACGATTGAAAACTTGAAAGAAACTCCCGCCAAATTGGCGGGAGTTTTACTATTTTGTTAAAACAAGACTTGTTTTTGTGTGAGAATTTCTTATTAACTAAAAGTACAAGTTAATTGGGCATAAATAATTTACACTAAAATTTAGAGTTTTATTACCTATAAAAAAACTATTAAATTGCATAAATAATATTAATCTGTTCCAAAAACAACAAAAATTTTTAACCATCAGTCAGATTGTTTTTTGACAAAAGCGAAACTATAAAATGACAAAGGCAGGTAAGAAATTGAAACATAATTAAAAAACAACTAGAAATTTTTTTGCCTAATGGGTTAAATAATGTAAAATTAAATTAGATTTGTATTTGAAAAATCCATAAAAATTTAAAAACACAAAATTATGAACACCCCTAATTTTATAAGTCCAACTTATACACAAATTTTTATGGATTTAATTTCAATTCAATTCTGAATTAGCTTATTTATTTTTCTTATCTATTTTTTTAAATCATTAGAATATTACAAAAAAGCTGTCAGCGAACTTCTTAAAAATAGTTTATAATATTTTAGACTCTATTATACCCAAATTAGTATACTTATTTAGACTTGATTTAGAAAAAATTATCGCAGGTGTTTATTAAAATGAAATCAATTTTACTACATTTTAGACTAATATTTGTTAAACCTATTTATGTTGTTCCGAGCGTTTTTTTATTCATTATTATTCTATTAGGTACACCTTTTCAATACTTATTTCCCGAACATTTACTTATTTTAAGAATATTTATTTTTAGTTCGATTTTTTTGCTTGCTTTTTTTACCTTTTCAAGATACATTTGATTTATTCCCAAATACAGAAAAGAGGCTTTGAATTTGTCAAATGAAGAACTTGAAAAAAAGTTTCCCAAACTTTTAAAAATTGAAAAAAATGCAGCTCGATTTGCAAAAAGAGTTTCAAATTATAATACTTGGTTAAAATTTCAATGACCTTTAATTGCTTCTAAATTTAATGAACAGGATCCCGACTATAAAGAAAAACAAAAATTTATATACAAGATTATTTTAAAATTTCAGATTGTTGAATTATTTTTACTTACTATTTCAATTGCATTCGGTACTTTATCTTACTATTTTATAATTACAATAGCGGTTTCAACAAAAGACAACAATTTATCTGTTATTCCTAATTTTACATATTCGTTCATAACTAGTATTATATTTTTTGTTGTTGGTTTTGCTGCCTGAGTATGATTAAATCAATCAACAATCAAATTAATACAAGTTATTAGAAATCTTTTGACTGTTTCTGTTGAAGAATCTAAAAAAGACTTTAAAAGTATTTTTATCAGATTTTATCTTCCTAAAGAAAATTAAGATTGCATAAATTTTTTAGAAAATCAAAGCACAAATAAATTTATACTTTCAAAAAACAGCCACCACAAACTAATCAATGATTTTTTATGGTATTTTGTAGTCACGATTAATATTGAGGTCAAAATTTTGGAAATGTGACTATTATTTATCAAAAAATAAGTTGATTTATTGATTGGTATAACAATTCAAAAGTTGAAGGAAACTCCCGCCAAAGTGGCAGGAGTTTTTTTGTTGTACTAAAAACAAGCCTTGTTTTTGTGTGTAAATTTCTTATTAGAATAAAGGCACAAGTTAATTTTCCATAAATAATTTAAACTAAAATTTAGAATTTTAGGGAGTGTTCATAATTTTCTGTTTTAAATTTTTATGGATTTTTTCAGATAGAAATCTAATTTAATTTCACATTATTTAGCCAATTAGGGAAAATAATTTGTAATTTTTTTAGGTTATATGATGCCTAAATTAGTATATAATTTAGATTTGATTTAGAAAAAATTATTGCAGGTGGTTATTAAAATGAAATCAATTTTAGTACTTTATAAACTATTATTTTTTAAACCCCTTTATGTTGCTTTAAACTTTTTTTTATACATTATTTTTATATCAAGCACACTTTTTCAATTATTTTTTCCTGAACATATACTTATTATAAGAATATTTGTTTTTGGTTCGATTTTTTTGCTTGTTTTTCTTAACTTTTCAAGATACATTTGATTTATTTCCAAATACAAAAAAGAGGCTTTGAATTTATCAAATGAAAAACTTAAAGAAAAATATCCTCAACTTTTAAGAATTGAAAAAAATGTACCTCAAGTTAGAAGAGGTTTTTTCACTTATGGTATTTGGTTAAGAAGTCAAATACCTTTAACTGCTTCCAAATTTAATGAACAAGATCCCGACTATGAAGAAAAACGACAATTTTTATACAAGATTTATTTAAGATATTATATCGTTGAATCATTTTTAGTCGCTATTTTAATTGCATGCCTTACTTTATTTTACTATTTTATGTTTACAACAATATATTCAGTTGCTGCAACAAGGGGCACTAATTTATCTGTTATTCCTGATATTGTAGATTCGGCACTAACTGGTTTTATATTTTTTGTTATTGCTAGTGCTGCCGTAGCATGAATAAATCAATCGCAATTCCAATTATTGCAAATTTCTAAAAATCTTTTGACTATTTCCATTGAAGAATCTAAAAAAGCCTATAAAAGTACTATTTTTAGATTTTATCTTCCTAAAAAAATTTAAGATGGATAATTTTTTAGAAAATCAAGGCACAAATAAATTAATACTTTCAAAAATAACCACCACAAACTAACCAATGATTTTTTATACTATTTTGTAGCCGCAATTAATATTAAAAGTCAAAATTTTGAAAATGTGACTATTACTTATCAAAAAAATAAGTTGATTTATTGATTTGTTAACAATTCAAAACTTGAAAGAAACTCCCGCCACTTTGGCGGGAGTTTTGGTATTGTATTAAAACAAGCCTTATTTTGAGCGTTAATTTCTTATTAGACTAAAGGTACAAGTTAATTGCACATAAATAATTTACACTAAAATTTAGAATTTTATTACCTATAAAAAACTATTAAATTACATAAATAATATTAACCATTTCCAAAAGCAACAAAAATTTTTAACTACCAATCAGATTGTTTTTTTGGCAAAAGCGCTAGTCAACCAAAAAACCAATTAATTTTAGTAAAACTTAAGTTCTAGGCTTGATTTATTCAGTTAAGGATTTTTTCTTTAGTTAAATTTTGACTATTTAAAATTTCTTCCACTTTCTCAATTTCAATAAATGCAAGCCCTATTTTTTCTATATAATTAATCTGATCAGCATTTTTTACGGCTAACCCAATAATAAATCTAATTGGTTGATCATCTCAGTATAGTGTATTTTTTAAGTGAATAATTTCTATACAATTTTTAAAAATTAAATCATTACTGTCATAATTTCCATGGGCTAGGGCGAGATAGTTTCCAAGAGCAACTGATGATTCTAAATCACGTTTTTCCATTGATTGTAAATATTCATATTTGCAGCAATTTTTTGCTTGGAAAATTTCAATTAATTTTGTAAATGCTTCCTTTTTTGACTCAATAGTTTGATTTAATTGGATATTTTCTATTTTTAAATCCATTTCTTACCCCCTTTTATATTATCATAAAATTTAAGCACTGTTTTGATTTCAAAATCTTCTAAATTTGTTTGCATTTTTAAAAATTCTTCGGGATTTTTTAGAAGATTTTCCTGCATTTTCATTGCTTGGATATCCTGTTTTGAGTCATAATTTAGAATATTAGCAAAAGTTCTATAAATTATCTCTAATTCTTTTGGTTCTAATTTTGCATTTTTGGCATATTTCAATAACAAATTAAATCTTTCATTTTTTCCTATTTTAGTGATTGGATTCCGAGCAACGCGTATAATTGAATCTTGTAAAATTGGATTTTCAAATCTTTTAATTGTTTTTTCAAAATATACCTCAAGTTCGCTCTGATTAATTAAAGTATTTTGGAATCAAAGCACTTTAATTAAAACAATTTTTAGTTGGCTAATGTATTTTTGAATTATTGGTGAATTTAAAGCTTCATGAACATAATTATATTTTAAAATATATGCCAAATATGCAATTCCCGAGTGCAAAGTGTTGACAAAAAATAATTTTCGTAAAATAAAATAGTCTAAATTTTCTAGATATTTTACTCCCTTTAGTTTAATTTTTTGTTTTTCTTCTTTAATAATAATTTCTGAGTAGGTTTCGGTATAAACATTTAAATCTGTCGAACTCGGGGCGATTTGATCAATTGTTGTGTCAACAAATTGCCAAAATTTACAGTTTTCAAGCCCTTTTTTAAAGTTACTACTAACTCGAAATCCGTTTTCAAAACAGATAATTTGTTTACTTTTTTGCTCAATTTTTGCTAATTTTGCAAAAATTGACCTCAAATGAATTAAATTTTCGGATCCAACAGAAGTCGAAATCAAATCGGCGTTTTTTAAATGCATTAATAATTTTTCTTCATCACTTAGATTAATAGCAAAATAATTTCTCACTTTATATTTTTGGCCATTTTCAAAGTTAATAACATAATAAAATCCTTTTTGATTTAGCTCATTAATTAATTTATCATTAACATCAACGAAAATAATTTCAAATTGATTTTCTTGATATAATTTTGCAATTAATCCGCGACCGATATTTCCGGCTCCAAAATGAACAACTTTCATTAGAAATTTTCCTTATTTTCTTGGTTATTTTTAAGTTGTGTAGCTATATTTTCATAGGATTTTCTATCTAAAAATTGACTTAAGGAAATAATTTTAGCTTTGGAATTTTTAGCTTTAACACGATCTTCTAAACTTTGGATTGTGATAATAAGCTCTTCTTCACCAGTCAAATCGGCAATCGCTAAATTAGAAACTTCAATATCAGCAACATTATTATCTTTTAAAACTTTCCTTAAAATTGAAGCAGCCATTACAGAAGAACCCATGCCCGCATCGCAAGCAAAAACAATCTTTTTTGGATTTAATTTTTGAGTACTTTTTGTTTTTAATTTTTCACTTTCAATCAATTTTTTTGTATGATTAATGTCTAAATTTTCAGTTTTTTGCTTGTTTTTATTTAGTAGTTTTGCTAAAAAATTGATAGCTCAGGCACTTATCAAAGTCACTATAGCAGATCCGAAAATCGCAATTGTAATACCAACTAATGAATTTGTCGATTTTTCTACTTGGATATACTGAGCAATAATTGAACCTGGAGAGACAGGTGCAACTGCACCAACATTAAAAATTTGTAGGATTGAATTTCCAAAAATACCTCCAACAATTAGTGATAAAATTAAGACTGGTCTCAAAATAGCAAAAGGAAAATAAACCTCGTGAATCCCACCCAAAAAATGGATTGGAATTGAGGATGCTGTTTGTCCTTTAATGTTTTTTTCTTTTGAAAAAATTAGATAGAATAGTAAAAGTCCTAATCCTGGTCCAGGATTTGATTCTAATAAAAATAAAATTGACTTGCCAGTTTCGGTTACTTGAATTGTTCCTAAAGTTGTAAAAACACCGTGATTTATTGCATTATTTAGAAAAAGTATTTTTGCAGGTTCAACAATTAGTGCAATTAAAGGATATAATTTTCACTCTCCCATTTTTTGGGTCAAAAATCCGAGTGATTTAATAAAGTAGCCAATAAAATAAATTGATAAATAATAAACGGGAAATAAAAGGACAAATCCGAGAATTCCAAGATAGAAATTATTCGCTAACATTTGATAGCCACTTGGAATTTTATTAATTCAAAATTTTTCTGTGTGTTTCAAAATAAGTGCTGAAATTGGACCAAATAGCATAACTGCAACTAGCATTGGCGCTGTACCGCCAGTAATATTTATAAAAATTTCTGATTGACCAGCAGCTACCGCACCAATTGCTACAACTCCAGCAATTGCACCACCTCGAATTTTGTAAATTTTATAACCACCAAGAAAGCAAATTAAAATTGGAATTATATAAGTAATTCCAACACCTACCATGGCTGCAAGATCTTTATTCGGTGTTCAACCTGTGGGAATAAAAAAAGATGTAAGTAGACCTCAGGCAATAAAAATACCGATAATTGGCATTATCATTTGTCCTAAAAGTCCGCCAAACGACTGAATTTTAGTTTTAATAGTTTTGATTAAATTAGCCATAAAACCTCCTTAATATTGATATAATTTTGTGGAGTATATGTGAATTTGATTGATAATTCGATCGACCTTCGAGGCAGAATTATATTTTCATTGATGAAGAAATTCTAGATTTTTGAGCAGTTAAATTTTGCAAATTAAAGTTAAAGAATTCAAGGATTTTTGCCACCGTTTGGTCGCGATCATCCTTATTAGTAGCCCAAAAAAATGCTCATGTGATAACAAAATTGTTTATAAAATAGAATTATTAAGCCTAAATCACGCTCACATAAACAAAAATTTCATCAGTTTTTTAAGTTTAAGTCGCGATTTTATTGTAAAAATAGTGATGTTGCTGAAAATATCGAGCATATAATGCTTTGGAAAAAGGTTAGAATCTATCAATATTTTCAAATTATTAAATTGATTTATACAATAATCTTTGTTTAGTTTTTTAATGTTAATGGTATTTTGAAAATTAAATTTCATTAGCCATTGTGTTTATCTGAAATACAAATTATTAATTTGCTAAAAATTAGTTGGTATTTTCTATACCAATGCTAATTTTAAAATTACTATGTTAATTTTTCATTGCTTTAAAATTAAGTTTACAAATTAAAACAAAAATTACTATTTTTTGCTAAATTTGGTAGTAGTGTAAAAATCTGTAACATTTAGTTCTGCACTAAAAATCTATATTAATGTCATGAAAAATTCTAAAAAAGCAAGCAAAAATCGTATACTAGCAAAATTTATAATCAAAATTCCTTTTTAAAAAGTCTTTGATCACAAGCTTTATCAAGTTATCGCTATATGCGTTAATAGTATTTTATGTTACTATAATAAATTGTTATATTGTATAATTTTATAAAATGGATAGTAATTTGATGAATGATTTACTGTGGTTTTCTAAGCAAAATCATAATTTTATTGATAAGGAAATTGCTAAATTTTTGATTTCAAATATCGCCAAAATTATGACTTTAAAATTAAGTATAATTGCTAAAAATGCTAATTGTTCAACAGCTTCGGTAATAAAATTTTGCAAAAAACTCGGTTTTAAAGGGCTAAAGGATTTATTGCCAGCGCTTGACCGTAATTATTCTTATATGCAAATTCAAAAAAGCCGTTTTTCCAACAACAAAATTGCCAGCAAAAATACAACAGTTAGCCTATATCATTCTCTTATTAGTAAAAATCTCGATAATCTTTACAAGATAAATCATGATTCTATTATAAAATTTGTTGCCTTGTTAAAGAAGGTGCGGCATATTATATTTTTTGGTAAAGGATCAAATTTAGAAATAATTCAGATTTTTGCTAATTATTTATCGAAATTACAATATTATGTCGATTATCATTATGACTTTGAAGTTCAGCAGAAATGAGTGGAAAAATCTGTGGATTTTAGTGTTTGCGTTTTTTTTAGTTTTTCCGGTATGCATTTAGAGATAGATCGATTAGTTCAAACAATGAAATCTAAAAATTGTAATATTATTTCCTTTACTTCAAATTATGAAAGTAATTTATTCAAGCAATCCTCAATTAGTTTCTTAACATTCAAAAATGAGGACGTTCTTGAAAAGCACACTTCAGCACGAATTGCTTTTATTTATTTAATAATGCAAATTATTAATTTACTTAAAAATTAGTCGTCTATTAAAACAAAGTGGTATGTAAAACCTTTAGAATCGAATCTAATGGCCTATCGATAGGCAAAATATTCAAGCACTATCAAAAATAGAAAAAATAAGAAAAGGACAATTTACAGCAAAAGTGGCATTAACCAGCACAAATTTGATTACGACCCAAATTGGAGATTATGTCTTAAAATGAATTTTTGATTAACAGTTGAAAAATTTATAAACCTTCAAATACCGAAAAAATTTTTAAAAATTCCTATTTTAGGTAATACTTTGTATTTTAAACTATTCTCATTTTTAGTTTTTAAATTTAACCCTGATAAAAAAACAATAAAACATTACTTTTTATTTGTAGTACTTTCTTTGATAAGTTACCCAGCCCCTCTTTTTTTAGTTATAATAACATTGTTAATTGCCGGTAATGCTGATTTTCTAAGGAATTTAGATTTAAAATTTTTTAATAATTATTTTATTCGGCATTTGATCGAAATAATTGGCTACTCGCTTTTAATTGTGGCTTATTCGTATTTTTCAGGTTTTCTGCAAAAAATTTTTCATTTATATTTGGTAAAACAAGTAAAAAAAAATCTTGGCAAATTAGACACAAATAATAAATTCCCATTTTTAAGCAATTTTAATTATACTAAACATTATGAATTTCTATGTCAACGAAAATTTTATATGGGTGTTGAAAAAGAACATTGGTATAACCCAGAAAAAATAATTGAAAATATTTTTATTATTATCCAAAGTTGATGGTGAAAAGTTAATTGAAATTTACCAAAATATTTTGCACATATAATTTTAGAAGTTTTTTTGTTCAACGCTACTGAATTTACAAATTCAAATATTTCTAAAAAAAACTGGAAAATCTTTTTATACGTTTATTTTACTTTTGTTTTTATACAACTTATATTAACTTGATATCCGTTTTGAATAATATATTATTTTATAATGGAAAATACATCTGAAATAAATGGCAATTTAAATGATGCTAATGACGAAGCAAAACAATTATTACTTTCTGGTTTATTTAGTATAATTTTTGGTTTTCTCATGCTACCCACGGCGGCTTATCATCCTAAATTATGAATAACTTTTTGACTATTTGAGAAATAAATTTTTATTTTTTGATAGTATTATTAAAGGCAAAATGGTTGATTCTTAGGCTAGTTTAACTAGTTTATTAATTTAATTTAAGGAAATTTGTTTTGTAAAAATGTATTTTTGATTAACTGTTGATTTTTGATTAACTGTTGAAAAATTTATTAATTTGAAAATTCCTAGAGAATTTTCAAAAGTACCTATTTTAGGTAATATTTTGTATTTTAGGTTGTTCTTCTTTCTTGTATTTAAATTTAATCCTGATAAAAAAACAATCAAACACTTTGTTTTACTATTCACACTGTTTTTAATAAGTTATCCAGTACCACTTTTTTTAGTTATTTTAGTACTAATTTTTACGCTTAAATTTGATTTTTTAATTCATTTTAATACAAAAGTTTTTGATAATTACTTTTTTCGACATTTTATCGAAGCAATTTTTTACTCGCTCCTGTTGTTGCCTTATTCATATTTGTGTAGTTTTTTCCAAAAAATTTTTAATTTTTACCTAGTGAAGAAATGTGAAAAAAATTTAGGTAAAATAGATAAAAATAACCAATTTGATTTCTTAGCTAATTTTGATTTTGAAAAAAATTATAATCTTATAAAGAAAAAAGACGCTTATATTTGAATCAACGTAAGAAAAAAAGATAGATATAACCCTGATAAAATCATTGAAAATATTTTTGTTATGATTGATGGTTTGTGATTAACTACTAGAGTATATTTGCCTTCCTATTATTTTAATATATTTTTACACGTCTTCTCATTTAATACAAAAAGTGCTGATTTAAATCCTATTATTAAAAAACGGCAAGTTCGTTTTCTAATTATTTATCTATTTTCAGTTTTTATAAATTTTATTATGTTTTGATACTCGTTTTGAGTATTAACTTATTCTTTTAGTGTTACGATTTCAGCATTTGATGATTCTCGCTTAATCATCAACCATATTGTTCTAGTTTTGGTTGCTATTTTTTTAGTGCCGCTTATTCTAGAATGGCTAATTAAATTTTTTGTATTTAAAATTTAATTTTAGTAAGGTTTTAAGAATCCTTTAATTTTAACTTTAAATTAGTAGAAAAATCTAGACAACTAGTTTTTATACTAGCTTAATTTTCGTTTTTATCTTTATCTGGTTCTTTTTCTTGTTGTTGTTCTAGTTCTTGTTTTCGTTGTTTAAGCTCCTCAAAAATAATTGCGGGGTCAATTCCGGATCTTCTGAGAACAGCCTCCATTACTTCTTGATAAACTCCACGATCATTTTCAGAAAGATCGTTAATTGTATATTTTCTTTTTGGTTTGCGTGGAGATTTGTTTTTCCCACGAGTACTTATTGGACTTTTCATACCATTATTATAATACTTTTTTTAAAATTAATAGAAAAAACTCAAACAAATAGTTTATATACTAACTTATAATTTAGGTTTTTTACTAATTTATATTTTAGGACAAGCATTTTTTTCAAAAGGTTAATTTTAAAATAATAAAAATAAAGATTGTATCGTCAAAAAACCCAGATTTACCGTCATTTTTGTGATTTACAGTCACTAAAAAGTGAGTTTTTGCCATCAAACTATCAACTCAGGAGATTAAACAAAAAAACATCCTAAAAAGGATGTTTTTTTGTTTTTTGCTTTATTAATTAAGTAATTATTTTTTTTCTTTTGGCAATTTTTCTTAAAATTAAGAAAATAACTACTGTAAAAATTGCTCAAAGCATATGGCGACGAAAACGGATTGATTCAATATTAATATTTTTACGGTAAACATGACCAAAAATTGCTTCAATATTTGACAAACGCCGGCGAAGTGTTAAGTCATAAACAAGCATTAAAATAAAAAATCCGCCAGTTGAGACCATACTTATAATAAATTCGGTTGAAAATTGAATATTTTTTTCTGGATAATATTTTAAAGTAATTCAATAAACTAAACCTAAAATTGCTGTTCCAAACAAACTAAAAGCAGCCAGTCAAATTGCATTTACCTCTTTTTGATTCAATTTTTTAACTAATCAAGGAATCATTGGCGGCATTTCAAGTCTGTGAGAATTATTTCTGAGCTGTGAGCGGAAATATTCGACTGATTTTTTAATTGCCCGATAGTCTAACATGGTTTTTACAAATAAAAATATTACAATTGCACCGATAATTCCGGGAATTATCAAAAGTGGTAAATATTTTTGCTCATAATTTCAGCTTGGAATATACTCATAAACTCAGAGCAGTGAAACAGTTAGTATTGCTAAAAAAGCCAAGAGTCAAAAAAGTGCCTTTAGTGGTAAAAAAATTAACTCTAGTCCAAAAATTTTTCTCACTTCTTTTGAAATAAAAGCATTTGCCTCTTGTTGAAGAGCTTTTTGTTCCATTGCCTGATAATAATTTTCTTCGATTAAATGGTTTGAATAATTTTGCGGACTTCTATGATCTGGACGGTAATGGTTTTTTTGAGCAAAATATTCATCTGAATCATCAAAATCTTCTTGAATATTAGGACGATTTTGCACGTTTTTATAGTACCTAGGCTCACGATAGGCTGAATTTGTAAAACTAGGTCGTTTATGGTAATTGCTGTTATTAAAGTTCTGTCTTTTTTTCATAATTTCACAAAAGTAGAAAAAACAAATATATTTTTCCTAAATTTTTCCCCTTTTGTAAAATTATACACTATTTTTCATTAATGTTAGTTTTTAAAATTGCTAAAAATGCTTCTTGAGGAACATCAACAACACCGAATGATTTCATTCGTTTTTTTCCGGCCTTTTGTTTTTCTAAAAGTTTTTTTCTTCTTGTAACATCACCACCATATAATTTGGCAGTAACATCTTTACGATAAGCCTTAATTGTTTCACGAGCAATAACTTTTGAACCAATAACGGCCTGAACTGGCACCTCAAATGAATGTCTTGGGATTATTTCCTTTAATTTTTGCGTTAAATCACGCGCTTTTGGATAAGAAAAGTCTTTATGAACTATCATTGAAAGGGCATCAATTTTTTGACCGTTAAGCAAAATATCTAACTTAACTAATTTTGAAGGTTGCAATCCAACTAGCTCATATTCAAAAGAAGCATATCCTTTTGAAAGTGATTTTAGTCGATCAAAAAAGTCGAAAATCACTTCAACCAAAGGTAATTTATAAATTAAACGGCGACGAAAATCATCAATATATTCAAGATCAACGTAAATTCCACGGCGATCTTGACAAAGTCCCATAATTGCACCTAAAAATTCATCAGGAAGAAAAATTTTCGCTAAAATAAAAGGTTCCCTAATTTCGCTAATAAAATTAGGTTCAGGAAACAAACTTGGATTGGAAATTTTTTGAATTTCACCGTTAGTTCGAGTTATTTCAAATTCTACCGAAGGTGCCGTGGCAATAATTCCGACATTGAATTCTCTTTCAAGCCGTTCTTGCAATATTTCCATATGTAAAAGCCCTAAAAACCCGATGCGAAAACCAAAACCAAGTGCTTTTGACGACTCTGGCTCATAAATTATTGATGAATCTGAAAGCGAAATTTTTTCAAGCGAGTCTTTTAAAAGATTGTATTGCTGTGAATCAATTGGATAAAATCCTGTATACATCACCGGCACCATTTTTTTATAACCTGGAAGCGGTGAGTCGGCCGGATTTTCGACTAAAGTTATTGTATCGCCGACATTTACATCTTTTGCATTACGGATTGAGGCGGCAATTCAGCCAACTTCGCCGGCAACTAGTTCATTTTTTTTGACCTGATTTGGATTAGAAATTCCTAGCTCAATTACGGAAAATTTTAAATTATTAGCCATAAATTTAAAAGTATTTCCGACACTAATTTTTCCAGTTACAACACGAACAAAAATTACAACACCACGATAAATATCAAAATAAGAGTCAAAAACCAAAGCTTTTAAAGGATCTTTTTCGCTTGAATATTTAGGAGGCGGGATATATTTTACAATTGCCTCAAGAACATCTTCAATCCCAATGCCGTTTTTTGCCGAAATGAGAATTGCATTTTGCGCTGAAATTCCAATTGTTGACTCAATTTCTTGTTTAACTTTTTCAACATTTGCCGAAGGCAAGTCAATTTTATTGATAATTGGAATTATTTCTAAATTATTCTCAAGGGCTAAATAAACGTTTGCTAAAGTTTGGGCTTGAATTCCTTGACTTGCATCAACTAAAAGTAGCGCACCTTCGGTTGCAGCAAGTGACCTAGAAACCTCATAGGTAAAATCGACATGTCCTGGGGTGTCAATTAGGTGAAAAATATAAGAATTATAACGTATTTGAACAGCATTTAGTTTGATTGTGATTCCTCGCTCTTTTTCAAGGTCCATTGAATCAAGATGCTGGTCTTTTAATTCACGCTTTGAAACTGTGTTTGTAAACTCAAGAATTCGGTCGGCTAGAGTGGATTTTCCGTGGTCAATATGGGCAATTATTGCAAAATTGCGAATTTTTGTATTTTCCATTTAGCTTCGCGAAACGACTTCCTGGATATTATTTCCACTTCCAGCAAAATGAAAAACAATAAAAATAATTATTAAGGCTAGAACTGCAACTAGTGTAAAAAGAAGTAAAAATAAGGCTATTTTTTTACCGTACTTAATTTCTTTTAGTTTTTGTAAAACAACATTACCATATATTACTTGATTTGCAGTCTTGTACTTAAAATTACCTTTTTTTCGTTTTTTTTTGAACATTTACAACCTTTTTAGGCAATATAATCTTTTAAAACTTTTGAAGGTTTGAATCTTATTGTTGTTTTTGCTTCGACTGTAATCTGACTTTTGGTGAGCGGATTAAAAGATGAAGAGGCAGGTTTAAAAACTCCTTGGAATGTTCCAAAAGAATTTATAACCAATTTGCCTTGTTTTTTTACAACATCAGCTGTTATTCCAAAAAATTGATTTAAAACAAGCTCAACATTTTTCACAGGCAAATTTGTTTCGTTAGCAATTTGTTCGATTAGTTCTTTTTTGTTCATTTTTTGTGCTCCATTCTTATTAAATCGCTTTAATTTTAACTTATTTTACCACTTTTTTTTATATTTTTATAAATAATTTTTATTGGACAGCCAAAAAAATCAAAATATTTTCGAATTTGGTTATCAATATAGCGCTGATATGAAAAATGAACCAAATTTTTGTCAGTTACAAAGAAGACAAAACTCGGAATTTTAGCGCTAATTTGGCTAATAAAATTAAAAAATACCTTTTTTCCATTGACATTTGGGTGGGGTTGAATTAGCTGAATTTCCATTAAAAATTGATTTAAGTGATTTGTTGGTATTTTTTTTGATAAATTTTTTTTAGTTTCTAAAATTTGTTCAGCAAGTTTGTGGATTTTTTCACCGGTTTTTGCTGAAATAAAAACTATTGGTGCTCAATCGAGAAATTTAAATTTTTCACGTACTTTTTTAACAAATTGCTGCTGAGTTAAGGTATTTTTCTCGATCAAGTCTCATTTATTAATAACAATTATAATCGGTTTGTTTCTTTCTCAGGCATATCCAGCAATTCTGAGGTCAAAATGATGAATATCTTGGGTAGCATCAATTAAAATTAAACTAAGATCAGCATCATCCAAAGACCGAAAAGCCCGTATAAGTGCGTAAAAATCGACAGATTCTACTAGTTTAGATTTTTTTTTGATTCCAGCAGTGTCAATTATTTCAAAAGTCTGGCCATCTAATTTTCACAGTCCCGAAATCGAATCGCGCGTGGTTCCGGGAATGTCAGAAATTATTGAACGATTTTGGCCTAAAATTCGATTTAAAAGGCTAGATTTTCCAGCATTAGGTCTACCAATAATTGCTAATTTAAAAAAAGATTGCTGACTTTTGGCAGTTTTTTCAAAATTACTAACTAAAAAATCAAGAAGATCACCAACACCTTGGCCGTGCAAAGCTGAAATTCCAAAAATTTTTTCAAATCCAAGTTCATAAATACTTGGATCAAAATTTTTGGAATTATCAAGTTTATTTGCCACTAAAATTATCTTTTTTTGCGATTTTCGCAATAAATTCAGGACAAAATGATCTTCAGAGTCAATCCCGGCTGTTCCATCAAGCACTCAAATTAAAATTTGGGCCTCTTCGATAGCGATTTGCAGTTGAATTCTGATTAGTTCTTGAAAATTTTTGGTTTCAATTTGAATTCCACCTGTGTCAATTAGGGTAAAATCCTTGCTATTTCAGCGCGCATTTTCGTAAATTCGGTCTCTTGTAACACCAGGAGTTGGATCGGTAATTGAAATTTTTTTGCCAACTATTCGATTAAAAAGTGTTGATTTTCCGACATTTGCTTTGCCAACAAGGGCGACTAAGTTTTTCATAATTAAAGTAAAAAAGAAATTAATTTTCCAGTTGCGAAATTTTTCTCAGGACTAATTTGGAAATTTGCTCGACAATTTCATCTTGACTAAAATTGGTTGTGTCAATAAAAATTGAATCAATTGTTTTTTTTAGTGGATTAATTTTCCGTGACATATCAAGATAGTCCCGGCGCTCAATTGATTTTAGAACTTCAGGAAAATTTGTTTCCAAATTTAAACAAGCATTTTGCTTTAAGCGCCTTTTTGCGCGCGTTTGGGCATCACCTCATAGAAAAATTTTTAAATCTGCATCTGGCATAATATTATAAGTTGTATCGCGACCTTCAACGACAATTCCTTTGTTATTTCTTTGAAAATCGTGTAAAAGCTGGGTAATATCAGTGCGAATTTTGCCATACTGAGCGATTATTGCCGCATTTTTTGAGATTAAATCATCACGCAGCAATTCAGTTACATTTTGATTTTCAAGCCAAACATCACCTTTTTCATCAAGTAACAAAAAATTAGGATTTCATTTTTTTGTTACTTGACTTTCTTTTTCAGCATTAATTTTGTGATTTTGGCAAAATAAGGCAACTGCACGATAAAGTGCGCCTGTATTTATAAATAAATAATTAAATTTGAGTGCTATTTGTTTGGCGATACTAGATTTTCCAACCCCTGAAGGTCCGTCAATTGCAATATTTATTTTTTTAAAAGACATATAAATTGATTCCCTAAACAATTTATTTGAAATTATAAATTGTTTTTTAAATTATTGAAACTCTTTTAGCCATTTTGTCTTGACTTTATCTTTTATTTGGCTAAAAACTTGGTTGAGTTCGTTTTTTTGTCGACTGTTAAATTCAGGAACATAAAAAACTAATTTTACCCGTAAATCACCGATTATTCTTGGATTTTGAGGATCAGGCGCACCCGCTCGGGCAATAATTACCGTCTGACCTGACTTATAATGACTATAAAGTTGCAAAGTTTTTAAACCAGTTGGACTAGGAACCTCAACTTTATTTTCATTAATAATATCAACTATCGAAACTGGCATCTCAACATGAATGTCATTTCCTGATCTTGAAAAGTATTTGTGTTTGTGGACATTAATTTCGATATTTAGATCACCAGAAGGTCCACCTTTGTGACCAGGACCACCAAATCCTGCAACCCGAATGAACATTCCGTCTCTAATTCCGGCCGGAATTGAAATTTCAATTTCTTCTTTGGTCTCAATTATTGTTTTTCCACGGCACTTTTTGCAACTTTTTGTAACAGTTTTTCCACTTCCTGAACACACCGAGCAAGTTGTTTGGTTTTGCATACGACCAAATCCGGGAATGTTAATGATTTCATTTTGAACTCCTTGTCCATGACAATTGGAGCAGGTTTTTATGTCTGAATCAGAATTTGCACCTGTACCTTTACACTGATCGCACTGGGAATATTTAGTAAGTTTTTGGCTGACTTTTGTCCCTAAAATTGACTCAATAAAGCTAATATAAATTCGGGCAGTTAAATTTTCACCTTTTAAAGGGCCGCTATATTTTTGACGCCGAGAACCGCCAAAGCCAAAACCGGAAGTAAAACTTGAAAAAATATCAGCAAAATCAAAACCGCCAAATCCAGAAAAACCACCGCCGGCTTGTTGATCAAATGCAGAATGTCCATAACGGTCATACTGACTTCTTTTTGAATCATCAGAAAGAATTTCGTATGCTTCTTGAATTTCTTTGAATTTTTCTTCAGCTTGTTTTTGTTCTTCAGCAGATTTTTTTGTGTTTTTATCAGGGTGGTAAATATTAACTAAGTTTCGATAGGCTTTTTTAATATCAGATAATGTTGCGTTTTTGTCAATTCCTAAAGTTTTATAGTAATCTTGTTTTGCCATAAAATTGACATTTCCTTTTTTTAAATTTAAAAACTTTTTTATTATTTTGGGAAAAATAATAAAAATTTAAGACTTTTTAAAGCAAAAGTCTTAAATATTAATATAAAAAAGACACACCGCCAAAAAGCAAGTGTGTTTTTTATAAATTTTAGGTTTTAATTTTGTTTGATTTCAGCATCAATTGTGTTTGAATCTGAATCAGTATCACTTGCACTGTTAGCTTGTTGAGCACTTGCTTGGGCAAAAGCTTGGGCTGCTTGCTCAATTTGGTCTAATTTTGTTTTTAGTTCGTCAATTTTTTCTTCTTTTAAAAGATCTTTGAGTTCTTGAATTTGTTTTTCAAGAAGTTCTTTTTGTTTTGGGTCGATTTTTTCACCTTGATCAGTTATTGATTTTTCAAGTTGATTAATAAGACCTTCGGCACGAACTGTTGTTTCAATTTTATCTTTTTTGATTGCATCAGCCTCACGATTTTCTTCGGCTTCTTGAATCATTCTGTTAATTTCTTCTTCAGATAAAGTTGAAGTATTTTTAATTGTGATTGTCTGTTCTTTTCCAGTTTTTTTATCTTTTGCTGAAACAGTTGTGATACCGTTGACATCAATTGAAAAACTAACTTCAATTTGTGGAAGACCACGAGGAGCAGGCTCGATTCCTGAAAGATTAAAGCGACCTAACATTTTATTGTCAGCAGCAAGTTGTCTTTCACCTTGAACTACAGAAATGGTAACTTCGGTTTGATTGTCTTCTGCTGTTGAGAAAATTTGTGATTTTGTTACCGGAATTGTTGTATTTCTTGGAATTAATGGGGTTGAAACTCCACCTAAGGTTTCAATTCCTAAAGTTAAAGGAGTAACGTCTAATAATAAAACATCACTAATTTCACCAGCAAGAACTCCACCTTGAATTGCAGCACCAATTGCCACAACTTCATCAGGATTTATTGAACGATTTGGCTTTTTATTTAAAGTGTGTTCAATCATTGTCTGAACAGCAGGCATACGTGTTGATCCACCAACAAGAAGAACTTCATCAAGGTCACTAGCTTCAATTTTAGCTTGTTTTAAGGCATCAACGATTGGTTTTCTTGTACGGTCAATTAGGTGAGCTGTCATTTTTTCAAAGTCTGATCTTTTTAGTTCAAGCTCAACGTTGATTGGACCATTTTTTCCTAGACCTAAAAATGGTAAGGAAATTGTTGAAACACTTTGATTTGATAGGTTAATTTTGGTTTTTTCAGCTTCTTCTTTTAGGCGAGTAAGTGCCATTTTGTCGCTTTTTGCATCAAAATCATACTCTTCTTTAATTCTTTTAACCATTCATTCAACAATTTGATTATCCCAGTCATCACCACCTAAATGGTTATCACCACTTGTTGATAAAACTTCAAAAGTTCCGTTAGATAATTCAAGAACTGAAACGTCAAAAGTTCCACCACCTAAGTCATAAACAAGCACTTTCATTTCTTTTTCAGTTTTATCAAGACCAAATGCAAGTGCGGCAGCTGTTGGTTCGTTAATTATTCTTTCAACTTCTAATCCTGCGATTTTTCCGGCATTTTTTGTCGCTTCACGTTGAGCATTATCAAAATAAGCAGGAACTGTGATAACAGCTTTTGAAACTTTGTGACCAATCTTTTTTTCAGCATATTCTTTTAAATATGCAAGAATTTTTGCTGAAATTTCTTCAGGTTTATAGTCTCTTTGGTTAGCACGAACAGTTTTATCGCTACCCATTAATCTTTTAACAGATGCGATTGCTTCAGGGTTGGTTTCTAATTGACGTTTTGCAGCATCGCCAACAATTTCCTCACCATTTTTAAAGGCAACAACAGAAGGAGTTGTTCTTTTTCCATTAGGATTCTCAAGAACAACTGGTTTTTGATTTTCAATAATTGCAACAACTGAGTTAGTTGTTCCTAAGTCAATACCTAAAATTATTTCTTTTGCCATATTATGTTTTCCTTTCATTTAAAAAAATAAAAAATAAAAATTTGTCTTTTCTTGTGTGACAACAAATAGTATAACATATTTTTTGGCACTCACAAGCAAAAAGTGCTAATTTTTTTTAAAAAAAGAAAAAAGGCAATAAATTCAAGGGTTTTTTTGAACTTAAATTAAAAATTTTAAAGTTCTTTTAGCTGACTTTCGATATTTTTTTCAACTTTTCTCATCGCTTTTATTTTATAAATTCCGATAAAAAAAGAAACTAAAAAAACTATTGCAATTACAGCCGACAATAAAGCTATTGCAAGCCAAGTTGCCTCGACAAATTCGGTTCGAAAACCATCGCCATTAACTTGAAGTATATAATAAGTCAATAGGCCGATAAAAACAAGTAAAAAAGTGAAAAAAAGTGCTAAAAAAATTTTGCTAACTTTTTTGATTTGTTTTATTTTAGGTTCTGCCGTTCGTTTATAGGATTCAAAATCCATTTTTTCCTCCAAGTAATCCAATAGTTTAAGTAATAATTATATCAAATTTTTGCTAAATCATAACAGTATTTCAAAAAATTAATTATAATTTTATTATTAAAGGACACTTATGGAAAATTTTGACCAACTAATTAAGAGTACAAATCTGCCTAAAAAAACAGGTGTTTATCGCTTTTATGATGAAAATAATTCACTTTTATATGTTGGAAAGGCAAAAAATTTGCACTCAAGAGTCAATCAATATGCAAAAGGGTCAACAAATTCTTATAAAACTTTTTTGTTAATACAAAAAATTAGAAAAATTGAATATGACATTGTTGCTAACGAAAAAGAAGCGCTAATCCTTGAAAAAGAATATATTAGCAAATATCAGCCAATTTATAATATCAAACTAAAAGATGATTCAGGATATCCTTATATAAAATTAGAATTAGTTAAAAATTTAAAAATTTCCCTGGTTTACAAAGTTCCTAGAAGAAAAAATGATCCAAATGTCTTTTTTTATGGCCCTTTTCCAAGTAAAAAATACGCTTTTGCCTTAAAAAAATTTCTTGAAAGCGAAACCTTATATGAAAAAGGTGAAAAAGCCTCTAATCAAAATGTAGAATTTTTTCGACAAAAGTTCCTTTTTTGCAAAAATTTGCTGCAAAAAAGGAACGAAATCGCGCTTCTTGAGGAAAAATTAGAAGCTGCTAAACAAAATTTTCATTTTGAATTGGCACAAGAATATTTTGATGCTATTAATGGTCTTAAAAATGCAAGAAGTCAAGAGCAAAATATTGACCTAAATAACGCAGAAAATCTTGATTTTCTTTGGTTTTCTAGTCCTGAATCGAACTTTTTGGCTGTCAGTTTTGCTTTTTACCGAAACGGTATTTTTCTGTCAAACAAGCATTTTCATCTCGAAATTGTTCTAAATACTTTTGAGACTTTAGTTAATTTTTTAAATTCATACTATAAAAATAATATTTCTCCTGATAAATTAATAGTTGATTTTAGCTTTGATAAATATTTTGATTTTTTTGACAGCAAAATTAAGCTAAAAATTGCAAAAAGTAAACAATATAAGCAAATTTTGGACAATTTAAAGGAAAATCACCTTGATTTTATCGCTAGCCAAGGCAAAAATCAAAATAAAGTCCAAAATTTTGAAATTTTGGAATTAATTAAGCAAAACCTGAAAATAAAAAGTGCCAACAAAATAATGGCAATTGACAATTCTTTTTTAACATTTGTGCAAAATGTTGAAAAAACTGCACAAAAAACAGAAAAAAATTACCCAACAACCGGAATTATTTTCTACATTGATGGATCATATGAGCCTAGTTATAGTCGTTTTTTCAATTTTTCTGGGTCTAAAAAGGGCGACACGAACTATATGAAACAAGGTTTTGAAAAGTACTTTAAAATTAAAAATGCCCTTAAACCCGATGTAATTTTGGTTGACGGCGCAAGTAATCAAGTCAACGTGATTGCAAGTGTTTTAAAAAACATCGGAATTCAGGCACCTATTTTTGGACTTGTTAAAAATAAAAAGCACAAAACTAGCCATGTAATTGACCAAAAAGGCAATATTGTAAAACTTGACAAAAAAGTATTTAATTTTTTCCAAAATGTACAAGAAAAAGTTGATATGTTTGTAAAATCAAAAATGAAAAGGAATAAAACAAAAAGTCTTTTCAATGAATAAAATAAATTTAAAATTTTTTGAGTTAAAAAAATTTTAAATTTATGACTTTTTGCTTTTAGGTTTGTTACTAGTTTGACAGTTTGATGGCAAAATTCATTTTTTAGTGAATATAATAGCAAAATACCGGTAAATCCGGGTTTTTTTGACGTTAAAATCGTAATTTTTATTATATTAAATTTAACCTTTTGCAAAAAATAAAAAAAATTGCTTGGTCTAAAATAAAATTATGTTATAATATGAATCACTAAGAATGAATTAATAAATTTTGATATGAATTAAGGGGGAATTATTATGTTTTTTGTTGTATTAAAATATGATAATGCGAATTATCCATTATATTTTTAAATATGATGGAATGCCTTAAATTTGACCGTTTAGAAATCTACAAATTTATGGCTTTTAGTTATGGCTCTTTCAAAACTTCATATATTTTTTTAGGCTCAATTTAAATAAAAAGAGTTTTCTTTTTGCATTGAGTTTAAATAGTAGTTGTTTTTTTATGATTTTTTGCTTTTAAGTTTGTCTAATATGTGATTAAAATCTAAAGTATTTTCCAATTTTTTATCAGGTTCTTCGATAAAACCACTGTTTTTCGTTAGCTCGATTTTGGTATTATATTCAATAGTTAATTCAGAAATAACCTCAAAAACAAAGTCAATTAAAGTTTTAAAATAATTTGACTGATTGGTTTGGTCTAATTTCTCAAGAAATTCCTGTGGCAAAATTTTAGCGAAAAAAGACTTAAGCGCATCTAAAACTTTGGTGTTATTAAGGTTTTTTTCAATAAACTTATATAAAATTGGTTTTAATTTTTGGGAATTATTAGACAATAAATTAAAAATTATGCCGTATAAATCGGGACTATTTTGATATTTATAGTTATTAACCAAGAAAACATCGTCCATAATTGCGCTAATTAAATCATTTAATTCTTTAAAGTTGTCTTGTGCCAGGAAATCTGAAAAAGACTCAAAAATTAAATTTAAAGACTGATAATTTTCAGAATTTTTGTCAAGAATAAAACTTAAATTAATTTTTGAAATAAATGGTAAAAATTTACCAAGCAAAGACTTAACAGAATCTAGTTGTTTAGCCGAAGGTGAAAAAGAGATAATATCTTGGAAAAGATTATAAATATTTTCCTTATCTTTGATAAAATCACTAACTTTATTGGTTAGATTAGAAATAATATTTGAAAAGAAAGAAAAATCTGACTGATTATTGCTTACACCACTTTTTATTCCAAAAATAACTTCATTAGATAACAAATCAATTAAATTTTTGAAAGTTTTAGTATTAACTAATATGTCGCTAACACTTGTAATCAAAGTTATAAGTGAATTTATGTCTTCTTTTTCAATATTAAAGCCAAATTGAGTTGATAAAGTCTCAAAAATAGCATTCAAAAAATTAGGTCTTTTAAGGGCTTCTATTACAAAATGTTTGATAAAAGTTACTGATTTATTGTAATTATTTGAATTTTGTAAAAATAAATACAAAACTTGACTGAAGGATTTAGCAGATATATAATCTTGATTATTTTTTATTAGTTCTGTAAAAATAAAAGTGATAAATTTTTGAACTGAATTAAATTGAAATACTTCTTTTATTATTTGCTGAATATTTTCTTGAGTTGAAATTGAGCTAACTAATAATTTAGAAATTGCCGGTTGGTTAAATAACAAATTATAAAATAAATTAACTGTTTTAGTGTGGTGACTCTGAACATATTCGCTAGACAAAATTTCCTTTAAAAGTCCAAGAATATTATCCTGAGAAAGGGATTTTTCTTTCAAAAAACTCAATAAATCAGGGGATGTTTTTGATTGGTCTGACGCAGATAAGTCAGAATTTTCTTGGTCTAAAGTCTCCTCAGTTTCATTTTGTTCAACATTTTGGATAGCAGAATTTGCAATAAATTCTTGAGCATACTGTGTTAAATTTGTGAAAAACTCACTTTTTAAAATTACTTCAACAACGTTATTGAATGCTTCAAAATTTGGTTGAGATCTATTGGAAAAAGTGTTAATTAAATCTTTAAATACGTTGACAATATCGCTCTGTTCTGAATCAAAAAAGCCAACAAATTGAGTCAAAGCACTGGCATAATTTGTTGATTCTGGCTGCTGAAATGAAATTGTATGCAGATCTTTAATGCTTTTTTCTTCGAAACTAGAATTTTCATTAATAAAATTTTGAAGCGAACCATTGACAGTGATTTTTTCTAAAATTTCCTTGTTAGAGCCGAAATCTAGTTGTTGAGAATCTAAATTATTAGCTGAAAAATTAGTTAGTAAAATTTCATCGTTTTCATCACGTATTTTAGATTTATTAAGACTTTTTGGGGATAAAGCTAATGAGATAATTAAATTTTGGGCTATTTGTTTGTTAGCTTTTATTTGGGGTCTGAAATCTAAATCTGTATCAAAAAACGGGTCTGATTTTCCCCCTCAAGATTTTTCCAAAAATGGATTTATGAAATTAACGCCCATTTGTTGTGAGACTTCTTTTATTTCATCGTTTAGACGACTTACTGAAAGTAAATTAGGTTCAAATTCTAGCAAATAATTTTTAAGTAAATCATTTAAAAATTTATCAATTTTTGCATGTTCGTTGTAATATCCGATTAAATTTATGTAAGTATCAGGATTAATATTTTTAATTAAAGTTAATAACCTTTTCAAGTTATGTTTAATTTTTGTAAATGCGTAATTAATATTTGTTGTTATTATCTCGTATGAATTTTGGGATGTATTACCTGAAAGAACATTGTCAAAAAAAGTACTATTAAATGTATTAAGAAAGTCTTTAAAACCAATTGAAATTGTAATTAAATTAGCGTTTCGAATTTCGTTTCTTAAGTTTGAAAAATCGCCACTAAAATTTTCAAATACTGAACGAATTGTGTCGGCAAAATTTGAAGAATTGTAAGTTTGTGTCCTTAAATTAACAAGATTTTCATCACTTATAATATTATTTTTTGGATCAAGAAGATAAATTCAATCTAAAATTGAGGAATTATTTAGCGCTAAATTTTTAAAAGATTTTACAGAATTAGGTTGAATACTTTGGGCAAAATTGGCAAAAAAAGCAGGAAAAGAGATCCCGCTAATAGAACCGTCAGTCATTTTTCCGCGCCCATCAAGATTGCTTTCTCAGTCAAAACCTGAGCTAAGCGAATCACCTAGAGCTAAATATTTTAATTCTTTTAACAACCCAGTTTCTGATTTTTTCAACAAATTTGGCGATAAATTAGTGTTTTTTGCACTAAAAACAACTGCGCTTGAAATAATTCCAGCGTATAAGAGAAATGGCGTGGATGTTTGAAAGAGAATTTTTAAAGCTTTTTTCATTAGACCAAACCTCAATATTTAAAGATAAATTATACCACATGAGCGCTAAAAACGTATGTTTTTCACTTAATAATGCAATTTTAATGATTTTTTGAAAAAAGGGAAAAATTAAGGATTTACTAAGGAAAAAGTTTCTCCTTTGTTTTCAAAAATTATTTTATCATCAAGTAATTTTTGAAAACATTGATCTAAATAGTCCCGAGTCTTTTTCTTTAGAAAAGAAAAATCGGTTACTTCGAGAATTAATGAATATATATCCTCTTTTGAAATTGATTTAGTTTTTTGAATTATTGTTATAATCAAATCCTTAATTTCAAAATAATGTATTTCTCTTATTGGTCTTTTTGGTTCAAGGAAAAAATTATATTTTGTCACATTTTTTAAAAAATAATGCGACGGACTTTCAAAAATAACGTTGTTTTCTATAAAATTATGTGCAATTTTCACACTTTTTGCTTTTATAGAGTTGGTAATTTTTGAATTTCCGCTTAATCAAAGGACAATTTTTTGGTGTTCTAGCTTACTGAGAATTTTAACTCTTTTAAAAATTTCCTCAAAAAAAGAATATTCGGTTTTAGTTTGATTTCATAAGTCAGTCAAATTTTCATCCGTAAATAAAAATCTTTTTTCAAAAAAGGACCTAAAATCAATTGGTTGTCTTTTTTTAACAATAGCTAATGGGGCGCTAAGTTGTTCGGCTGTTTTTGGCGGTAAATCGGAAGGATTTTCCTCAACACCCAGCGGTTTTTCTTCTTGAGATTTAAGTTTTTTTATTATTTCTTTTATTTTTTTAAGTTGACTACCTCTATTTTGGAATCAATCTAGTGATCAAATTCTAAGGATATTTCAACCTCGAGACATAAGGACATTTTTTCACAAAATTTCACGATCACGGGCATTTTTATGCTTTAAATAACCAGACCCATCACATTGAATTCCTAGTAAATAACTATTTTCATTTTGCGGATTTAAGACTGCTAAATCGATTTTGTAATCTGAATATCCGACGTTTTTTACAACTTTTAGTCCCATATTTGTTAATTCTTTGTAGACGGAGTCTTCAAAACTTACTTGTGAATCTGAAGTATTATCAGGTTTGTTTTCTACAAACAAATTATGTTTAGCGATTTCTAGATATTTTTTAAGAAAACTTGCGCCACGTGTGCGGACTTTTTCTAAATCAATTTGCTCAGGATCAAGTGATGTAACCATTATTGTTGAATATTTTGCCCGAGTAAAGGCAACATTTAGACGTCTGTAACCATTTTTTTGGTTAATCGCTCCAAAATGAAGTGAAACTTTGTTTTGCTCATTAGGACCAAAATTTAATGAAAAAATGATTATATCACGCTCGTCACCTTGAACTGATTCAATATTTTTGACAAAAATTTCGGTAGATGATTCATCGCTAAAAAACTGGGAAAAATAAGGTTTATTTGCTTTAAATTTTTCTAATTTTGATTGAATGAGGTTTCGCTGTACCGAATTAGTTGTAACAATTCCTATCGAAAATTTGTTTTGATATTTTGTAAGAATTTGGTCTAGTATTTCAATAACAGTATCTGCTTCTTTTTCATTTCTTCGCTCTTTATAAAGTGCATTTTCAACTTTTACAAGCTTGATACCTTGCAAATCCTGAGGTTTTTGACTTGTTGGAAAAGTGACTAAATCATTGTTATAAATTTCAATATTAGAAGGTTGAATCAATTCTTCAAACTTTGAGCGATAATGTCATGTTAGTCTATAAGATTTTAAAAATGTTTGACTGACATCAAGAATTGAGAGATAATCTGAAACATTAAAGTCGGTAAAATCAGATTCTTCATCCTCGCTTTCAGGAATTGTGTCAAAAAAATTTGTTGGGGGCATTTGTTCTTTGTCGCCAGCAATTATATATTGTTTTGCACGGACAATTGCTCCAATTGCACTTTCAGGTTTTACTTGTGAAGCCTCATCAAAAATAACAAGATCAAACTCCATATCACTATTTTTAATGTAGGAACTTACTGAGAGCGGCGACATCATCAAACAAGGCTTTAATTTTCTTAATAAATTCGGAATTCTAACAAAAAGTTCGTGAAACGGCATTAAACGTCGAGATTTATTAGCTTCTTGTCTTAAAATTCTAATTTCCGGAGTATATTCAGAAACTGAGTCAATTTGCGGAATTTTTTCAAGAAGAATTGCATCAACTCTTTTTGCCGACAGTAAATCTAATTTTTCTTGGGCTAGCTCAAATTTATTTTGATTTGAATTTAGTGTTTGTCAATCATAATTATTAAATTCGGTGCTAATTATTTGGTCTATTAAAATTTTGTAAAATTTTTTTGCAAAAGTTTTATAAAAATCAATTTCTAAGTTTCCGTCAATTGCTTTTTTTATAAAATCGTCAATTCCAAAATCAGATAATTGAGAAATATTGGCATTAATTTGGGCAATTTCATGAATTTTGTCGATTTTTTGTAGTTTTGTCTGAAGATTGTTTTCAAATCTTTTCTTTTCTAAAAAGTTAAAATTTACCTCTTTTGAATCAAATTCAAGCGAAAATTCTCGCCAAATATCAACAAATTGACTAACAGGCTCAAATAATTTTTTATTTAAAAGTTCTCTTGTATATTTTGAATCAAGGAAAAAATCTACAAATTGCTTGTCTTGAACTTTGACTTTTGTTGTATCATTCAAGATTTTTAACTTTTTATAAAACTTTAATTGATAAAAATTTGACTGGATTTGACCAGGATTTGTTTCGCCAGGTTTGAATAAAAGGGTTGAAAGCCATTTTTCAAGTGAGATTTTTTTGTTTTTTAAGGTAATAATTTCTGATGAATTTTCAAGAAAAGTTGTATCAGAAAAATCTTTATTAAAGTACGGAGTTAATTTTTGTCTAATTTTTTTGTATCTAAAGTCTAAAAATTTAAGTTTTTTATTGAGATGATCTTCAATAATTTGGCAGCATTCTTTGATAGGAACATCTAAAGGAATTTGCTTAAAATGAATGTAAAGTTTTTTTTCTAAGGCAGAAATTTCTGACTGAATTTGCAAAATTTGTGAATATTTTTGAATTTCTTGGGACAAATTTTGTAACTTTTCAAGCTCAGGTAAATCAATTTTTTCTAAGTTATTTAAAATTTTTAAAAAATCAAACAAGTAAAGAATATTATTTAAATGTTGATCTGGATGCATCAAGAAAAAATTAAACTCTTTGATGTTGTTAAAAATAGTATGACTTAAATTTGTCAAGCTTAAAATTCATGTTTTAAATTTGTCTTTTTTGAATTCGTCAATGGTTTTTTGACTAAAACCATATCAAGGATGTTTTTTTAAATTAAAGTTGATAGTTTTTATTTTTTGAAATAAATCGCTAAGGCCTCACTCAATTTTTTGAAGAGCAAAATAGTCGATTCTTTTTAGTTTTTCTTCTGGAATTGAAAAATCAAAATTTGGAATATCAATCAAATTTTGATATTCAGCAATTAAATCATACACACTTTTTTGTAACGGAGGACGAATTTGAGTCAGTTTTTCACCGTAATTATTCAGTTTTTGCCGTAATTCAATATAATTATTTTCAATTAAAGCCGACTCTGAAGCATTCAATAATATTGAATTAACCCCTTTTTCGAGCGTGCTTAAAAGATTATCAACTACATCTTTTTTGTTGATATTTTCGTTGTGAATTGCTATAACTGAATCAGCTAGTCCAATTTTTTTAAGATTTGAATAAACAACATTAAGTGCGGCTAACTTTTCTGAAACAAATAAAACTGTCTTATTTCTTGCTAAAAATTCATTAATTATATTAGTGATTGTTTGGGACTTTCCTGTCCCAGGTGGACCATCAAGAATGAAATTTTCACCACGAATTGCGGCCTGAATTGCTTTTTCCTGAGATGAATCAGCCGGCAAAATATGAAAATAATCTGACGGGGCAAGATCATTATTAGAACTATAACCAACAACAATATCTTGATTATTTTCATTGATAGGGGCGACAGAATTATTTGGTTTTGGGGTAGAATTTCCAATTATTTCATTATAAAAAGGATTATTAATTATTTTTTCTTCATTTTCAACTAAGTCAGTGTAAATTTCAATTTTACTATAATCAAAAAGGCTCAATTGAATTGACCGAATTATCTCTCAATTTGAATTAGTGTTATTTTTGTGAAATAATTTTTCAAAATTTAGAAAATTTTCCCTAATTGAGATTGAAGTATCGATTTTAAATTTAGATAATTGACTGTCTAAGTTCAAAATTTGCAATTTTTTAAGAAGAGTTAAATTTATGCTTAATGATGAATTATCAAGAAATTCAAGTCAATATTTCTCTTTTCCTTGCTCTAACATTCGACTAAGTTGAGCAGGAAATAAAAAAATAGGACTATAATAAGGGGTTTTTTCATCATCTTTTTCAAATCATTTCAAAAATCCAATACCAAGATAAAGAATATTTATCGCTTTTTCTTCTTTAAAATTTTTGAATTTTGAGTACAAATTTTTGATAATTAAATTCTCTTGCTCAACGGGAAAGTCTGATATTATCAAATTTGAGATGTTTTTAGTGTTTTTTAATTCATCTTGAATTTCTTCTAGCGTTAGAGGTGTAAAATTTTTGGATTTTGAAGTTGACTGCTTTTTAGCTTTTTTTTCAGGGTAACGAAAAAATATTTTTGCTTTAGCCTCTACAACATTATCAAGAAAATCATTAAAATTAGGTAATAAAATTCCGAGTTTTATTGGCCTTGTTTTTGTTGGGATGTTTAAATTAAAACTAATTAATCGATTTCTTTTTGAAACATCAAGCAATCTATTTTGTCATTTTTTTAGATCTTCACGAACACTGTCAACTTCCATATTTCCCTTATTAAATCAAGTTTTATTATAATATTATAAAATATTTTTTGTAATTTTATTTAAATTAGCTCGAAAATAAAGAATTGTTTCTTGCCTTTTTTAATTAAAAAAAGGTTATTTTGATCAGCTAAACTAGCACTAATTTCAGAAGAAGATTCAATTTTCATACCGTTAATTTCGAGTGCTTTATGTGAAATAAATTCATTTAATTCACGTTTTGAACTAAAAATACCTAATTCAATTAGGTTGTTTTGGTCAAAAAATTTTGCACTAAAATAGGGTAAAATTTTTTTTAGTTCTAACTTATCATTAAAAGTTATTTCAAAATAATTTATTTTATTAAATAAAATTTGGGTTATTTTTTCTGCAATTTCAAGTCCTTTTTGACCGTGAATGTTAAAAACGACCTCTTTTGCCAATTCTTTTTGCAAAATTCGGTCTTTTTTATTTTGATTGTGCAAAGAAATTAATTTCCTGATTGATTCCAGATCTAAAAACGACAGCCAGAGCATAATTTTTTCGGCCTGTGAGTCACTTTGATTCAACAAAAATTGATATAAATTAAAAGGTGAATACATATTTTTATCAAGCCAAATCGGTTTTCCAAGACTTTTGCCAAATTTTTCATTATTTTCATCAGTAAGCAAATTTGTTGTAAAAACAAAAGTCTTATCCTTATTTTTTAAGTTTGATTTTTTAATAAAATCAAGGCCAGTCACCATGTTGCCTCATTGATCAGAGCCTCCTGATTGGGCAATTATGTCGTAATTTTGGGCTAAAAATTTAAAATCTCACCCTTGAATTAATTGATAAGAAAATTCTGTAAATGAAAGTCCTGATTCAATCCGAGAAGAAACAGAATCTTTAGCCAACAAATAAGCAATATTAATATTTTTCCCAATATCACGCAAAAAGGTTAAAATATTCATATCTTTGTAAATTTCAAAATTATCAAAAACAGGTAAATTAAACGATTTTAATTGGTTTTTTATTTTTTCAGTGTTATTTTTGACACTTTCAAAGTCAAGTAACTTTCGCTCATTAGGTTTAAATGACGGATCGCCAATCATTCCAGTGGCTCCACCGACAACCGCAAGAACCTTAATTCCAAAATTTTGAAGGCGCTGTAAAAGATTTATTGAAATGTAATTGCCTAAATGAAGCGAAGGTGCTGTTGGATCAAAGCCGATATAAATTCCGTTTTCAGAAGAAAGATTCAAAAATCTATCAGAATTAGTGATATCTTTTAAAATTCCTCTTTGTTTTAGCTCATCAAGAAAATCAATTTTATTTTTATCAGACATAGAAAAACTCTCCAAAATTAGTGCTATTTTTTCAATAAAAGAGCAATTTCTTGATCATAAATTGGCTTATTATCAACATAAGGTGTTTCTAAAATGATTGGAATATTATCAAAAAGTGGGTCATGAACAATTTTTTGAAGAGTTTCAAGACCAATAAAACCCTTGTCAATATTAGCATGACGATCTTTTTTTGAACCAAGCGGATTTGCTGAATCATTTAGATGAATAACTTTTATATAATTTATTATTTTAGTTTTTATTAATTCTTGTTGAAATTCAGCATAATTTTTAAGATCATAACCAGCATCTCAGACATGACAAGTATCAAGGCAAACCCCAATTCTTTCTGAATTTAAGTCTTGAATTATCTCGACTATTTCTTCAAAACTTGAGCACATTTCAGTCCCTTTTCCGGCCATAGTCTCAAGTAAAATTTCGACATTTTTTGTTTTTTCAAGTATAACTTTAAGGGACTTTACAAGCTGATTTTTTGCTTCTAATCTTGTGTAAGTTGTGAAAAAACCTGGGTGCAAAACCAAAAATTTTGCCCATATAAAGTTCATTTTTTCAATCTCTTTGACCAAAAAATCAATAGAAAAATTAGCTTTTAATGGATTAGCCAAATTCAAAATATAAGGAGCATGAACAACTATATCTGCAGGCGGAATTTGCTTGGAAAATTCAGCGACATACTGGTCAAATTTATAATTTTCAGGTTGAGTTCTCATTGTTGACTGAGGTGGACCTAAAAAAATCATTGCTGTATTTGCTTTATTTTTTAGAGAAATGTCGATTGCACCAAAAAGGTAATCTGGTTTTTTGAAAGGTACATGTGATCCAATTTTTATCATTTTATTTTAACCTCGCTTAAAATTTCAGGTAATTTAAAACTATAAATTTCGATGTTTTTAAATTTTTCTTGTAATATTTGGGCAATTTTATCAGTAAAAACTTGCTCAATAAGGTGGGGAATTTCTAAAACTTTGATTTTATGATGCTTGATCGTGAGCTGATCTGATCATTTGAGATCAGAAGTTATAACAAGATTGGCTTTTTGTTTTTTTGCCAAAAGACATGCTAAAATTCCGCCTGAACCTGGAAGAATTGCAACTTTTTTTGGCAAAAAATCTTGTGAAAAATTAGCTCGAAAAGTCACTAAATTGCTATTTAGTGAAATTCTTTTTAAAATTTCTGAGACCTTTAAATTATTTTCAATTAAAATGTTAAAATCATCGATTTTTATAGCGGTGCTTGAATCTAGCCCTCACTGGTTGACAATTGAAAATGCAGTTTGGTTGTCTGTTGAGTCAAAATTCGTGTGGAGCCCGAGCACGCTGATTGAATGTTTTTTTAAAAGGCTGGAAATTTTTTTCTTGTATGGCGAATTTTGAAATTCTTCCTTTTTTGTGGGATAAAAAAAGAAAGGATGATGTGAAATTATTAAATTATAATTATTTTTAATAGCAAAATCTAAAACACTTTTTGTAAGATCAATGCAAATAAGAACCTTAGAAATTTCAGAATCAAAAAAGAGATTTCAACCGCAATTATCTCAGTCTTGACAGTTTTCTAAGGGAAATTTTTCAAGCAAAAAGTCGCCAATTACTTTTGTTTTCATACTTTTTTTAGTTAAAATCACGTAGTGACCATCTTTTTTGAGGGGTTCTTAATTTTTTAAGAATTTTACCCTCAATTTGACGCACTCGCTCCTTTGTAACCCGACGCATGGCTGCCAGTTCTTCAAAACTATGAGCTTGATAAGGAACACCATTTTCATCAACCCCAACTCCATAACGGCGTTTGATAAAATCTTTTTCATCATAGTCAAGTGTTGACTCGATTATTTCAAGTAAAACTTTAGCTTTTTCTTCGCGCTCGGCGTATTCAGCTGGTGAAATTAAATTTTCATCCTTAATAAAATCAGAAAAAGAGCTATCTTCTTCTTTTCCAATTGCTTTATCTAGTGAAATCGGGTCGACATTTATTTTTTTAATATAACGGACTTTTTCGGCTGTAAATTCAGGCCCAAGACGCTGAGCAATTTCTTCGGCTGTTGGATTTAGCCCTTTTTCTTGCTGTAATTCTCGCTCAGCTTTGTTAATTTTATTAATAGTTTCGACCATATGAACCGGAATTCTAATTAGTCTTGCCTGATCAGCCACAGCTCTTGTGATTGCCTGACGAATTCACCAAGTTGCATAAGTTGAAAATTTAAATCCTTTAGTGTGGTCATATTTTGAAACGGCCTTAATAATCCCTAAATTACCTTCAGAAATTAGGTCAATAAAATTTAAACCACGGTTTTTATAGCGTTTTGCACTATTTACAACCAGTCTTAAATTACGTTTTATTAAGGTATCACGAGCTTTTTTACCGACTCGACCTTTAATTTGCATTTTACGGGCGAGTTCTTGTTCTTCTTCTTGACTTAATAATTTTCCGTATTTTCCGATTCAACGCATGTATCATTTGATCATGTCGTTTGTGTCGGTAAGTTTATTTCGGTAAACATCGTCGCTGTAAACTTTAGGTTTGCGAAATTGACTTGAAGTTTCATCATTAATATAATCAAGATCATCAATGTCTTGGATTCTTAGTGATTCATCAACTGAGTGGCCAAATTCCATTTCGCCACTGTCATCTTGAGACAAATCGTCAAAATCTTCTTGGTCATCAAGCCTGTCTAGGCTTAAATCTTTGTCATCGTCTAGATTATCAAGATTTTTCTTTGTTTTATTTCTAGAATTTTTTTGACCAATTTGATCAGCAAAATCTGAACTTGAAACGTCCGCAAGATCTTCTTTGTCTAATTCATCGCTAATTATTTTTTTCTGGATTAAAATTTGAAAAAACTCGTCCAATTCGTCCTCTGAAACTGAAAGGTTTAAATTTTCGATATATTTATAAACATCTTCGTGACTCAAAAATACATTTTCAGCAGTTTTTTTCGAACTTTTTTTAGCTTTTTGTTTTTGTTTTTGTTCTAACTGTTCTTGTAACTTTTCAATAACAAACTGATAACGTGACTCGGATGTGTTAACTGATTCTGAAAGATTATCTGAATTTTGCAGCTTTTGGTTTTCTTCAAAAAGTTCTTTATTTTTGGAGGTTTTTTGCTCTTTTACTGTTGTTTTTGCTTGTTTTGCCTTTTTTTTGGATTTTTCTAATTTTTCTTGCTCTAATTCTAAAACGTCAGTATTTACGGTTTTAGATTTTGTGGTTGAAGAAACTTTAACTTTTGCTTTTAAAGTTTTATTGGTTGAGTTAATATTTTTTGATAATTGATTTAAAGTTTTGGTTCGAAATGCCTCGATACTTTTTAGAAAATCAGATTGATGCTTGGTTGTTTTAATAACATTAAAAAAAGTCTCAATTTGTTCATATGAGTTTTTTCTTTTTTCATTAGCAATAGTTTTTTTTGAATTTTTAGTGTTCAAACTGTCAGAATCGACATTCAAATTTAAATTAGAATCTACTTGGACTTGTTCCTTTGTTTTTTTACGTGAAGTTTTTACCTTTTTTTCAGCAGTTTTAGTTGCTGAATTTGTAGTTTTTTCAGAAAAACTATAAACTTTTTGGGAATTTTTAGGTTCTTGCATTGTCAGTTTATTACCAATTTTCATTATCGCCGCTCCCTTGAATTTCGTCGTTATTCATATTAATTACAAAATCATTTTCATTATATTTTGAACTTTGATATAAATTATTGTTGTTTTCTCTTTTTCTTCTTTCATTAATACTTTCAACAAGGTATTCAACGTCATCTATTGTTTTTTCATGTATATTAAAATTTTTAAAGTCATGATCTGATATTCGTGAATATTCTTTTAATAAATATTCTTTTAATGAATCGCCTGCTTTATCAATTTCTTGTACAGTTTGCCTGCGAATTTCGGGATTTTTGATATCACTAGGGTATAATTTTTCAACAAACCTATTATTAAGTGGATCTGAAAATTTAAAATTTAACCTTTTAAACTGTTTAAATTTTTCCTGATCACCTTCGAGAAAATCCTTCAAAACAATTAAAAATAATCTTAACTCACCATATTCGAGTTGATACGCCTGGTTTTCATATCTATTCCTTTTATTTACTTGTTTATTTTCATAAATATCTCACTCTTCTTCAACTTCCCGATCAGATTTAGGTGGATACTGAATTGGTTTTATTCAGCGAAAAGCACTTTTTTCAATACCTAAGTCGTCATTAATTTTTTTCAAAAAAACGCCTAGTAATGGGCTATTTTGAGCATGCAAACTTTGTAAAAACGGTGTAAATTTGTTGACAAATTCGGTAATTTCATCGCTAGAATTTTCTTTGATTTGATTTTTGTAAAAACTGTAAGCAAAATCAAAGCAATTTTGGCGGTCTGAAAGTTTTTCTAAAAAACTCTCAGCACCAAAATTATTTAAATATTCATCAGGATCTTTTCCGTCAAAACCTGATATAATGTAAGTTTTAATTTTGTTTTGCGAAAGTATGAGTGCCGATTTTAAGGTAGCCTCAAGACCAGCTCGATCACCATCAAGGGCAATGACAACTGTAAAATTATTCAATAATTCACAGTGTTTTTTAGTCAGAGAAGTACCCATAAGCGCAATTACATTTTTAATATTGACCTTGTAAAATGCAATAACGTCAAAAAAACCTTCAGTAATAAAAATTTCTTTGGGATTGTCAGCGATTGCGTTTTTATAATTATAGAAAATTTCAGATTTAGAAAACAGTTTACTTGATGGTGAATTTAAATATTTTGGTTCACATTTAGTATTAGGCAAACAACGGCCAGAAAATCCAACAACTTTTCCTTCTAAATTTTCAATAGGGAAAACAATTCGATTTTGAAAAAAATCAAAACCTTGTTGATTTAAAAGTGAATAATCTTTTAAAGTTTCCTCATCAAATAATTTTGAATCAACTAGCCGAGGCTTTAAAAATGAACTTGGCGCAAAGCCGATTTTAAATTTTTCAATAATTTCGCGACCTAGCCCTCGCGAATTTATAAAGTTGTAAATTTCCAATTCTTGTCGGTTTTTAGGGCTTTTTTTGGCTCTTGATGTAATTGTAAGTAGCTCTAAAAGGTAAAGTGAGACCGAATTTTCAAAAGCACGCAGTGCTTGAAGTTCAATTTCAGAATAAACTTTTACAGGGGCCAAATTATTTGCTAATTCAAGTTTTAAATTGTATTCTTTGTTGAGATATTCAACAGCCTGAAAAAAATTTAAATTTTTTCAAAACATTACAAAGCTAACAATATTTCCACCTTTTTGACAAGAAAAACACTTAAAAATTTGCTTAGAAATTGAAACTGACAGCGATGGATTTGTGTCCTCGTGAAATGGACAAAGTCCAACAAATGTGTTTCTTCCATTGGGCGAAAGCTGGATTGCTTGTGAAATTAGCCCGTAAATATCGGTGTTTTTTAAAATATGAGCTAAAATTTGCTGCTTATTCATTTGAAGAATTTTCCTCTATAAATTGGATAATTTCGGTGATTTTTATTCTTTTTTGTTCACAAGTATCGCGAAATCTGATTGTCACACTTTGATTTTGAATTCCTTCTTCATCGATTGTAATGCAAAAAAAAGTTCCAATTGAATCTTGATAATAATATCTTTTGCCAATAGTTCCTGTGTTTGAAAAAGTAGCGGTAATTCCGTGACTAACAAGCATTTTTCATATTTCTTCTGCCTGAGGTGAAAATTTCTTTAAAAGCGGTAAAACCGCAACTTTATATGGGCTTAAAATAAAAGGAAATTTAAGAAAATAACGGTCTTTTTCGATGTCATGAACAAAATTTTGCTCTAAAATCGCTAACATAAGTCTGTCTAGGCCAATTGATGGTTCGATTATGTATGGTAAAATTTTTTGACCGGTTGCAGAATCGACAAATTCAAGATTTTCGCCACTTTTAGCCATATGATTTTTAAGATCAAAATTTCCACGGTTCGAAATTCCAATTAGTTCACCTCAGCCAAAATTAAAAAAATATTCAAAATCAGTGGTTGCTTTTGCATAATGAGCTAATTTTTCGGGCTCATGATTGCTAATTCGGATTGAGTCTGGCGAAAATCCTAATTTTGATAAAAAAAGTTGAACTTTTTCTATTTCAGAGTGAAAAATTTCATCTGCTTGTTCAGGTCTGACAAAAATTTCCTGTTCAAGTTGAGTAAATTCACGGGTTCTAAAGGTGAAATTTCCAGGTGAAATTTCGTTTCGAAAGGATTTTCCTACTTGAGCAATTCGAAGAGGCAAAGTGTTTTTAGTAAATCTCAAAAGTGATTTAAAATTTATAAAAATTCCTTGCGCTGTTTCAGGTCGCAAATACAATGTTGTTTTTTCATTTTCAACAACACCTTGTTCGGTTTGGAATAAAAGATTGAAATTTTTAGGAACAGATCAGTCAGTTTTTGATCCATCATAATTTTCAATTTTAGCCAAATATTGCTGAATTTCTTGTTGATTTAATTTTTCAAAAATTAAATTTGGAAAATTATTTTCAAACAAATGGTCAACACGATAACGTTTTTTATTAATTTTGTTTTCAACTAGTAAGTCGCTAAAGTTTTCAAGGTGACCTGATGCCTGTCAAACTTTTGGGTTGAGCAAAATTTTTGTGTCAATAAAAAAGGCATTAAGATCTTTGTTTATGAAAAAATCAGCCCAAAAATTTTCAATATTTTTAGCTAAAAGAACACCAAGGTGGCCATAATCATAAGAATTTGCTAAACCTCCATAAATTTGGGAACTAGGAAAAATAAATCCTAAATTCTTTAGATAATTAATAAAAAATTGGTAGTTTTCGAATTTGGCCATAATTTATCCTTTTAATTTTCATTTTTATTTAAAAAATGAGTCAAAATTAATATTTTTTGATGAAAATTCAGACATTTTTTTGGACATTGATTCAAACTCATTAATTAAACGGTTAAATTCAGCACCTGTTCGACCTGAACCGCGAATAATTCGATTCCTGCGAGATGGATTTTTTAAAAGTTTTGGTTTTTTGCGTTCTTCATGAGTCATTGATGAAATTAAAATTTTATAAAGTTTCATTTTTTGCTCAACTTCATCAATCTGACTTGCGTTAATTTTGCCCGATAATCCAGGAATCATTTTTATAATTTTCGAAAATTTGCCAATTTTTTGAATTTGAGCAAGACTATTTAGAAGGTCATCTAAATTAAATTGACCAGAAAACATACGATGAGACAATTTTTTAACGGTTTGTTTGTCAATATTTTCTTCAGCTTGTTCTAAAAGCGACATCACATCGCCCATACCTAAAATTCGATCGGCGATTCTGTTTGGATGAAATAGTTCTAAGGCAGAAATTTTTTCACCTGAACCAATAAATAAAATTGGAATTTTAAGCAAATGTGTAATTGAAAGTGCCGCCCCTGCACGGGCATTTGAGTCTAATTTTGTAATAATTGAGCCAGTTAAATTAATTTCTTTATGAAAAGTTTCGGCCACATTTATTATATCTTGACCAGAAAGGGCATCAAGGACAAAAAGAATTTGATCAGGTTTTACAGCTTTTTTAATTTCAACTAACTCGCTCATCAGTTCAGAATTAATTGAAAGACGACCGGCGGTGTCAAAAATAACAAGGTCATAATTGTTATTTCTGCTATAAATTAGGGCATCTTTTGCGATTTCAACAGGAGTTTTTTCAATATAAAAAACATCAATTGAAACTTGTTTTCCTAATTGTTTCAATTGATCAATCGCCGCAGGACGGTAAGTATCACATGCTACTAGTAAAATTTTTTTTGAAAAATTTTTTTGCCGAGCATAAACTGCGAGTTTTGCTGTAGTTGTAGTTTTTCCTGAACCTTGAAGACCAACTAGCATTATTGTTGTTGGTTTTTTAGAAAAATTAATCGGTTTTGCACTAACTCCAAGAACTGAAACTAAATTTTGGTGTAAAATTTTCAAAAATTCTTGTTGGGGATTAAGTTTGGAAGTCAGCCCGTTTGTTAAAACCTGATTTTTAACCTGAGCAATAAAATTTTTAACAACTAATAAATTAACGTCAGCCTCAAGTAAAGCAAGACGAATTTCACGAATAATTTCTGCTAAATCTTGCTCATTAATGGTCACAGATTTTTGAATTTTTTTTAAAGATGATTGAATTCTATTGGTCAAAAAATCTAACATTTTAAAAATAGAAAATTTTTCCTAAAAAAACAGGAAAAATTTTATACCTTTCTTTATATTTTTTGATTTAAATTTAATGATTATTTAGCTTCTTTTATTTGTGAATTAACTTCTGTATAAAAATCCACAGCTTGTTTTTCGATGCCTTCACCAACTTCAAAACGAACAGCTTGGACTAATTTAGCAGAATTTTGTTCTAAATATTTACCAACAGTAATGGCACTATCCGTTGCTAAAGGTTGAAATTCAAGAACGAATTCTGAAAATTCTTTTTCAATCTTACCACGTTTAATTTTTTGCTTAATTTCTTCAGGTTTCTTTTCAAAATTCTTATCTAAGGCAAGTGAATCTTCAACTTTTTGAGTGATTTCTGCAAGTCTTTCTTGAGGCACATCGGACTCAAAATTAAATTCTGGATTTAGAGCTGAAACATGCATAGAAATATCTTTTGCAATAGTGCAATTTCCACCATCTAAAACAACAACAGAAGCAATTTGTCCGTTAGAATGTGTATAAAGTCCAACTTTTTGTCCTTCTAAAATTTGAGTTTTTAGTACCCGACGCAAAGTTATTTTTTCACCCATAGTTGCTGTAGATTCGATTAACATTTCTGCAATTGTACGGGAATCTTGATTTTTAATAGTCAAAGCTGTTTCTAAATTATCAAAGTCATTTTCTAGCAGTAATTGGGCAATTTCACCTTGAAGTTTTACAAAGTTTTGGTTTTTAGCAACAAAATCTGTTTCTGAATTAAGTTCAAAAATTAAAGCATGTTTTTCACTTTTAGTTGCTAAAACTAAACCTTCAGCGGCAATACGGTCAGCTTTTTTTAGTGCTTTTGACTTACCATTTTCGTGAAGTCATTTAATAGCACCATTTATTTCATAGTCAGAGTTTTCAAGAGCTGTTTTGCAATCAACAAAAGGAGCATCCGTAATTTCTCTTAATTCTTTAATTTTTGCTAATTTATCTATTTTTAACATTTTTTACTCCTTTTTTATTAATTATGCAATTTTAGTTTCGCTAGACTGGCTAGGATTTTGTACTTTTTTATCGCCTGGTTTGCTTTTTGATTTATCAAATTTTTCAAATTTATCGAATGAATTACGGCGAAATCTTAGTTGTTTTTGCTCTTTTTCAGGATCTTCTGGCAAAATAATTTGCTCATCAGGCTGATATGCAAAAAGTTTTTTACCACCTTTTGCTGATGAAATTGCATCAGCTAAAATAGTAAAAATTAATGTGATTGATTTAGTTGAATCATCATTAGCCGGAATTCCAAAATCAACCAAAGATGGATCAACATTTGAATCTGTTATTCCGATAATTTTAATTCCTTTTTTACGAGCTTCCTTAACTGCGATTATATCTTTTAAAGGATCGGCAACTAACATTATTAATGAAAAAAGTGGAACGTCTTTTAACCCTTTAATTCCGTTAAGATTTTTTTGTAATTTAGCTAATTGTTTTTGTTTTGAAAGTATTTCTTTTTTTGTATAACCTTCAAAATTTTCTGCTGTTTGTTGTTCAAGTTCTTCCATTGCTTTAAGTCTTGACAAAATTGTACGACTGTTTGTTAAAGTTCCGCCTAATCAACGACCAGAAACGTATATTGAATTTGTACGGATTGCTTGTTCTTCAATGGCTTTTTTTGCTTGTTTTTTTGTACCTACAAAAATAAATTTAGCACCTTTTTGGGCAAATTTTTCAACTAATTTGTAAGCAATTTCTAACATTTTTTGAGTTTTTAAAACGTCAATAATGTGAGTTTCATTACGCTTTCTTTTTAGTAAAAATTGTGCCATTTTAGGGTGTCACTGCGATGATTTATGACCAAAATAGACACCAGCTTCTAATAGTTTTTGCTTTGAAACGATAGGAATTTCCGCTGAGTTTTCAGTAGAAATCTCACCAATGTTCAACATTTGGCTATCTTTTTGTTCGATATTTTGGTTTTGTTTAGCTGTTGTTGCCTTATCCATGAATATTTCCTTTTGTTTGTTGTTTCTACTTAAAATTTCTAACAGATAGAACTTAAAAAAGCACATCTATCTGAATCCATTTTAATGATATTTTGAGCTAATATAAATTAAAAATTAAATTATACCATAAAATTAAAAATAAACAATAAATTAAATCATTTGATCAATATAAGCAATAAAATCAATGATCCCAGGGTAAGTAAGTGCGATTTCTATGCCTTCTTTTTCTAAAAAATGGGCAGAAATTGACTTTTTTGAAAAATCGATTTTGTCTACACTTAAAATGTAAAATTTTTCAAGTTGTTTAAAGAAAATGATGAAAAATGCACAACCAAAATGTTTTCTAATTTTATGTAGATAATTGATTTGATGCTCTGGAATTTGCTTTAAATTTAAGACGTTTTCATTGGTACTTTTGGCTTCAAAAGCGACAAAAATTCCTTTATAAATTCCATAATAATCAACGGTTGACTTTTTTAATACAAAGGCATCATTTAAGGTCAAATCTTTTTGAACAGCTTTAAAGCCAATATCTAGATTTTTTTTGTGAAAAATCGCAATATCATTTTGATAATAAAATTCAATTGTGTTATTAATAATTTTTTCAAGAAACATTCCGCGGTTTTTATGATTCATATTTTTAATTAAATTTTTAAGCTTTTTTTGACCAAAAAAGGAAAAAAATGGGAAAAACAAGTAATTTTTCTCATTTTTAGCCTAAAATTTAAAAATTTATTAATATTAAGCGGGATGCAGCTCCCCCTGGGTAAAAATTAAAACCTCAGATTTAGAAGCATATATAACACCATCGGTAATTCTAAATTTGAGTTCTTCTTTTTCATTTAAAACATACAAAACCGATGGTGAAATTATTCCGCAAAAAGGCGTGATTCCGTATTGGGCAACACGGTATCCTAGTTGTGTTTTTGCAGTAACTGAAACTGGTTGGGATTCTAAAATAATTCCTTTTTGACTAAAGATTTTAAGATTAATTGTTTTCACTTCATCCCATCTTTTTTGCCTTTTCTAATGCTTGATTAATTGTCCCAACGTATAAAAATGCTTCTTCAGGGACATTATCAAATTTGCCAGATAAAAGTTCGCTAAAATTATTAACAGTGTCTTCAATTTTAATGAACTGGCCTTCAATTCCTGAAAATTTTTGTGCCACAAAAAACGGTTGGGATAAAAAGTTCCGAATTCGGCGAGCCCTTGCAACAACTTGTTTGTCTGACTCACTAAGCTCGTCCACTCCCAAAATTGCGATAATATCCTGTAATTCCTTGAATCTTTGTAAAATTTGGACTACTTTTTTAGCTACTTCATAATGCTGTTTTCCGACAACACTAGGATCTAAAGCTCTTGAAGATGATGCTAAAGGATCAACTGCAGGATAAATTCCCAGAGCAGCAATCCCACGATCTAAAACTGTTTTGGCATCAAGGTGCGAAAATGTAGTTGCAGGCGCAGGGTCGGTGATGTCATCAGCAGGAACATAAACGGCCTGAACTGAAGTTATTGAACCCCTAATTGTCGATGTAATTCGCTCTTGAAGCTGACCCATTTCAGTTGAAAGTGTCGGTTGATAACCAACTGTCGATGGAATTCTACCTAAAAGAGTTGAAACTTCTGAACCTGCTTGGGTAAATCGAAAAATGTTATCAATAAAAAGTAGAACGTCCTGATTGTCTTGATCACGAAAATGTTCGGCCATTGTCAAGGCAGAAAGAGCAACTCTCATTCGGGCACCAGGTGGTTCGTTCATTTGACCAAAAACTAAGGCAGTTTTGTCTAAAACTCCACTAGCTTTCATTTCAAAATAAAGGTCATTTCCTTCACGAGAACGCTCACCAACTCCGGCAAAAACTGAAAGTCCACCGTGTTTAGTTGCGATATTATTAATAAGTTCCTGAACTAAAACGGTTTTCCCGACTCCTGCTCCTCCAAAAAGACCGATTTTTCCACCTTTTACAAACGGAATTAATAAATCAATAACTTTAATTCCGGTAACTAAAATTTCGCTTACCGCTTTTTGTTCTAAATATGTCGGGGCAGCTGAGTGGATAGGTTTTTTTTCAACTGAATCAAGAGCCGGACCACTATCAATTGGATTTCCTAAAACATTGAACATTCGCGATAAGACTTGATTTCCAACCGGAACTGAAATTTGAGAACCTGTGTCTTTTACTTCTAAACCTTTTGATAAATTATAAGTCATTGACATTGCAATTGCACGGACGATTCCTTCACCTAAATGTTGGGCAACTTCAAAAACGATTTTTTGATTGTCAACTTCAACTTCAAGGGCTGAAAGAATTGCAGGCATATGGTCGTTTGGAAATTGAACATCAATAACAGGACCAAAAATTTGAACTATATGACCTATATTAATCTGTTTTTTCATTATTTTACCTACTTTTGCTACATTTTTCCGCTGATAATTTCGATAATTTCTTGGGTAATCATCGACTGGCGGCTTGAGTTTATTTCAAGTTCTAATTTTTGAAGAATATCTTGGGCATTATCTGTTGCACTTTCCATTGAAGTTCGACGAGCGGATGTCTCGACTAATTTAGATTCAATAAATATTTTTTCCAAAAGGGATTTAATATAAAAAGGAATTAGTTTTTTGAGCACTTCAACTGCACTGGGTTCAAATTCAATTCCGTATCCCTCTTGTTTTGTTTTATTTTTTGCAAAATCAAATAAGTTAATAATATTTGGCTTTGATTGAATTATATTTATAAATTTATTATAACAAATGAAAATTTTTTTATATTTTTTTTCAGAAATTGCCTTATTTATTAAGTTTGTTACTTGAAGAATTGGCTCAGAAAAATTCGTCTCTTCAACCCCGGGGAAATATTCAATAATATTTTTAGGATACCTTAGTGATATGTAGTTATAAATTTTCTTGCCAAAAATAATGATTTCATCGTTTTTTGTTAATTCAGGAGTAATTTTTTTTAAAATTTGATTGTTAAGGGCGCCACAAAAACCTAAATTTGAACCAAAAACAATGTAAAGATTTTTTTCGGAGCTTGATGCTACTAGCTCTTCAGGTGTTTTGCATAAATTTGCCAAAATATTTTGCATAATATGGTCTAAATTTTCAAAATATTCTTGAGATGACTTAAATTGACGTTTAATTTTAGGAATTTTTGAATTAGCTATCATTTCCATAACGCCAGTAATTTTTTTTATATTTTGAATTTGGATAAATCTTGCGCGAATTCTATTTAATTTAGGCATTTTTGTTCTCTTTTATAAAAAACCAATTAAAAACTTCGACCTGAATTAAAATTTTCAATCAATTTTGTTACTGACTTTAAAATTAAATTTAAATCGTCAGTTTTTAAAGTAACATTATGATCAATTTTTTCTAAAATTGACTTAATTTCAGAATCTGTGTCTAAATATTTAAGAAAAACTGATTTAAAAGATTGCATAGATTCAAGTTGCAACTGATCTATTAGATGTTCTCTAATTAAAATTAACAGCATTATTTGTTGAATTTGAGAAAAATGTTGTTGATTTTCTTGTTTTAAAAGTTCATAAATTTTGTTTCCGCGATCAAGAATTAACTGCGAACTTGGGCCTAAATCAGATCCAAATTGTGCAAAAGCCTTAAGTTCATTATATTGTGCCAGTTCTAATTTTAATGATGAAGAAGCTCATTTCATTAATTTAGATTGAGCCGCTGAACCTACCCGCGAAACTGAAAGACCTATATCAATTGCCGGTTTTTGCCCTGAATTAAAAAGATTATCACGAACAAAAATTTGACCGTCGGTAATAGATATCACATTTGTCGGAATATAAGCTGAAATATCGCCAGCTTGAGTTTCAATTATTGGCAAAGCGGTGATTGAACCGCCACCTGTTTCATCGGATAATTGTGATGAACGCTCTAAAAGGTATGAGTGCTGGTAAAAAATATCCCCAGGAAAAGCTTCTCTTCCAGGTGGCCTTCTTAATAAAAGTGAGAGCGTTCTGTATGCAATAGCATGTTTTGATAAGTCATCATAAATTATCAAAACATCTTTGCCTTTATGCATTCAATATTCGGCAATTGAAGTTCCAGAATATGGAGCTAAATATTGCAAAGGTGACAGTTCACTAGCTCCTGAAACGACAACTGTTGTGTACTCAAGGGCGCCTTTTTTTTCAAGAAGAGCAACAATTTGGGCTACACTTGAATTTTTTTGGCCAATTGCAACATAAACACAGTAAACATTTTTGCCTTTTTGGTTTAAAATTGTGTCAATAGCGATTGTTGTTTTTCCAGTTTGACGGTCACCAATTATTAGCTCACGTTGCCCTTTTCCAATTGGAACTAGTGAGTCAATTGCTAAAATTCCGGTCTGAAGTCCACGGTCGACACTTTTTCTGTCCATTATTGAAGGTGCATTTGTAAAAATTTCAGATTTTATGCTATTGTCAAATTCACCTTTTCCGTCAATTGGATGACCAAGTGCATTAACAACACGGCCTAAAAGTTGATCACCAACTGTAATTGAAATGACAGACTTTGTTCTTCTGACAGTTGAGCCTTGAAAAACAGAGTTTTCATTTCCCATAATAACAACACCAATTAAATCTTGCTCAAGATTCAGTGCAATTCCAAAAACACTATTTTCAAATTGAACAAGCTCACCAAATTTTACTTTTTCAATCCCAGAAACAAGCGCAACTCCATCTCCAACAACAATAACTTTTCCAATATCATCATGTTGAATTTTGGATTCGAAATTTTTAATTTCATTTTTAATTATTGCGGTTAAATTTATATCTTTATTCATGTTAAAAAACCTTTAAAATTTATATATTTTTTATAAGTTTTTGCTTGAGTGAGCGCAACTGTGATGAGAGTGAATGTTCAAAAATATGGTTATCAATGCTTATTTTGATTCCAGAAATTAATTTTGGATTTACTTTTGGTCGTAAAACTATTTTTTTATTTAATTTTTGGGAAATTAAGTCTTCAAATTTGGCAATTTCTGATGGTGACAGTGGAAATGCACTTTGAATTTGACCTCAACTTTGGCCTAAATAAGCATTTGCAAGCTTTATAAATTTAATTAAAATTTGATTATAATGTGAAAAAAGATTGTTTTTGCATATTACTTTAAGAAAATTTATCATGTAAGTGTCAATTTTTGAGTCAAAAATTTTCTCTATCAAAGTGTATTTTTCACTTTTTGAAATAAAATGTGACGTCAAAATCGAAATTAAAGAAGGATTGACGCTAACTAAATCAATTATATAAAAACTATCATTTATAAATTGATCTACTTTTTTTTCAGACACGGAAATTTCTAAGAGCGACTCAGAATAGCCGTAAATATTTTTTACCTGTGGGTGCATTTTTTATTCTCTAATATTTTTCTCAGATTTTAGCAAATTTTCTAGATCTAAAACCAATTTTTCGTGTAAGTCTTTGTTGTTTTGCTCTTGATTTATCAGAAATTTTTTACTTATATCAGCAGCAACATTAATAATATTTTCCTGATATTTTTTTACAATTTCTTTTTCATATTCGGTTAAAACTTTTTGACCTTCAGAAATAAGGCGACGAGCTTCTTCGGTGGCTTGTTTTTTTGAATCTTCGATAAGCTTATTTGCCTCAAGTTGAGATTCATGTTTTAAATCAATGCAATATTGCTTTGTTTCTTCTAAATGATTTTGCGATTGTTTTGCTAATTCTTTAGCTTCATTATTTGATTGGATTGTTGAGTCAATGTGATTTTGGAGAAAATCCTTGCGTTGTTTGATATATTTTTTAAGTGGACGATAGACAAAATAAGTCAAAACTAAAAATAAAACTAAAAAACTAACAAGTGTTGCAGCAACTACATAAACATTAGGGATTATCCCTTTAAACAATTCGCTTAATGATTGATTAATACTTGGTTGCATTTCTTACAAATTTTTTGGAATTAACCTTGTACGAAAATTAGGATAAAGGCAATTAAAAGCGCGTAAATTGATGATGTTTCTGCAATAGCGGTTCCAATTATTAACACACGAAAAACTTTTTTTTGTGCTTCAGGATTTCTTGCAATAGCATCACAAGCTTTTCCAACAGCATAACCTTGACCGGCACCAACGCCGATAACTCCGATCATTGCAAGTCCAGCACCTAAATATGCAAATGCAGTCGCATTTAGTCCTGAATTAGCAGTGTTAGCTGCAGTTTCTTGAAAATTTTGAACAACTTTTTGCGAGAAATTTATAACAGATTCCATTTTTTTCCTTTTTTTTATAATAAATTTATAATAACTTAATTATTTTGCCTACAAAATAATTAAGTTTGAACAATGTTCAATGTTTTTTGTTCAGTTTTTTGCTTTTGTGGCGGGTGAATTACTTCCATTCCTCAGTATGAAACAGTTAGAATTACAAAAATAAATGACTGTATCAACGAGCCGATAATATCAAAATAAATAAGAAACGGTGGGAAAATTAATACAACCGGCAAATTAAAATTACCAAAAGCACCTAGCGGGATTTTTTGGTAAAGTCAAAGAACTCCTGAATAAATAATCAAAAAGAAAACGGAACCTGAAATTATGTTTCCATACATCCTGAAAGAAAGTGAAATTAATGGAGCCGGTGCCCCTATTATTTTGAGTGGATTTTTTGCAAATTCAAGTATATAATATCTTTTTGCAAAAATTGATCCAACAACAAAAATCCCTAGTCAGCTAATTATCGCTAAACTTAGGGTTACCGAAATTGAAGTAGAAATTGGCTCAAGACCTGCCAATGATAATAGATTACCTAATAAAAAAAAGGTAAAAAGAGAAAAAACGTAAGGTTTTGCTTTATTTACGTAACCTTCACCGGAAGACTCAACAAGATCATCAATAAATAAAAAGTATGATTCTGCAAATAAAACTATTGCTGAAGGAGCTTTGTCAACTTTTGCTTTTTTTATGTGAAAAAAGATAATAATTGATAAAATTATTACAAAAACTACTAAAATAAAAAGAGTAAATAATTGCGGTTGATTTCAGTGTGAAAAAAAATCCATTTTTACTCCTTTGTTTTTTTGTGCTTTGATAATAAAAAATAAATTATAGCACTAATTGGAAAAATTGTATAACCAAAAATAAAAGAAATTATATTTATTGGTCCAAGCAAAAAATCATAACTATTTTCAGCAGCTGTTTGAAATGATTTATTAATAAAAAAAATAGCTATCAAAATTGCAGCTTGAAACAGAATTAATATAATATAAATAAAAAAAACAAAAAATGAAGAGGTTTTTTCTTTATTTTTTGCTTTTTTTGTTATGGTGCTAAAAAATAAGTGTTTTGAAAGCAAAAAGGATGCAACACTAAAAAAAGAGAAAAGTCAGCCTAAAATTAGTGTGTAATTTCAAATTGCAACCAAAGATAAAATCAGTGCAATTGCTAAAAAAATCTTAAAATAGAAGTAATAAAAATATTTCATTGCTTAAAATGGCCTAATTTTTAAATGATTTTAGCACAACTAATTTTTTCAAACCTATTTTTTTATTTACACTTGCAATAATATTCTTGACTTTTGGACTTGTATTTAACATACTTATATCATAATCAGAAATTTTTGACAAACAAATTCCAAACCCTGATAATAATGAAAAATCATCGATTTTGTTTGCAAGCGCAATTAAATTATTATACAGCAAATCATAATTATTTGAAGGTTGAGATAAATCTGTAAAAAAGCGGTTTTGTTCTTTGTTTTTTAGCTTAAAATATACTTCAACACGGTTTGCCCCTTTGTTAAACTGGTCTAGTTTGGCGACCAGACTTGGCAAAAATTCTGAAATTAAAAGTAGAGTTTCTGTTTTTGTTGGACTGGCATAAGGAGAAAAAGTGCGAAAATGTGAGACACTTTTGAAGTTTTCGGGCTTGTTTGAGACAATATTGTCTCCTGTTGAAGTTAAAGATTGAAAAAATCCATAACGCTGAACACCTAAAACTTGAATAATTTTTTCATTATCAACTCCAGCTTTTACTAGATCATTGATGGTAAAAATTCCAATATTTTTTAGTTTCTGAGCCGTAGCCATTCCTATTCCAAAAAGTTTTTCGATTTTTTGAGAATAAATGAGTGGTTTGATTTGATTCCTTGAAATAACAGTGATTTTTTCTCGTGTGTGTTTGGCTAAATTTGTTGCCATTTTTGCTAATAATTTATTATGAGCAACGCCGATTGAAATTGGTAATTTAAGTTCTTGTTGCACTTTTTTCTTAATATAGTACAACATTTGGTAAATTGTCTTAAATTTTCTAAGATAATCAGTCAAATCCAAAAAACACTCGTCAATTGAGTAAATTTCAATTTTTTTTGTAAAATTTTTTGTAATAAAATCAAAGAATTGCCTTGACAAAAAGCGATAATAAGCCAAATTTGGTTCAATTACGACCAAATTTGGGATCTTTTTTTTAATATATACGGTTTTATCTGTGATTTTGAAGCCTTTTTCTTTAACTTCTTTAGAAATAGAAACAGCCATTGCAAAATCCTCTTTTCGAGAAATAGCAATTGGCTGGCCTTGTAATGTTGGATCAAGTCTAATTTCTGATGAGACAAAAAAAGTATCAATATCAATGTGGGCAATTATTTTTGGCATATGACAAAAATAATTATACTATTATTTTATTTTTTTACACTTTAGCACTAAATATCTTGATACAGGCTGATTTTATAATTTCTATTTAATTTATTCTTTTTATATTTTCAGAGAATTTCTATATAAATTGTTTGCTGATTTTCATCAATTTTGTACCGAAAATTCAAAGATCCAAATGATACTTTAACTTTTGAAATAATTTCTTTGATAACATTTTCAACTAGTCACTCATCAATATAAACTTTTCCTTGTTTTACTTTTATTGTATCGTAAAAATCATTAGCATAAATATTGGGGAAAACATCGTTTTCTTTGTATTCTGATTCATTTTTAACTTCAAAATCTAGTTGTTTTTTTAAAGGTGACAGTGATTTTTCAACTCTTGAGTTATACAAATATCAACCTAGAAATCCGCCGCCGACAATAATCCCTGTTGCAAGAAGACCTGATAAAATTTTGGCAGTAATTTGCATCTATTCTTCTAACTGATTTTCTTCATCTTCTTTAAAATTAGTAAAGGAAAGATCTCTGAGCTGCTCGATTGTTAAAAAATTAGTTGCAACATATTTAAAATCTTGATTAGAAATTTTAATTTCATCAGATTTTATAAAAGGAGTCGGATAATTTGTGATTTTCAGACGGTAAATTCCTTTTTTCTTTTCATAGTCAATCAATTTTTTGTGTATTTGTTGCGAAAATCCAACACTGATTTTCTCAAAATCAGAATTAATTGACATTTCAACTTTTGGATTTAGGTATCCTGAAAAATTATAAGGAATAATGAATCCTTGTTGGGAAATTTGTGAATTTCCACTATAAACAACCCGTTCTTTTGAATCATAAAAGGTGGTTGAAGTTATAAAAATGTCCCCAATTATGTATTTTCCCTCAACAATTTCAGGTTTTGTGTTTTTATTATAGATATCTGGGCGAAATTGGAAGGATAAATTTAAAAAATTTTTAGCTGCTGTGGCTGACTTTATTGGTAGATTTGTCAGTTTTAAGTCGGAAATATTGATCTGGCGATCGATATTTCCAGCATGAAAAGTCTCAGGATCAACCCCAACTTTAAAAATATTTATATTGTGTTTTTCTTGAATAAATTTAACAGGGAAAAAATAAACTGTTTGTTCGTCAATTTTTTCATAAGTTTTAGAAAATTCAAGCGAGGCATCGGCTCCTAAATTTGCCATTTTTATTGATTTTAAGAGTTTAAAGCCAATTCCTTGATTTTGGATAGAATATTCTTTGCGTACATCTGAAAAGTTGCGGATTTTTACCACATTGTCAAGCATCATTTGTTGCTCGTTATGTTTTGTCAGATATACTAAAATATTATCTATTTTTTGAAATTTGTCAGCATTATCCTTACTTTTCTCGCCATCAAGACCGCCAAAAGTAAAAATTGCTTGATTAAATCGCTCGGGTAATAAATCTAAAACTTTTGGACCTGCAGGAATTGAATTATTTACTTGGACATAAACATTCACTTTTCCCGGTATTTTTGAAAAAACAGTAACAATTACTGTATATTTGTTTGAAACAATATCGCGCTCGATTTTTACAAATTGTCTAATTCCATTAGGTGATGAATTTGATGCATAATTAAAAGAAATTTGGCCATAGCTTCTTGCAATTTGAATTTCAGGGCTTTGGCTTGGAATAAGATCTAAATTCATAAACTAAAGATTTAAAATTATAATAAATTGGTCGATTGCTTTGTGCATATTTTTATAATATGTTGATTTAGACCAGTATTTTTTAATTCAGTTACGGTCATTATCGATAAATTCTTTGATTAAAAGCTTGGTATATCTAGGTTCTAAGAGTGAAAGAGCTCTATCAATTGCTGAAATTGGTAAATCATCATTTTTATTTGTAATTCCTAAAGTTTCATAAACTTTTTCTTTTTGTGAGTGGAGTTTATTAGTTTTATGGTATAGGAATAAGAAAGCAACTAGTGATTTTTTTTGAACAAATGTCCATTCTGATGGATCTTTTAGTTTTTTACGCAATGATCTTGCAGGTTTACGGAAATCATCCATTTTTATATCTCCTGTAAAAATTAAATTTTTTAAGCTCAAAAAAAATTAATAAATGGTCAAAAAATTTTAACTTCATTGAAATTCAAAATTATAAATTTTAACAGTGTCCCCTGATTTTATTCCTAGTTTTAAAAGTTCATTTCACAAGCCGATATTTTTAATTTTCGAGTTAAATCTAAAAATATTTTCCTGGGAATTTAATGGTATTTTATTAACTATTTTTTTAATTAACTCGCCAGTGACCTCGTAAAATCCTGGAAATTTATTAGTAATTAAAAATGGGGCATCGAGATTATATTCAACAAAATCTTCCTTTTCTTCTGTTTGTTCAATATTTTCGGTTTGATTTGCTTGCAAAATAAGTTCAAACATTTTTCTCTTTATATTTTGAATTTCAGCACTATTATTTGAAATCAAACTGGCTTCTATTACGGGAATTTCGGAAAATTCTTGTTGAAAAAGTTGAAAATTTTTTTTAAAACTGGGTAAATCAGATTTATTTGCTATTATTATTTGGTTTAGTTTTAGTAATTTTTGGCTAAAGTTAGCTAGTTCGGCATTAATACTTTTAAAATCATCAATCGGGTTTTTTTCTGGGCTACCAAAGTCAATCACATGCGCAATTGCACGGCAACGTTCGATATGCTTTAAAAAAACAATTCCCATTCCTTTTCCCAAACTTGCTCCCGAAATTAAACCAGGTAAATCTGCAACAACAAATGAATCATTGTAAGATTTGACCATGCCAAGTTGCGGAACAATAGTTGTAAATTCATAGTTAGCAATTTTGGGTTTAGAGTTAGAAATTAATGATAAAAGTGTCGATTTTCCGGCATTTGGTTTACCGACTAGGCCAATATCGGCCATGACTTTGAGTTCGAGTTGAAGAACTAATTTTTGACCTTCTTCACCGTTTTCAGATATTCGGGGTGCTTTATTTCTTGAATTCTTAAAACGGGTGTTGCCCTGACCGCCTTTGCCGCCACGGGCAATCAAATATTTTTTTTGAGTAACTACATCACAAATCAAAGTGTTTTTTGAAAACACTTGTGTTCCAAGGGGAACTTTTACAAAAATATCCTTGCCATTAGCTCCGGTCCTATTTTTTGATCTACCATTTTCACCGTTATTTCCGAAAATTTTTTTAGTTTGATAAAACGGAAATAACGAATTTAGACCAGAATCTCCAATAAAATAAATAGAACCTCCATTACCACCATCTCCGCCATCTGGTCCACCTTTATCAACATGAGCCTCTCTGCGAAATGATATTACCCCATCGCCACCCCTACCTGCTTGAATTTCGATTGAAACTTGATCAATAAATCTCATTTTATTCCTTTCATAATTTATATTGTTGGTATAAATTATCTAATTTTTCCATGTAAGGGGTGTCGTCAAAGTATTTAGTTTCTTGTGCATTTACTCATAAAATTATAAGGTAAAGAACGAAAATTCTGTGTAATAATATTAATTTATAATTTAGTTTTCCATAGAAATTAAGAAAAATTTTTTCCTGATCATCATCTAGCCTTGCAGATTCTATAAAATATGCAAGATCAAAATGTATGTCGCCTTTTGATGCATATTCTCAATCTAAAAAATAAATTTTTTTGTCTTTTTCAACCATGTTCATTAATCACAAGTCATTATGAAGTGGTTTAGTTTTGTCCATATTTATCAAAATTTCGTTGATAAATGGGTTATATTTTTCGATTGTAGGGTTTTTTATCCCTTTTTCAGCTAGAATTTTTAAATATTGTTCTACCCGAAATGCATGGTTAGACGGTGGAAAAACTAAATTTGAATTATGAATTTCCCTTAATTGATAAGCAATTTTTTCAAGCGATTCAGTGGTAATTTCAACATTAGATCCTTCAATTCATTCTCAAATAATCACTTCTTTTGAATCAGATATTAGTTTTGGAACAAAATCAAAATTTGATAAAATTGAATAATCAATTTGATGATTCATTCCATTATAAACTTTTTCTTGAATAAATTGTGAATCGTTGCGAAAAGATTTATTAGTAAAACCAATGGAAATTTTTTTCATACTATAAATTTTATTAGATTTTTAGGATTTTAAGCTAATAATTCTTGCTAGGACAAAAATAAATGTTTGTTTATTCCGCCCTAGCGTAATATTTTAAGAAAAACTGCTAATTTTTTCTTAAAATAGGAAAATTGGTCGATTTTTCCTACTTTTGAGGTTTTTTTACAAAAAAAATTAATTTAAAATAAGAAAAAACAAGAAAATTATTTAACCCAATATTTTAAAAAGGACAAAAATGACTGAAATAAACGACAAATCACTATTAAAACAAGCTTTAAGTGATATTAAGAAAAAATTTGGAAATGAATCTATCATGGTTTTAGGTGAAAAACCACCGATTGACACTGAAGTTTTTTCCTCTGGAAGTATGGCCATTGATATGGCTCTGGGAATTGGCGGATTCCCAAAAGGTAGAATTATTGAAATTTATGGCCCTGAATCATCAGGAAAAACAACTATTACTTTGCACGCGATTGCCGAAGTTCAAAAGCTCGGTGGAATTGCGGCATTTATTGACGCTGAGCACTCAATTGATTCTCAATATGCAAAAAATTTAGGAATTGATATTGATAATTTAATTCTTTCTCAGCCAGACTCAGGTGAACAAGCCCTTGATATTGTAGATACATTAGCAAAAACAAAAGCTATTGACTTGATTGTTGTAGACTCGGTTGCCGCTTTAGTTCCAATGGCAGAACTACAAGGCGAAATGAAAGATCAAGTAATTGGGGCGCAAGCACGACTTATGTCAAAAGCGCTTCGAAAAATAACTGCTTCACTAAATAAAAACGGTACAACAGTTATTTTTATCAATCAAATTCGTGAAAAAGTAGGGGTAATTTTTGGAAATCCAGAAACAACTCCAGGTGGAAGAGGGCTGAAATTCTATGCTTCAATTCGACTTGATGTTAGAAAAGTTCAACAAATTTCAACGGGAAATGATATAACAGGGCATAGCGTAAAAATAAAAGTTGTTAAAAATAAGCTTGCAATTCCATTTAAAACAGCTTTAGTTGAAATTGTTTTTGCAAAAGGTATTTCAAAATCAGCTGAACTTATTCATTTAGGAGAAGAATTAGGGATTCTTACCAGAAAAGGATCATGATTTGCATACAATGGCGAAAATATTGCTCAAGGAAAAATGAATTTAAAGCTATTACTTGAAAATAATGAGAAATTATTTAATGAAATAAAGGAGCAAATTACTGAAAAACTTAACGAAAATCAAAAGGAAAGTTCAGAAATATAGTAAAATTATACCATAATGTTCAAAAGAGCAAAATGGATTTTTTACTATTTTTTTTTATTAATTTTCCTTGCGGGTTTTAGCGGAACTATTTACATAATTTATGTTTTTCTGTCTAGAAATCTTGATTGAATCGCGATTTTAACACTTGTTTCAGTTTATAGTTCTACCTCGCTTTTTAACTTATTTATTTTGCTACAAAGAAGAAGACATGAAGCAAAAATTTCATGGTTGATTGCTTGTTCTATTTTGCCAATAATCGGACCAATTGCTTATATTTTTTTAGGGCGAAAATACTCAAATCACCAAAATGTTAAGCATTATTTTTCACAATATCAATATTTTATTGACTCAAGTAAAACTGATGAAAAGTTATTAGAAAAAATTCCTAAAACTGATCGAGATTTATTGGTTTATTCAAGTAAATATTTTTTATCTCCTGTTCAAAAATTTACCGGCGATTTAATTGTTGATGGTCATAGTTTTTTTGAAAAACTTTTTAACGACATTCAAAAGGCAAAAAAATTCATTTTTATTGATATTTATATTGTAAAAAACGACTTTATTTGGAAAAAATTAAAAAGATTACTAATTAATAAGCGCAAACAAGGTGTAAAAGTTAAGATTATCGTCGATTCTTTTGGAACTTACTACATAAAAACACGGCAATGACTTGAATTAAGAAGTCAAAAAATTGAAGTTCTTTTGTTTAACGCCTTCAAAGTTCCTTTTATTTCAGGGCAAAGTTTTTATAGAAACCACCGAAAAGTTTTTCTAATTGATGGAAAAATTGTATATACTGGTGGAAATAATATTTCTGAAGAATACTCAGGTTTTGACAAAAATTATGGCTATTGAATGGATTTAAATCTTCGACTTGAAGGCGAAATTGTCGAAACTTATTGCCGAAATTTCCTATTTCACTGGTCAAAATGAGGTAAAAAAAATATTTCTAAATCTGAAATTAATAATTTTTGCAAACTTGAAGAAAACAGCATCCAATCTACTAAAATTAAAAATTTAGGCGTTGTTATTCAAAATGGACCAAATTTACCTGACTCATTAATTGAGGGTTTTATTTTAAAAAGTATTTATTCGGCCAAAAAAAATATTAAGCTTTTTTCGCCATATTTTGTGCCAACACAAAAAATTATCGACGCACTTAAGGACGTTTTACTTGCAAAAATAGAGGTAGAAATTTTTATACCAGGCAGAAATGACATTTTATTGATCAAAACTTTTAATCACTATTTTGCATACACATTGTTAAAAAAAGGTGCTAAAATTTACTTTTTTAAGGAAATCTTTTTTCACGGAAAAGCAATAATTATTGATGATAATATCGGAATGGTTGGGACTTCAAATTTAGATGCTAGATCTTTATTTTTTCAGTATGAAACCAATTTATTTTTTAAAGGTAAAATTTTAAACAAGCTTTTGAATCACATTGACTTACTTAAAAAACAAAATATTATTGTTGAAGTAAAAGAATTTAATAAAATTTCTAATTTTTTTAAGTTTTTAATTTTCTTTTTGAAAACTTTGGCTTAGAAATTAGCTTTTTATAGTATAATTTAACTTATTTTTGGTTGTTAGTCATGTTAAAAACAGTTTTAGTTATTTTTATTGCGATTTTTGGTTTCCTGATTGTTTTAGTTTCGCTAATTATGTCACCACATTCAAACTCATTCTCAGGAGCGCTAATCGGATCAAGCGATTTGGATTTATTCCAAGTATCAAAAGAACGTGGTATCAAAAAGTTCACAAAATGAGCAATGTTTATATTGGGCTTTATTTTTTTAGCTCTATCGTTAGTAATTAGGTTGTTGTAAAATTCATGGAAATTATATCTCAAGAAAAACTCAAAAATTTTCTTAAAAACGAAAAGACTTTTATTGAAATTGTTAGAAAATTTAATGTTCCTTTTGACTTAAACCAACATTTAACACACCAAATAAGCACTTTAATTGAAAATTTCCAAGTTTTCAAAACTTTGGAAGGCAAATATTATTGACCTAAATTTATAGAAACTCGAGTTGGTATTTTCCGTGCTACCCAATCCTCGTTTGGTTTTGTTGAAGATAAACAAAATCCAGCCCAAAAAAATAATATTTTTATTCCCGGAAGATTTACTGCAAATGCTCTTGAGGGCGATGAAGTCAAAATCAATATTTACGTTGACAGGTTCAAAAGCGATCAATTTTTCGGTGTTGTTACTAAAATTATTCAGCGAAACACTAAGTTTTTAATTGGAAAAGTTGTTAAAAACGATAAATTTTGAGATTTTGAGCCTATTAATTTTAAGGGTAATTTTTTCTTTCGCTGAAATTCAACTCAAGATCTAGAAATCAATAATTTTTATAAAGTAAAAATTATTGATTATCAAAAAAATGTCCTTAAACTCGATGTTATTCAAAAAATTGGACACAAATCAGAGCCTTTTTTACATGTAAAAATTCCTATAATTGAATCGGAAATCACTGATACATTTAGCACAGAAGTTCTGGCTGAATCTTCAAAAATTGAACAAGAAATAAAAAATATCGACAAAAATAGAGTAGATTTGCGAAATGAACTTGTGGTTACAATTGATGGCGATGATACAAAAGATTTTGATGATGCTATTTCTATTGAGCAAACAAAAGAGGGAAATTTTCTCTTAAAAGTTCATATTGCAGATGTCGCCCATTATGTAAAACAGGATTCAGCGATCGATATTGAAGCACAAAAAAGGGGAACTTCAATTTATTTGCCACACATGGTAATTCCTATGCTGCCCGAAGAATTATCAAACGGAATTTGCTCTTTGATGCCTAATGTTGACAGATTTACTATCACAATGGAATCTCTTATAAATAAAAAGGGTGAAAATTTATACATTAAAATTTACCCTTCTGTAATTAATTCAAAATGGCGTCTAACTTATGAAAAAGTAAATAATTTTTTTGCTGGTTCATTTTCATTTGGCGATACAGATCTAGAAAATATGTTAAAAAAGTGTTTGAATTTAAACACTATTTTGTCAAATTTTAAGAAAAAACAAGGTTATATTGACCTTGCGCTTGATGAAGTTAAAATTATTTTAGATCAAGAAGGATATACACAATCCCTAAAACTAAAACGAAGAGGAATTTCTGAAGAATTAATTGAAAATTTTATGATTAGGGCAAATGAAAATGTTTCAGAATTTTTAACTAAGAAAAAAATTCCGATTTTATACCGGATTCATGCAACCCCTGATTCTGAAAAAATAACAATTTTTAATCAAGTTATTAAATCTTTAGGCATACAACACAGCTTAAAATTAAATCCTAGTTCTAAAGAGTTTGCAAATAAAATTAATCAAATAAAATTAGAAAATAACGACAATTTTCTTAAATATTCAATTTTAAGAACAATGCAAAAAGCAATTTATAGCACTGAAAACGAAGGGCATTTTGGTCTTGCAGCTACTTTTTATAGTCATTTCACTAGCCCTATCCGTCGTTATCCTGATTTGTTATTGCATAGAATTATCCATAACTTTTTATTTCAAAAGAATGATGACATTGAAGCTTATAAAGAAATTTTGGAAAAAAATTCCTATACAACAAGCGAATTAGAACAAAAAGCATTTAATTTAGAGAGAAAAATTATAAATATAAAAAAAGCTGAATATGTCCAAAATTTGATTGGAAAATCCTTTAGAGCGCAAATAACTTCTATTATTAAATCCGGATTTTTTGTTGAAATTGATGGAATGTTTGACGCCTTAATAATTAATAAAACTCTTCCTGATAGCGAAAATGATCCTTATGTGTTAGCAGAAGATAATTTTTGTTTATACAATAAAAAACATAGATTTAAATTAGGCGAATTTATCGATGTTAAAATTGAAAGCGCCAATATTTGAGACGGAAAAATTAGTGCTATTTTAACCAATTATTAGTCTTATTTGTAAAAAATGCTGTAAATTACAGTGTTTTTTTAATTTCAGGAGTTTCCCAGTTTGATGAGACAATTTTAAAAAACCAAAATTACAAAATATTTAAACTACCTTTTTTAGCTAAAACACTCACAAAAATCATAAAAAATGCAACTACTATTTAAACTCAATGCAAATAGAAAACTCGTTTTTATTTG
>NZ_JAWPGQ010000003.1:0-104603 GCF_033343935.1 Mesomycoplasma ovipneumoniae | reverse complement strand
AGTCAATTGCATTATTTAAGTCAAAATTATATGCAGTATCAAAATGCAAATTTAGCGCATCAGAAGCACTTAATTTTTTAGCAAATTTTGACTTAAGTTTTAAATTAGCAACTAGGCTGTCGAATTCGGTTGTGTTAAATTCTGAATTAACATTTAGATTTGTAGCATTAGCTAGTTTTTCGTCAAATTCTGATAATTTTGAATTATAATTTTTTGACTGTAAGGAGATTAGATACGGAACACTGGCAGAAATACTAACGACCGCGCTAACTCCTATAATCGCAAAAATTATATGATTTAATTTAAGTTTTTTCATAATAATTCCCTTTATAAGTTTATTATTTTAACAATAAAGAGCTTGTGTGCTCCATGATAATAACGCGGATAGGCTGACTTGAGAGAATTTTAGGATTATTTTTATCATAAAGATATAAAAATAAATTATATTGCACCCGGTTTCCAGTGTTAGTAATTTTCTCAATTACACCGTTAATGTCACCGTCGGTAGTAGTTTGCATTGATGCGTCTGCTGTGCCTGTTGTTTGATTCTGTTTTGCTTTTATTGCATAGCCTAAATCTAAATCTTTGTGTTCAAAGGCTAAATAACTGGTAAAAGGTAGTTTTTCTACTTCTTTATCAACAGATACTAGCTCGTTTTCCTTTGATTTTGAGGTCGCGAGTTTGATTTGAGCTTTAAAATCCTCAAGATCTTTGCTTGACAAGAAAACTATTTGTGAATTTGGTGAAAAAGTTGAGGCAATTTCATCTAATTTATCAACTTCATCACTTAAAAGTTTATTTTCAGAATTGATTTTTAGTTCAATTTCTGATTTTTTTGTTTGATAAATAACGCTAGCTAGGTCACCTTTTTGATCAACTGGACCAATATTGTACCAATATTTTACTTTTAATTTTTCGGCATCTGGTTTTTCTAAAGCATCAACATTTGTTAAATTAGGTTCCAGGCTAAATTGAATTTTGTAATTAAAATCCTTTCCAAAATTACCAGTAAAAAGTTTTTGGCTCTTTTGTTTTGAATAAGCTAATGAATAAAAAGCTGCAAGAAAATCGGTAAGATTTTCAATATTATTTTTACCTTCTGTGCTTGAAAAATCAGGTTTAGTGATTTTATTTGATTGTAATTCGATTTGTTTTATAAAATATTCTGGACTAAAAGATGAATTTGTTTTCATCAAATTAAGAGTATTTTTAAGCTCATTACTAATGTAAAAACCATTTTCAAATGGTTTATTTAAATCTAAAAAACCATAGTTAAATGAAAAAAGTCAAACTGTTGGCTCGGAATTTTCATTATCAATTTGACCACGTGGTTGTTTTGTAGGCTTAATTTCAATTTTACTTAATTTTTTGAATAATTCATTACTATTAGAATTTTCTGGCCAGTTTGTTTCAGAACCTATTAATCCAAAATGTTTAAGATAATTAAACCAATATTTTGCGACAAAACTAATGTCCTTTTTTGATAAAAATGACAAAAATTGTGAAATTTTCTCGTCGCTATTAAAATAATTAGAATAAATTGATGTTATACCTTTTGAGGCTGCATCATCAACATTTGAGTTTTTAATTAAATCTTCAACAGTCGGTAAATTATAACTATCAACCATTGATTTTAATTGGGTTTCGTCAAATCTAAAGCCATAATAACGGGAATTTTGAAGAACTTTTTTTAATTTATCGAAATTATTTGACTGAATTAGTGCTAATAATTCATCTTTTGGAATTCCTTTTTGACTATTTATTGGAACAGATTGTTGGAGATTTGGTTGAATAACCAAGCTACTTTTCTTAACTGAAGCTGCAAAATCAGGATCATTTTGAGCTAATATTTCAAAATTTTTAATACTTTGAGAAAATTTTTTTGTAGCAACAATTTTATCATTTCTTTTATCTTTTATAACAATATCACCATTAATTTGCGCAACAACATTGTTATCTTTGAAATCTAAATTGACTTGTTCAGTATCCAGTTTGATTTGAACATCTAAAAATTTTGAAATTTGACTAAAATTTAAATTTTCTAGTTTATTTTGGAATCTAATTTTTGATATCAGGGGTGTTTTTACAATTTTTTCAATAAGTGAATTAAGAAAATCAGCGCGATTTTCTTTGGTTGCAAAAATTTCATTATTGTAATAATTTAGAAAATCTCACCCTGTAATTAAAGTTGAATTATTTTGACTAAAATTATTTATTGCAAAATAATCACTGTCAGAAAATTCACTTAAAACAATATCATCACTAATTGACTTATCAAGGAAAGAATCACTTAAATTGAGTTGAGTCGTAAGGAAAAATTTGGAATCCTTGTTGATATCAGCAGCAATTTCCTTTGAAAAATCAGAAGAAAACTGGGCAACAAAGGTCAATTTATAAACCCCGGGCGTTGCTGTTTTTACTAAATATCGATCAGTAATAATTTGGTCTTTTACCAAATTTATATCATAGCGAGGTTTTTGAATACCACTTTCAGACTCAAAGTAAAAGCTTTTATTGCTAAAAATTTGTGAAATTATCTCATCAAGGTTGAAATATTTGCTAATAATTTCTCTAGCCTCAGTGTCATTTTTTGCGCTATTAACTTCTTTTTGGAAATCTTCAACTGAAATTAACTTTGTTAATTCTTTTTTAAAAGAAAAATTAACCTCACTATTTGTGTAAGGTCTTAATTTCTTGAGCTTGTCTTCTGAATAAGTTGAAAAATTAGAAAGTGAATAATCTGGAACATAATTATAGGCAACTTTTTGTTTAAATAAGTCAGAAATTGCTGTTTTATTGTCATCTAGTTTTTGTGAAACTCGCCAAAAAACCTCGAATGTTTGCTCATTATCGTCAGGTTTGATATCAAAAATTTCTAGTTTGAAAGGTTTTCAATTATGATCGGTTGAAAAATTAACGGGAATGCTAGAGTTATTAGTCTGGTAAAAATCAAAAAAATCTGCTAAATCAATGTCAGTTTTTTTGGTATTATCGTCGTTTAAAAGTTTCTTTTTTAGATCTAAATAGTCTGAATTAGCATTTGAATATTTATCCTTTATACTAATGAAAGAAATTGATTTTGCTTGGTTTTGCACATCAATTCGCGGGTTTTTTAGTTCTAAATTTGCAAAAACAACTAGCGGAACAGCAATAATTGCTCCACCAGCAAGAGTGCTTAGACCTAAAAGAAAAATATTTTTTTTAGTTAGTAGTTTTTTAGTGATTGTACTCTTCGACACACTTCCTCCTAAGTTTTCTATAAAAAATTCTAGCAAAAAAAAAAAAAAAAAGAAATTTAGTAAAATAGCATATTTATTCCAGAATATTTCAAAAATGTCTATCAAAATGAAACAATGCAAATTTAGAGTTGAAGACAAATTTAAATAGGTAAAAAATTGACAATCTAAAGGTTAAAAATTAAAATTTTGCATTTTGCACAAGAATTTGGGCAAATTTACAAAAAAACAACAATAAAAAGATAAACAAAAATCAAAACGGCTTAAAATTTTTGGTTTTTTTGCATTAATTTAAAAAAAAGGAAATTAAATCAATAATTTCCTTTTTTTGATGTTTTGAAGAAATCAATTGAGTTGACTGATTTTGATTTTATCTTTTTAGTTTTGCTTGTGCAGCGCGAGCTGCTTCTCAAATTACTTCGCTATAAGTAGGGTGTGGGTGAATTGCAGCTGCAAGTTCATGAATTGTTACTTCAGCATCCATTGAAACGACAATTTCTGAAATCATATCAGTAGCTACTGGACCGATAAAGTGAGCACCAAGAATTTCACCATATTTTTTATCAACAATTAATTTAGCAAATCCGTGGGCATCTCCGGCAGCAATTGCTTTACCAATGTGAGCAAAACTAGCTTTTCCAACTACAAAATCATAACCTTGTTCTTTTGCTTGTTCTTCAGTTAGACCAACTGAAGCAATTTCAGGGTGAGTATAAACGCAAGCTGGAACGGTTTTATCGTTATATTTTTCACCTTTTCCGGTTATTGTACTTACTGCAACAACAGCATGACGATAAGCAACATGGGCTAGCATTGCTTTTGCACTAAGATCACCAATTGCATAAACTCCGTCAACATTTGTTCTGCATTGGTCATCAACGATAACACTTTTGCGAGCATCAAGTTCAACTCCAACTTCGCTAAGACCTTCAGAATTTGGCTCACGACCGATGCTTACTAAAATTTTATTAGCGCTAATTTGTTGTCTTTTGCCGTCAAGTTCGTAAATAATACTATCATTTTCATAACTAATAATATTAGAATTTAGGACAACATTAACACCACGGTCAGTTAAGTTTTTTGTAATAATTTGTGAAATTTCACCATCAAGGTTTGCTAAAAGTCTTGGAAGATTTTGTAAAATTGTTACCTTAACTCCAGCAGCGACAAAAATTTGGGCAAATTCAACACCAATAACACCGCCACCAATTATTACAATTGAACTAATTTTTTCTTCAAGATTAATTGCTTCTTTTGAAGTTAAAATTTTTCCAGATTGGTAACCTTGTTCAAAACCAGGTAAATTCAATTTACGGTCACGTGATCCAGTTGCAAGAATAATATGTTTTCCACGATAAACTTTATCTTCAACTGAAATTTCGTGCGCACCTAGGAATTTGGCTTCGCCAAAAATGCTTGTAGCTCTTGCAGATTTTACAATTGCCTTAACTCCGCCAACTAATTTGTTAACAACTTCAGTTTTTCGTTGGTGCATTTTCTCTCAGGAAATTTTTACATCAGTTTTTCCTTCAAGACCATAGTCACTAAAGTGAGTTACATAATCAAGAACTTCGGCAGTTTTTAACATTGCTTTTGTTGGAATGCAGCCAACATTTAAACAAACACCACCTCAATATTCTTTTTCAACAATTAGAGTTGATAAACCACTTTTACCAGCCTCAGCAGCAGCAAGATATCCACCAGGTCCTGAACCGATAACAATTACATCAAATTCTTGGTCAATTTTACCTTGGTAAACTTTGCCAGTATTTACAGAAGAGGCAGGTTTTTCAGGTGCTTTTTCAGCTTTTGGCGCAGGAGTTTTGGCTGGTTTTGCTGTTGATTTTTTTGGACCAAAATCAAAACTTAAAAGATCATTGCTTACTTTTACTTCACCAACAACACTTGCTCCACTTGCTTCTTCTTCCTTTTTCTCTTCAGTTTTAACTTCTTTAACTTCGGCAACATCGCTATCACCTGATCCATCATCAATATAATAAATTTCTTGACCAACGTGAATTGTGTCACCTTCAGCCATTAAAACTTTAACAATTTTTCCGGATTTTGGCGAAGGTATGTCAGCCGTAATTTTGTCAGTTTCAACTGAAAACAACGAATCACCTTCATTTACTTGGTCGCCTTCTTTTTTGTAAATTTGGGCGACTACTCCTTCATGGAGCCCTTCTCCAATGTCAGCAAATTTAAATTTATACATTATAAAATTCCTAAAATTTCTGGTTTTTCTAATAATTCTTTAACTCTTGCGGCAAAACGACCAATTGTTGCTCCATCAATTCAACGGTGATCGGCTGCAACTGTTAGATGCATAATTTTGGCTGCAACAATTTGTCCATCTTTAACTTCGGCAGAATCAATAATTGCACCAACTCCAGCAATTGCTAGTTCTGGATAATTAATTACCGGAACACCATAAAGAGAACCAACAGATCCATAATTAGTAATAGTGAATGATCCGCCTTGCATTTCGCTTGGTTTGATTTTACGCTCACGAGCTGCTTTGGCTAGTCGAACAATTTCACTGGCAATTTCAACGATTGAAAGAGTTTGGGCATTTTTTATTACTGGAACCATAAGACCAGCTTCAGTATCAACGGCCAAACCTAAGTTTATAGTATCAGGATAGACAATTTCATTTGCAGCTTCGTCGTATTTTGCAGCAATAATTGGGTATTCACTAAGTGCAATTAAAATTGCTTTTGCAATAAAAGCTAAAAATGTTAATTTTATCCCAGTTGTTTTTTGTACTGATTCTAAAACAGATTTACGAAGTTTTCAAAGATCTGTTACGTCAATTTGGTTTACTAAATTAACGTAAGCCACAGAATTTCATGAATTTGTCATTGCTCTTGCAATCGCTTTACGGATTGGAGCAATTTTTTCGCGTCTTCCATCTAGTTTTGATGTTGGACTTACTGTGGTTGTTGAGGCTGGTTGGGTTTTTGGAGTAGGAGCCTCAACTTTTGGAGCTTCGACTGCAGGAGCAGGCGAAGATTTTAGAGAATTTAGATAATTCTCAACATCGGATGACTCAATTTTTCGTCCTTCAATTTTAAGGTCAGCAAGATCGATATTTGCTTGCTTAGCCATCGCTCTTGCTTTTGGGGTTGCTAAAATTTTTGACATATAATTTCCAAACTAATAATTTAAAATATAAAGATTTTCGGGTTGTCTAGATAAAAAAATAAAGATACTTAATTAAAAATACAACAATTAATTATACATTAAAAATTGGCAAAAAAAAGAATTTTTTCAAATTTTCCAGCATAAAAGTTTTTTATTAACAAAAAAGTTTAGTATTTTAAATTTTTAGACTAAAAATCACTTATTTTTGGTTAGTTTTACCTTAAAAAGCAAAATTATGAAATTTTTAAACTACTTTTTTAGCTAAAACACCGGCAAAAATCAATTTATGGACTAAATAACAAAATCATGAAAAAATACAACTACTATTTAAACTCAATGCAAATAGAGAACTCTTTTTATTTAAATTGAGCCTAAAAAAATATGTGAAGTTTTGAAAGAACCAAAAGAAAAAGCCTTAAATTTAAAGATTTCTAAACGGGTAAATTTAAGGCATTGCATCATATTTAAAAATATGATGGAAAATTCGCAATATTTAATTTTTTCAAACTAAAAACATAATCAAATCCTCCCTAATTCAATATCAATTTATCAATTCATTCTTAGTGTTGTTTATTATAACATATTTTTTTCTTAGACCAAACATTTTTTTTTTTTTTCAAAGGGTTAATTTTAAAATAATAAAAATCCCCTTGGTTAAAACTCAAGGGGTAATTAATTTGTTTAATTAATCTATCTATTAAGGTTTCTTTTTGTGAATGTTAAATTCTTTGAAGATTTTCCAAAAGCACTGCTAGTAAATCCGCGGTTGCGGGCTTTTTTAAGATCTAAAGGGTCAAAAATAATGTTAGCAAAGTTTAGTATTTTAAATTTTTAGACTAAAAATCACTTATTTTTGGTTAGTTTTAACTTTTTTTTAATGTTCAAGAATCAAGTTGTTTTTTTGTGCCATAGACAAAATGGTTTTGGGTCAGTTTTAATTCTTCAATAACATTCGGAAATTTTTGCTCTTCAAGGTAAACATTATTAAATAAAATTGGACTAAACGGAATGTGCGCGTTTGAAATTTTCGGGATTGAATTTAATAAATTAATTGTATAAGGATGAGTTGGATTTTGGAAAATTTCGTCAGTTTTACCTTTTTCAACAATTTTGCCAGCATGCATAATTAAAACTTCATCAGCAAGATATTCAACAACAGAAAGATCGTGGGCGATAAAAATTAAGGAAAGATTTTTTTCTTTAACTAATTTTTTTAACAAGTTAATAATTTGTGCCTGAATTGAAATATCCAGCGAAGCAATTGGCTCATCGGCAATTATAACTTTGGGCTCAACAATTAAAGCCCGGGCAATTGCAATCCTCTGACGCTGACCGCCAGAAAACTCGTGCGGATAACGGTAGGCAAATGAGCGTAAAAGTCCAACATTTTCAAGTGCTTCATAAATTAGTTCGCTCAGAATAAATTTCTTAATTGAACGCTTTAGTAAGAAAAATGTAGGCGCTTTTTTGATTCCATAAAAAAGTTGAATGTTTTTATAAACATTCCTAATGTTGATTTTTTCAACATTAAGCGTCTTGATTATGGCAATTTTTTCATTAAAACGGTTGTCAATGTTTCGAATTTGGTCGCTGAATTGACCAGTAGATTTAATTTTTTCAATAAATTTTTGGTGAATTGCAAGAACTTTTTTCTCTAAGAGCGAAATTTTGCTAAAAAAATCAGTTTGGGTCTGTTTTTGAAAGTTTATTTCTTTGATTTGCTCGCTAAGTCAGTTGTTGTAATTTTGAATAAATTCGTTTTTAATTGTATCATATTCGACTTGTTTTTTGGCCAAAATTTCTTCTAATTTTGCAAGTTTTTCAATATTTTCAGTGCTGGAATTTCCCCTTTCTTTATTAACAGTGTAAATATTTTTAAATTGGAGATATTTTGTTCTAAAGTTGACTTTTTGGCCAAAAATTTGCTTGTTTTTCTTTGCGCTCTCAAGGAAGCTATTTAATTCAAGTTTCAAAAGATGTTTAGAAATTTTAGCACGAAAATCTTTTGTGCTCATGTAATTTTTGGCATTAGTTTTGTCAAAAATTACGTTTTTATAAGTTTCTGACATCGTTTTTTTGAAATTATTCAAAATTTCAATGATTTTCTCAATTTGGCTGATTTCCAAAAAGGAAAATAAATTTTTTTCTCAGATTTTTCGACTGTGATGAGCTAAAAACTTGCTAATTTGGCGGTTAATTATTGCTTGTTTTTTATAAAAAGAATATTTTTGCAAATCCTTTGAAGTTAGGGCATTATTATTTGCAATTTTGTACTCATAGAAAAATTCGGCAATATAAGATGAAACAAGGTTGTTTTGATTTGTGAATTTAAATAGTTCTTGGGCGGCCTCTTTTTTTAAATTAATCCCTAATTCATTGAGTGTTTTTTTGAAAAATGATTTTTGTGACTTAATTAGTGATCTTAGGTCTTCGACATCTTTGAGTGCCTGGCGATATTCGGCCTCAACTTTTGCCTGCTCTTTTTTACGGTAAATTTTTTGAATTTCGTAAAAATAATCGTGTAATTTGGCCACATTTTCATAAGCTAAATTATAAATACTTGCCAAAAGTTTTTGTTTGCGTTCAAAATAAAGTAAATATTGGCCAAAAAATTCGTTATTTAAATTTTGATTGCCACTTTCTGGACTAAATTTTTCAAGTTCATCTTCAATTATTTTAATTTGATCTTGTCAGTAGGCAAAAAATTGCTCGAGTTCGTGGTTTTGGCCTTGGAGCATTAAAAGCTCAATTTCAAGGTATTTTTTTTCAAGAGTTCGCTTAAAATGAAAAATTAAATCATTTCAGTCAAGAAAAATATCTTTCATTTTGGCTTTAATTATGCCGTTAATTACGAGTGTTTCTTTTAAAATTGAGTAAATATTTTTTTGCTTATTTAGCGAAGAAAAAGGATCTTGAAAAATCATTTGCATGTTTTTTCTCAAAAACAGGTTTTGTTTGCGGGATAGTTTTTTACCGGAAATAATTTGACCCAAAAGTTGAACTTGACCACCAAAGTTTTCATAAAGTCGAACAAGACAGCGACCAATCGTTGTTTTTCCTGAACCTGACTCGCCAATAATGCCTAAAATCTGGCCTTTTTTTAGCAGTAAATTAATTCCATCAACTGCTTTGACGGTTGCAAATTTGTTTATAAAATATTTTTCTAATTTTTTTGTCTGTAATGCAATTTCCATTATAATACTTCTTTAAATAATTTTATTCTCATTTTTAATTCAGGATTTAGTTCAACTTTTGGTGCAGACGGATGTAAAAGTCAAGTGGCGGCATAGTGGCTCTCAGAAATTTTAATAAGTGGCGGCTCTTTTTCAAAATCAAGTTGCAAAGCATATTCATTTCTTGGGGCAAAAGGGTCTCCGGCTGTTAGATGTCTTAAATCGGGCGGGCTTCCACTAATTGTATAGAGTTCTTCTTTTTTGGAACCCTCAGGAATTGCCGAAATTAGCGCTCAGGTATAAGGGTGTTTTGGGTTTGTAAAAATATCTTGGCGAGTTCCTTTTTCAACAACACGGCCAGCATACATTACATAAATATAGTCACAAAATTTCGCAACTATTGAAATATTATGGGAAATAAAAATAATTGAAACTTTATATTGATGGCGAATTTTATCTAAAAGCGCCAAAACAGAAGACTGGACTGTTGGATCAAGGGCGGTGGTTGGCTCATCGGCGATAATAATTGAAGGTTGAGCGGCGACTACCATTGCAATTACTACCCGTTGTTTCATTCCACCAGATAAAGTATGAGGATAAGAATAAAAGCGGTCTTTTGCATTTTCAAGTCCAAAAGATTCAAGCAGCTTAATTAAAAAGTCAATTTTTTCTTGTTTTGACTTAAAACGCTTGTCCTTTTTAAGACCATCAAGCAATTGTTTGCCAATTGTCCGAGTTGGATTTAGGGCAACCAAAGGGTCTTGAGGAATATAGCCAATTTTGTGACCGCGAATTTGGCGTCACTGATAGTCTTTTTTGAAATTTGCGACATCAAGGCCGTCAATTTCCATTTTTGTAGCAGTAGTTTTTGCAAAGTTATTAATTCCTAAAAGTGACCTTGAGCAGACAGACTTTCCTGAACCTGACTCGCCAACAAAGGCAACAATTTGACCTGAATAAACGCTAAGATCAATGCCTCTGATAACTTCAAGATACTGTTTTTTGCCGGTTTTGAAACTAACACGAAGATTTTTTACGTCTAAAATACGTTTTTTTTCCATTATTTTCTGCCTCCAACACGAGGATCAAGTGCATCATGAATTCCGTTGGCAATAAATCGACTTGTAACCGCTAAGGCAACCAAAACCATTGAAGGTAAAAGCAGTGCAATTGGATTTTTGTCAGCCAGCGGAACTGAAGAGTTAATAATTAGTCCTAAATTTGCTGATGACTCAGGTCCTTCTTGTAAAAATCCAAGGAAAGCAAGTGATGCGATTGTTGAAATTGATGAAAAAATACTTGCAATGAAAGTTGAGAGTAATTTTCCGAGAATATTTGGCAAAATGTGTGAATAAATTTGTCTGAATTTTGAAGCTCCAATTACTTTTGCGGCATAAATATATTCTTCGTCTTTGACAATAACAGTATAGGACCTTGCTTGATAAGTTGGAATTGTCCAGCCTGTAAGCGACAAAAGAATAATAATTGTGATTGTATAGGGTCCTCAGATTGCAATGAAAATAATAAAGATTATAATTCAAGGAATTGCGCCAAAAATGTCAATAATTCTAAGCACAATATTGTCAATTCAGCTTCCAATGTGATAGCCAAGATAAGTTCCTAGCACAATTCCGATTAAAAATTGAATTAAGGCAATAAGTACTGAAATTCCAAGTGCATTCAGGGTTCCTTGTCAAGTTCTGAGTCAAATATCTCGCCCAAATTGGTCAGTTCCAACTAGTGAAATAAAATTTTTACCATTTTCAAGTGCACTCATGACTTGATAAGGATTGACGTTAATTTCTCAACGGTTTGGGAATAATTCTTTTGTTGAACCTTGAATTAAAGTGATATTTTTTTCAACCTCAATTGCCCGGATTTTCTCGAGAATATCGGTTGAAATTGTTGTTTTTATTGTCCCTAAAGTGCTTGGCAGCTGTTCATAAACTAGCGAAGGATCGGCACTTGAAATTGGCTTATTGACACTGTACGGGCTAAAAATTATTGTAAAAATCGCAATAATTAAAACACTAAGAAATAAAAGCGTGGAAATAAGTGAGATTTTTGATTTAAAAAATTTTTGGACTGTATCTTTTCAGAGTTCAACAATTTTTCCTGTTACTTGGTAGTTTTTTTCTGAAAAACTCGCTAATTTAAGGAGTTTTATCTGGTTTTCTTTCAGATTATATTTTTGGTTAAATTCTTTAGGATCGAGCATTTTTTTCCTCCGCAGGTCGATAATTACGTGCTTTTCAATTTTTAAGTCGTGCTCAATAACTTACTGGTGAGTCTTGGCCAAAAGAAATTCGCGGATCCATAAAAACATAACTTAAATCACCAATAATATCAACAACTAATGAAAGCGAAGTAAAGAAAATAATTGAAAACATTGAAATATTAATCTCACCATCAAAGGCAGCACTAACTAAAATAGTCGAACTACCGGGAATTCGGAAAAACTGCTCGAGGACAATTGAACCTGAAAGGAGAATAATATAAGAAAAAATCAAAGATCTTACAAGCGGAATTGCTGCGTTTTTTAGGACATATTTGAAAAAAATGTCCAGTTTTGAAAGCCCTTTTGCCTTTGCAATCAAAATGTATTCAGAAGACAGAACACTAATAACTTGGTTTCGAACTAAAAAAACATAGCCTGCAATTGAAGTGATCGTAAAGACAAAAATTGGCGGCAAAAGTGAGGCAAATGAAGTTAGACTCCCGTAGGTTTCGGCATCTTTAAATTCAAAAGGAAGTCCAATTTTAATTGCAATTAATACAACAAAAGGTGCAAGGACAAACGATGGAATTGCAACAAAAAAAGTTGAAATTCCCGAAATTGCCGCATCTTCAAGTCGATCACGCCGATAAGCAGCAATTGTTCCAAGAACTAGTCCTAAAGTGCTACTTATTAAAAAAGAAGGCAAAGAAACTAAAATTGTATAGCGCAGTGGCATAAAAAATAATTCAGGAATTTTGCCATCTTCGCCAGTTTTAAAACGGGTACCAAAGTTTCCTTGAAAAATATCGGCCGTATAATAAGCTAGTCTTGTCAAAGTCGGCTGGTCAAAATAATATTTTGCGTGTAAATCAGCGATTTTTTTGGCCTGATCGGTCCCTTTTGCGCCTTTATCTATAACATCACCAAAAGGATCAGGCGAAAAATTAGCAAGTAAAACAAAAACTAAAACATAAATTGCCACAAAAGTTAAAAGCGCAAGTCCTAACCGTTTGAGAGAATATTTTAATATCATTTTTAATTGGTTCCTTTTTTATTAAGGTTTTGGAATTTTTCTTTGAGTGGCTTAATTGTAATCATGTCCGGCGGAACATAACCTGAATAAGTATTGTTTGAATATGGAATTGAAATATTTGGATTTTCTAAAAATGCATATGGCGTTGAGGATGCTACATTCAAAAGATCATTAAGTCCAAATCCTAAAAGTGAGGTTAATTCGGCAGTTAATTTAATCAGTTCTTCGTCAGAATTTTCTTCTTGGTAGGACAGGTTAAAAATTGCTGACTGGGCGCTAAAATCAAAAGAAACCTTGTCTTTCACGTCCTTTTTTTCGTTAATTTGGTCAACAAAAGTCTTGTATTTCATAACTTTTTTAGTTGCATCTTTTGGATCAGGTCCTTCTTTGACTTCACCAGTAAAAAAATAAGTAAGATCAGGCGCCAAATGCTGATCTGTTGCACCAAAATCTGGCGCATTTGGCGCATCTTTTCAGTCTTTAAATTCTCTTATATAACCTTTTTGGGCAAATTTGTCAAAAAAATCTTTAACAGCAAGGGCATAACGATAAATATGTGGATAGGATTTTGCAATTTTGGACTCTGGACCTAGGGCATAAATAGCTGAGAGCATTGCATAACCCACGCCATTTCGCTGAATTTTACCGTCTAAAACTGTACCAATTCCGTCATAATCATAATGCCAACCACCAAAATCAAGCCCGCCAGTTCGTGTTAGTAAATAATTTAAACGGCGAGTTCTGTCTGTCACTGGCCAAACTACCTTAATTTTTAGCCGCGGATCAAGATCCATTATCGCCTTTACGCCGTTATTAATTGCGGCAATTTGTTTGTCGGAAGAATTTACATAAAAACTGTGGTTAGTTCATTCAACCTTTTGGTCAGCAGGAATGTTATTTTTGGCATAAAAATCATCAAGGAGCGCTTTCATACGTGCTTTTAGCACTTCGAATTGAGGCGCCTGGAATTGTTTAGCGGCATCATTGACATTTTCAAAATTTTTTTTCTTCTCATCTTCGGGAGTTTTGGTATAATATATTTCCCCTGTTTGATCAACGAGTTTAATTGTATTTGCTTCTTGGTAAAAATCGCGGGGCGTTTTTGAATCTGGCTTTGAGGTAATTTTGTTGTCAGCAGAAACAAAATTGTATCAAGCCAAACTTGAGTTTGAAATTGATTGGGCTGTTGTGTATAGATTTCAGGCATTTGCAATTATTTGCCGAAATTCAAGACTTGGACCTGAAATGAGATTTTCAACAATTTTGGCATTTCCTTTTGCAATGTCAGCAAGTGAAACGCCAAAATTTAATTTTGCAAAATTATCATTGAATCCATAGTATTTTTCATCAAAAGCCACGCCAACTTCCGGTCTAAATTCTTGTTTTAGCGAACCTGGAACAAGTATAGAATAATACCATTTGTGCAAATCATCTTTACTTTCTGCTTTTTTTAGTTTTCAGCCGTATGTTTCTTGATCACCTGAGACTAAATTTTTAATTGAATCATTTAGCGTGTCAAAGCTGATAGCCAATTGTGTCTGTTCGCGATAAGAGTTGAATTTTGCATTTTCAAACGCCGAAGGACTGCTATATTTAGAATAAAGAGTAGTAATTTTGTTGAAAATGTAAGGTAATTGCTCTTTTCAGCCAGTTCGTGGGTAATATTTGTTGATTTTTCAAGTCTCACGATGAGTTTCCTGACTAAGTTGGGTATAAGGTGAGACAAAAAGCTGATCTTTGCGGAAATCTTCGCCATACCAGTAGGCTCCATATTTAAGTGCTTCGCCAGTTTCGCCAAAACGACCTGAAGGTTTTCCGTCTTTTATAGTTTGAGTTTCACTGTTTCGTTTGTCGATAAATCCAGAAGGCGCCGGATAAATCATCCCGCCAAGTATTGACTTTTGGTAAAATCCGTTAAAAAATACTTTGTCTTTTGAAGCACCTTTGTAAAAACTTACCGATTTTTGTCCTTGAAAATTAGCGTTTTTGCCTTTGTATTGTTCAATATATTTATTTTCATCGTCCAAATCAGCCAAATCTAGTCCAAAAAGATCTAATAAATACCAGTTAATAAGAGTATTTGTAAAATATGTTGACTTTGGATCAAAATTAGGAATTTTTTTCTGAGCTTCTTCGTCAATTTTTTTGCTTCCGCCAACGCTTGCCCGGTATTGTGGATCTGAGAGTCTTTGGGCTTTAAATCCGTAGTAATAATCCTCAGGTTTTAGCGTATATTGGCTTGGATTTCCTTGATAGTCTACCCATTTTACGTCATTTTTTAAGAAAAAATGAATTGATTCAGCCTCATCAAGTGCCTGAACAAAAAAGTCAGAATTAATTGAATTTTTTTGGTCTGATTTTAATTTAATAACAAGCGAATTGGTGGTCTGACCAGGTTCAAGATAGCCTTTTTCATGAGCATCACTGTCAAAAACTAGCTCGCTACCGTCTTTTTTTCGTACTACAATCGCGGCGGCATTAACAAAAGACTCATAACTATATGTCGGCTTTGTAATTGAGTAATTAAAACTTTTGTCTTGTTTTTCTTTTGATTCATCACTGATTCCATCTTGTTTGATTTCAACGCTATTTTCATAAACAGTTTGGACTAAAAAAGAAGCCGTATAATACGAACTAGCAATTGAAGGCGAGGTAAAAGTGTTAGTTCAAGTTTTAAAAGCGCCAGGAGCTGAAGTTTCAGAATTAACAGTCGTAATTCATTCTTGCCTTTCTCAAGCGGGTTGAATTGAGCATGAAACAAAAACTGCCGTGCTGAAAACACTAAGTACTGAACCGATAAAAAGTTTTTTCATTTCCCTCCTTTTTTAAAAACAAAAACTACTATCTTTTTCGATAGTAGTTTTTGTTTTTTTATCCTATATAACTTAATGTTATGAACAAATTGAGTCAAAAACTACTATTTCAAAGAAAATGGAAAACTTAACATTAAAATTATTAATAATGTTAATTTTGTTTTCTCATGCTTTTTTAATAGAGTTTTTTGATTGCATTATTTTTCCTTGCTAGAAATTATACACTTTTTTTAAAAATAAACAAACAAAAAAATATTTTTTTTGTTGAGCATAAAATCTAGATACATATATAATAAATATAAATTATATATATGATATTTTTGACTTTACTGTTTAGCAAATCTGCCTGTAAAAAATTAGTTAAAAAAATACTTTAGTCAAAAAACTAACCACTGCGTTTTTAATGATTAATAAAAAATTGCTCTAATGTTTCAAAAATTTAAATCGTGATTGATTATTTTCCGAGTTTGGCGGTTTGATGCCAAAAATTCACTTTTTAGTGAATATAAATATGCAAAAATACCAGTAAATCCGTGCTTTTTCGCCCTAAAATCTAAGTTTTATTATTTTAAAATTAAGCATTTTGCAAAAAAAAAAAAAAATGCTTGGTCAAAAATAAAATTATGTTATAATAACATTCACTTAAGAATAAATTAATAAATTTTGATATTGAATTAGGGGGAATTAATTATGTTTTTTGTCTAAAAAATCAGACATTGCGAATTTTGCATTATATTTTTAAATATGATGGTATGCCTTAAATTTGACCGTTTAGAAATCTACAAATTAAGGCTTTTAATTATGGCTCTTTCAAAACTTCACATATTTTTTTAGGCTCAATGTAAGTAAAAACGAGTTTTCTATTTGCATTGAGTTTAAATAGTAGTTTTATTTTTTTGTGTTTTTGTTATTTTATCCATAAGTTGATTTTTGTGAGTGTTTTAGCTAAAAAAGGTAGTTTAAATATTTCATATTTTACTTTTTAAGTTAAACAAGCACCCAAAACCGGACATTTTTTTAAGATTGTCTCATCAAACTGGCAAACTCGGGAAATTAGTTTAAAAAAATACTTTAGCCAAAAAACTAATTAGTATTTTTAATGACCGACAAAAAAATGGACTAATTTTTCAAAAATTTGAATCACTATCGATTGTTTTGCCAAAAATGATCTAAAAATCATAAAAAAATGTATAATTTATATATAAATTTATAAGGAAAGGAATAAAACATGGCACTACCACTTTTACAAATTGCTCTTGATAATCAAACTATTGAAGAGGCGATATTGTCTGCAAAAAAAGCAGAAAAATATATTGATGTTATTGAAGTTGGAACAATTTTACTAGCTGCTGAAGGTAAAAAAGCTATTTCTGAACTTCGAAAAAATTTTCCTGATAAAATAATTGTTGCTGATGGTAAGATCGCTGATGCTGGAAACATTTTTGGAAAAATGTTTTTTGACTCAGGTGCTGATTTTACAACTGTAATTTGTGCAGCTGAAACTCCGACGATCAAAGATTTAGTCAATCTTTCTCATGATTATAGTCAAAAAATGGGCAAAAACCTTGAAATTCAAGTAGAAATGACAAATAATTTTACTTGAGAACAAGTTCAAGACTGAAAAAACGCAGGTGTTCCTCAGGTTGTTTGACACCGTCCGCGCGATTCGCAAGCAAGCGGGGTTAAATGAGCCCAAAAAGATATTGATATTGTAAAAAAACTCGCTGATTTAGGCTTCAAAGTTACAATCACTGGCGGAGTTGAAGTTGAGGATATTAAATTATTTAAAGATATCCCGATTTACATTTTTATTGCCGGCCGTTCAATTCGTGATGCTGCAAATCCTGAAGAAAAAGCAAAGGAATTTAAGGATGAATTTAAAAAATACTGAAATTAATTTTCCTTTAGGAATTTACGAAAAAGCGATTGATAAACGTTTGACATTTGTCGACAAAATTAAAGTAGCAAAAAAAGCCGGATTTGATTTTATTGAAATGTCTGTTGATGAAAGTGATGAATTTGCTGCTCGTCTTGATTTTTCTAAAAATCAAATTAAAGAAATTCGTGATGCTTTATTTGAAAATGATTTTTATATAAATTCTTTGTGTTTATCATTGCACCGAAAATTTCCTTTTGGCGCAAAAGATGAAAAAATTCGCCAAAAAGCGCTCGAAATTATGGAAAAAGCGCTAATTTTGGCAAAAAATCTCGGAATTAGAATTATTCAACTTGCTGCATATGATATTTATTATGAACAGCCTCATCCTGATTCTGAGATTTTTTTCATTCAAACAATGAAAAAAATTGTTCAATTAGCAAAAAAATATAGTGTCACAATTGCTTTTGAATCAATGGATACAAAATTTGCCGGAACAATTTCAAGACTACTTTATCTTCAAAAACAAATCGGCTCAGGCGTGCTTTTATACCCGGATTTAGGTAATTTATCCCGTTTTTCAAATGATTTAGAAGCAGAAATCAAACTAGGAAAATCAGAAATTGTTGCCTTTCATTTCAAAGATACTCTTCCTGGAATTTTTAAAAATCTTGAGTTTTCCCAAGGTGATGTCGATTTTGTTTCTGCTTTTAGCTATATTTTAAAAGCCCAAATTGCCGTGCCTTTTGTAATTGAAATGTGACACAAAGAAGAAAATTTTGACCAAAATTTGCCACTTTCTGAGAATATGGCAAAACAAAGCCAAATTATCGCAAAAGCACGTGATTTCTTTATTGAAAATTTAAGGATTGCTTATGAAAATCAAAGATAGGGAAGAATTAGTTTTACTGCAAAAACAAGTTTTAGAGGCTAATCTTTTATTATATAAGTCAAAATTAGCGCTTCACACTTGAGGAAATGTTTCGGCCATAAGTTCAGATCGCTCATATTATGTAATTAAACCTAGCGGAATTTCTTATGAAAAAATGAAATATTCAGATATGGTTCCTGTTGATCTTGAAAATAATGTTCTCGAAACTGATTTAAATCCTTCAAGTGACACACCAACTCATTCACTTCTTTATAAGGCAGATCCGCGAATTAAGGCTATCATCCATACTCACTCACCTTTTTCAGTGGCCTGAGCCCAAGCTGGCAAAGAAATCCCTGCCTTAGGAACAACGCATGCTGATAATTTTTATGGTTCAATTCCCTGCACAAATTCATTAACTGACGAACAAATTAATGGTCAATATGAACACAACACTGGTGTTGTTATAGTTGATCATTTTAATAAAAATAATATTGATTTTATTGCAACTCCGGCCGTTTTAGTAAAAGAACACGGGCCTTTTTGTTGGTCTAATAAATCTGCAGAGGACGCTGTTAAACTCGCTATGACTCTTGAAGAAGTAGCAAAAATGGCGTTTTATACAAAACAAATAAATCCTGATCAAAGTCAGGCTAATATTGTTTTACAAAAAAAACACTATAACCGAAAACATGGTAAAAACGCATATTATGGACAAAAACAATAATACTATCAAAGAAAAATTAAAAAATATCGAAAATTTTGTTTTCGATCTCGATGGAACTCTGTTAAAATCTGATCACCAAATCAGCCCAAAATCTATTGAAACAATAGAAAAATTAAAAAAAGATGGCAAAAAAATTATTTTTTGCTCAGGAAGACCTTGATATTTTATAAAAAAATATTATTTTGCGCTAAAACCAGATTTTCCGATAATAAGTTGCAATGGTTCGCTGATTTATGACTATAAAAATGAATCTGTTGTTTTTAGTAAAACTTTTAGTCCAAGTCAAGTTTTAGAAATTTTTAAGAGCCTAGCCAAAAATCAAGTATTTTTCTTGATTTATACAACCAAAAATATGCTAGCTTTTAGCCAAAAACAAACAACATGCCCGTGATTTTCTTTCCTTAAAAACGAAAATGAAAGTTTTTCTGAAGCTGAAAAATTGCCTTTAGAATTTTACGACTATGAAAGTTTATCTCAAAGCGAAATTTCTAGCCTTGACGTGGTAAAATTTTTGCTCATTAAACGAGATAGTAACCCTGAACTTTTTGAAAAATCAATAGAAGAACTTAAAAATGTTGAGGGAATTTATTTTGTTCAGTCGCAATCTTCAGTAATTGATATTATGATTTCTGGTTCAAACAAAGGTCAAGGACTAAGTTATTTAGAGCAAAATTATGGCCTAAATCTCGATAAGACTTTATCTTTTGGCGATGCAAAAAATGATATTTCAATGTTTGGCCAAACTAAACTGGCTATTGCAATGGGCCAAGCCGGCCAAGAAGTAAAACAACATGCTGATTTTATAACAGATTCAAATGATGCCGAAGGAATAGCAAACTTTTTTTCAAAATATTATGGCTAATATCCGATTAAGAGAAAAAATTTCAAAACTTATTAAAATAAAAGTTAACCACTTATCAGATGGATATTGACTTGTTCCTAGTTTTACTAAACTTTTCTCGCCAAGAATGACGGCTGTTGTTATAAAAAAGGCAAAAACCTTGGAAGAATTAGTCGAATTTAACGACTTTTATAAAAAAGAACTAATCTTTAGTTTTAACGGCGATTATAATTTTTATAATTTTAATATTCTGATGAAATTACGTAAAATTGATTTTCGTCTTGATATAAAAGCTGTTTTAAAAAAACCTGATGATGCTATTTTTATTTTTTTTCCTGTTCCAAATTGCAAAATAGTTTTAGATAAAAAATCATTAAAACTAATTTATAACGGAATTATTCCCTTTTTTTCAAAAGAATATTATTCAAATTTAGCTCTTTATCAACGCGAAAAATCCGCAAAACTACAAAATAATAATGTTTTTAAAGGGTTTTTTTGAAGGCGAAATGGCTTTGAAGAAATTTATGTAAAAAATGAAGCATAAATTGAAAAATATGGTATCATTTTACAAAGTGAAAAAACTAAAAGAATATCTTTTTTCTTTTAGTTTTTTATTTAAGGCTTAGAAGTAGGTGTAAAAATGAAATTAAAATTTAAAAAATCTTTGGCTTTAATCCCTTTGTCTTTCCCACTAATTGTTGTTTCATGCATCGAAAATCAAGGCCAAGATGTAAAAAATTTTTCAGATAGCCTTAGCGCAGAAAAATATAAGTTATTAACCGAAATTTTGAATGTACCCCTATCAATTGAAACTCAAGAGATTGCAAATACTGCTTTTGCGAATTTAATTTACAATTATAGCGGAGAGTTAAATTTTCAAAATTTTCTTCCAAACGAATCTAATGATATAATTAAAAAGAAACTTGAACAACTGGCTAAAACTCCTAATTTTCCTGAAATTGTTAAAAAATATTATCAAGGCACCTCTTATTTAACAGCTTCTGAATTTTTAAAACGATGAAAACAGTCGCAAGAAAAATACCTAAAATCCACAGATTTAAAGGTATATCCCGAATTTTTACCCGAAAATTTTGGATCAGGTATTGCTGTAAATAATTCTGAATTAAAACAAGAATATGTATCCTATAAAGTAATCAAAGCCCTTGCTAAACTAGCTCTTAAAATGAAAAGAGAGCAAGAAGCTAAATCCCAAAACCAGCAAGCTCAAGGAAATTCAACCCAAGAAGATGACCAAGTTACAATCGGTCTTACCGGAATTCAATTAATCGCTAGCCAAATAATAGCCGCAACCACGCAAGCTCTTTCAAATTCCTATTGATGAAATTATGACTATAAAATCTTGAATAGACTTAATAAAATTATCCAAGATAATTTTAAAACTAATTTAGATGTTCCTGTTTTGAATGATAAAAATTACCAAAAAAAAGCAGAACTGACTGAAAAATTAGAAAAATATACAATAACAGGCGAAGATGGGCGAAAATATAAAGTTCAACCGCGTGCTTTTTTTCTCAATGACCAAAAAACACATGTAGATGAGTCAACTAATACAATAAAAGATGGCATTTATCGTATTTATTGAATAATTGACCAAAATCCTGATACCCCTGAGGCTAAAAGTCAACCTGAAAATCAAGGTGAAAATCAAAATGAACCTAAATCTACAAGCCAAAAAAACTTGATAGATCAAAAACCAAGCTTTTTTTCACAAAATTCATCCCAAAAAGTCGTAACTTTCCAACAAAATTCACCTTTGCCAGTCCAAGGTCCTCAAACTAGAGAAGAAGCCGCACCTCAACAAATTGGGATGATTAATGATTTTGATAAATATAAATTCACTGACAAAATCCAGAAATATCCTTTTGACAATTCTAATAATTTCCATCGAGGCGGACTTTATAGTGCGAGTTTGCTTCAACTTGAAGATGAAATTAAAAAACAAAACCCTGAAAATCCAAAAATATTTTACGTTGAAAGACGAATAAATATTAGTGGTTTTCTTAAAAGCGGTAACCTTTTGCCTTTCCAACCTATTGATCTTGAGCAAAATTTAAAAAAACTATCAGAGCCAGACAAATATGTCCAATTTCTTAAAGCAACTCCTATCCTAGGTCCACCAACACAAGAAATTGTAATAATTAATGCAAAAAATATTGATAAAGACTAAAAAATATGATAAAAATTTATATCCCTGATGTTAAAAATGGCGTTTTAGACACCCAATTTGGTAATGGCAATTTAGGAAAAAAATACCCTAATTCGGTAAGTTTTCCGATAAAATGAGACAAAGTTAAAGGCGCAAAATCATATGCCCTGACTTTAATTGACTATGAAGCAACTGCTGAATTAGGTTTTGTTTTTATTCACTGAGTTGCGGCCAATATTAAAAAAAACAAGCTAAAATGAGATGATTCCTTTTCGCGACAGGATAAAATGTATCAATTTGAAAATTCAATGACCCGTCATGCAAATAATTATTTGCTTGATTCATTTTATCGACCACATCCTGATGGAGTTTATTTTGGACCGCTGCCACCAGCTAATGATCATAACTATCGACTCGAGGTTTTTGCCCTTGATGTTGAAAATATAATTCCTGAAGATTCAAAAAATAAACCTCTGTTTTATGATGATTTTCTTGAATTAATCAAAAATCATGTTATTGATTTTGGAATTAGTTCATTTTTATACCGTTCTCATGGAAAAGTTGAAAATAATTTGCTTGTCAAAAAACAGATTTCCAAAAGTGAGCTAAATGCACCTTTGCCCAAAGAAGAGCAAAACTTTTTTCTTGATTTTTTACCGATAAATTTTAGCTCATCAGCACTAATTGCCAGAGAAAATGATTATCATCTTTTAGATATTGAATTTTTAGGCAAACAAGGCACAAGTCCATTTTTTAGCGCCCGTAATTTTGACATTGAAATTTATTCTGAATCTGATAAAATTAAAGAATATGCTATAATTATAACTAGTTTTGCCGAAAATTTTTCGCTCGGAGTTGGACTAAATGTCTGAAATCGCGTTGGAATTATCAAAAAAACTGATGATTATAAAACGACTTTAAGTGCTGGAAAAAACAGTTTTGACCTTTTTGATAGCGAAATTCCTGTTTTTAATAGTTTTGGTTCGTTTTGCGCTGATTCAATTGCTAAAAAAATTAATGTAGATTCTTCAGAAAAATTTGAATTTATTAAAGCAAAATACGGAGTTATTTATCTTCCTGGTCTTACAAACGGCCAAGGAAAATACCAACTTGAAATTTTTGGCCTAAATCAAGTAATTGACTGGAGTCAAATTGCACGAAATTTAAATAAACCTTTGACATCATTTGAGGTTCTTAGCGCAATAAAAGGCAAAGTTATTGGCTATAATCGTACTTTTTTTAAATTAATTTAATTTTTTTAACCTAAATAATCAAGTTTTTCCTGAGTTTGCCAGTTTGATGGCAAAAATTCACTTTTTAGTGAATATAAATATTCAAAAAGACCCGGATTTACGGGTATTTTTTACGCTAAAATCTTAATTTTTATTATTTTAAAATTAACCATTTGCAAAAAAAAAAAAAAATGCTTTGCCTAAAATAAAGTTATGTTATAATAAGACTCACTTAAGAATAATTAATAAATTTGGTATTGAATTAGGGAGGAATGAGTTATGTTTTTTGTCTAAAAAAATCAGACAGCGCGGATTATCCATTATATTTTTAAATATGATGGAATGCCTTAAATTTACCCGTTTAGAAATCTTTAAATTTAGGGCTTTTGGTTATTGTTCTTTCAAAACTTCATATATTTTTTTAGGCTCAGCGTAAATAAAAATGAGTTTTCTATTTGCATTGAGTTTAAATAGTAGTTGTATTTTTTTGTGATTTTTGTTGTTTTATCATAAATTGATTTTTGGCAGTGTTTTAACTAAAAAAGCTAGTTTAAAAATTCATATTTTGCTTTTTAGTTAAAACTTTTGCTTTTTTAGTTTGCTTTATTTGGTTAATAAGTAGATTTTTTTGTGATGTTTAGATTTAGAATTTAGCGTTCTTGCTTTGATAGTTATTTTTCGTGAGTTTCCTGGTCAAAAAAGTTAAAAAAGTCCCAAAACCGGACACTTATTTAAGATTATCACATGAAACTGGGAAACTCGTGATTTTTTAACTTAAATAATCAAGTTTTTTGCCATCACGGAAAATAAGTGATATTTCGCCAGCTAAAACAACTTGATCTTGAGAATAAATCACAACTTGTTGGCCAGGTGTTACTGCAGTATAATTTTGATAATAAACATAAAAAGAATTTTGGTCAATTATTTTAATATTAACCTCAACAAATTCTTGACGGTAGCGAAATTTGGCTTTTAAATTTTCAAGTGGAAGATTTTCTGTCAAAAAATTAGCATTAATTGCTAAAAGCTGGTTTGATTCAAGTCAAATTTTTTGACTTGAAGGAGCAACGTACAAAATTTTTTCCTGAAGATTGTGACCAACAACAAAATAAGGTTCATTCATTCCGCTTAGGCCAAAACCTTTTCGTTGCCCAATTGTAAAATACATAATTCCAATATGTTTTCCGATAATTTCATTTGTGGTAATATCGACGATTGGACCAGGTTGAGCAGGAATATAATTTTGGAGAAAATCAGTAAATTTTCTTTCACCAATGAAGCAAATTCCGGTTGAGTCTTTTTTTGTTGCATTCATTAGCTCTAAATTTTTGGCAATTTCTCTAACTTCACTTTTTAAATAATCGCCAAGCGGGAAAATTGTTTTTTTTAGCTGATCTTTTGAAAGTTGTCCTAAAAAATAAGTTTGATCTTTATTTTTGTCTTTTGGAGTAAACAAATTTCCATTTTTTGTTTTTGCATAGTGACCCATTGCAATAAAATCAGCTTGATGAACATTAATTGCATAATCAAGAAAATGTTTGAATTTTATGTTTTTGTTACACAAAATGTCAGGATTTGGAGTTAAACCGGATTTGTACTTTTGAATTAGATCGCTAAAAACTTCATCTCAATATTGTTTTACAAAATCTACACGGAAAATTGGCAAATTTAGTTGCTCTGCCACTTTTTTTGCATCCTGCCAATCTTGCTCTTGCGGACAAATATGATTGTCGCCTAAATTTTTCTGACCTAAAAAATCATTGTTAAGGTCAGAATCTCAATTTCTCATAAAGACACAAATAACTTCATGCCCTTGTTTTTTTAGAAGGTATGCGCTAACCGCAGAATCAACGCCACCTGAAAGACCAACAACAATTTTAGCCACTTTTTAACAAATTGCTCCTAATTTTTTGGTTTGGAAACTCAGAAAAATGCTTTTAAACGATTATAAATCGATTTTATTTCTCGAGTCAATCGCCAATTTGTTGCTTTAATTCCAAAAATATTAATATAAAAAAGTGAAATCATATATGGAAGAAAAACAACCGAAGAAGCCATTAACAGGTTTAACAAAATTACGACTGAGTGGCTGTTTCCTGAATAAAAAAATGGATGTAAAAAATTTACAAATGGATAAATAGTTAAACCTGTGTAAAAAAATACCATATTTTTTATCTCTTGAGCTCCGACTTTTTTAATTTCAGGCGCAACTCATTGTCTAAGTGTGAAAAAATACAGAAGCACACAAAAAATATAATAACAAACTGAATAAATAACCCCAAAACCTAAACCTAATTTACTAACTGAAAATTGTTTTCGATACCAAAAGAGTACAAATATTGCAAAAACTGGATGGAAAAAATGGACAGTTGATGTTGTTGCTAAAACTGATCAAGTCAAATTTAAATTTCAAGCCAATATAGATCAAAAAACAATCAAAACAATTGTTAAAATTACTGTAAAAACAAATAAAATTTGAAATTTTCGCTGGGTTGCGTTAAGGACGAACGTAAATAAGGTAATTCCGTAAATTAAGTTTGACTGGTAGGTCAAGTAAAAAAAGGCACTAAAATTTTGGAAATAATTAGTAAAGCTTATAAAATAATATCTGTCAAGAACAAATTCGCTACGGTTTTCAATCATTGAATATCCGATTAGCGAAATTGTAATTGAAATAATAAGTAAAGAAAAAATTAATGAAATCTTTCGTTCTTTTTTTCAATTGGAAAAATGATCAAATTTTGTTGCTAGGTAAGTATCGTTATTTTCTATCATGACTAAATAATATATAAAATTATATTATAATTAGTAAAAAATGGTTAAAAGTTTTTATAATTTTTTAGCATTTTACCAAATTATAAAATTTGTTATTGTTTAGACTATAAATATATAAAATATATAATTTTATTCAGTTTTTCCTAAAAGACTGAGCACTAAAACTAAAATGATACAATCATTTTGCAAAAATGGAAAAAAAATAATTTGACTATTAACCGTTTAAAAATAAAAAATCAATTTTTAGTATATAATATATTTAAAATTATTTTACTTAAATTCGACGGTTTATTATCATGTTTATTTTTTCGTTTTTTTACAGCGCTATTTTCAGACGGAAAATCCAGAAACGTTCAATTTTAGCTTTGATTCTTTGAGCACTATTTTTAGCTATTATTGGTTTTGTGATGGGTTTTGTTCAAGAAAAAGTTTGATATGACGTAGTTTCAATTTTGGGACTTTTATCAATTTCAATTTCAGTTCTTGCGACGGTATTAAGACTTGGTTTATTTAGTAGTTTTTCAATTTCTTATCATAAATGGCGAATTCAATCGCAAAATAGGATGTTAGAAAAACGAGGATTTAAACCTGTTAGTCCAAAAATTGATTATAATTTTGTCAAACAAAAACAAAAAGAGCTATCTATTCTGCCAATTTTTCTGGGATTTGTTGTTGGTTTTGTGCTTTTAATTATCACTTTACCGTTTTTAATCATTAACTCTTAAAAATTTAAAATCCTTTTTAATCATTTTTAACTAAATATCGAATAATCTTACCTTTAACGTCAAATATAATAATATTTATTTTTTTGACATATTTTTTGTTATAATTTTATATTATAAAATTGATTGTCGAATAAGGAGAAAGGCGGTTTAGTTATGAAATTTAAATTTTTCAAATCCTTAGCACCTTTGCTTTTGGTTAATTTTTTTGTAATTTCATGCACTAATTTTATACCTTTCCAAGATAGAAAAAATAAGGATGAAAGTGCTAAAAATCCAGTAATTACTGAAGAAAATCAGCCAAAAAATCAAATTTTACCAGAGTTAGAAACTCCAAAAAATGATTTGGCACAAATTACTCAAAATTTGAATCCAATTGGAAATATCAGAACAATAAATGATTCAAATAATGATTCACCATTAACCCGTGAAAATAATAACCATATCGCTGAAAATTCCACTTCTAAAAATAATCATAATTTAGCAAATTCATCAATATCAACAATTCAAAATCCGTCTTTAAATAAAAGTCAAATCGACAATTTAAATTTTTCATCATTAGAATCTTTAGTCAAATCAAATCAACCTAAACCGAAACCAAAACCTGAGGCAAAGCCTGAGCCAAAACCTGAACCTAAAGTTGAGCTTGATCCAAAACTTGAGCAAATACTTGAGCAAAAACCTGAGCCAAATCCCGAACAAATTCCGCTGGTAAATTCAGAAATAAGCCAAGTTGTTGAAGATTTACCTGTTGAAAAAGCACCGATAATAAATGAAAAGTTAGAATTTTCAAAACTAAGCGATTATGACAATAAACCTGCTCAAAAAATCGGATTTGATGCAACTAATAAAGCTCGAGGTAATACTTATTCATATGAACCTTTTGGCCTAAAACCAAATGTGATAAAACAAGAAAATGATGATCATTATCTTGGCGAAAAAAATGAAAACTTGAATATTTATTGGCTTGATAAAATAAATACAGGCAGTCTTTCTAAAAACGAAGATGCAAGAAAAACTCTTTTTGGTTACTTCAATCCTCGTTTTCGAAAAAATAATTTTAAACCAGATTATTTTGGTTTTAGATCACTTGACTATTCAGATAAAAGATACAAAGATATTTTTCAGAGAAATGTAAGATTTTCAACCGGAACTGCCATATTGCTTGATTCTCATGAAGGTGAAAGTGTTTTTTTAACAAATAAACATGTTTTATATATTAATCAAAGACCTTTTTGAGAACTAATGGCTTATCCTTTCATGCGTTTCTATTTTAATGATAATGTTAATACCCTTGGTTCTTTAGCTAATTCTGGAATGTTAAGTTTATTTTGAATAAAAAATGAATATGACAAACAAATTGAGCAATTAAGGAAAGCAAATAATAGATTTCGAAGAAATAATTCAATCTATATCAGACCAGCTAACGTAAGAGAATTAAGTCAATTTAACACTAATTTGTACAAAAGATATTTCCGAGAAGAAAAAAAATTCAACAATTTTGGCAAGGATGTAGCGATATTTTACTTTAACCACGCTAAATTTAGAAAAGATATTAAAGGTATATTTGATTTTTACCAACAACACAAAAAATGACTTTTATCTTCTTTCCGTTATTCAAATGGTAAAACTGTTGAAGACGATATCAATAGATTTACCAAACAATTTGAAAAATTTTCTAATTTCTGAGATCATGTTCAACAGTTTCCACCACTAAAAATTAGTGAAAAATCATGAAAAAATGGCGAAATTGACTATACAACTAAAATTGGCGGCTTTTGACCTGGGTCTGCATTTTCAAAAAACATGTTTAAAGGTGTTTATATTAAAAATGGCGCCCCTAGTTTTTTTGTAACAAACGGCCCTGGTGCTTCTGGTTCTGGAGTTTATAACACAAATGGCGAATTAATTTTCATAAATCAGTTAATTACTCTCGCAAAAGATCAAAAAAAACTTTACTACGATCAAAACAATTTAACATCACATATGACTACGGGAATTTTATTCCGAAATGATAAAATCGATTTAGTCTCAGAAATTAAAAAATTTTATTATAATAAAAAATAAAATTTTAAAAAATAGGAAGCTTGTATGTGCTTCCTATTTTTGTCTTAAAAAAATTTTTTTAAACTTTTAGATTGTGATAAACATTTTGAATATCGTCATCTTCAAGAAAATTATCAATTTGATTTAGTATTTTTTCGGTGCTTTCTTGATCAAGTTCAACTCAAGAATCAGGAAAATAACTAATTTCAACAGCGCTAAAATTTACACTAAAATTATTTTCAATTGCTGATTTTAAGTCCTGAATTGCACGTGGTTCACAATATATTAAGTAACTTTCTTCATCTTCTTGAAAATCATCACCACCATTTTCAAGAACAAACATCATAAGATCATCGCCATTTATTTGATCAGTTTTGTCAATTTCAAGATAACCTTTTTGTTCAAATAAATAAGGAATTGAATTTTGTTTTCCAATTTGTCCATTTGCACGCCGAAAAAGTGCTTGAAGTGATGAAACTGATCGATTAACATTATCAGTTAAAATTGTGACAATCAGACTAATTCCGTTTGATAAAGTTCCAGAATAAATTATTTCTTTAAAAGTTTGACCTTCGCTAGTTGCTCCTTGGCCTTTGGCAATTGCTTTTTCAATGTTTGATTTTGGCATTGATTTTGCTCGCGCTTTAGAAATAATAAGTCTTAAAGACGGATTAGAATTAGGATCCGGCCCACCTTTTGCTACTGAGACCATAATTTCTTTTGAAAATTTGTTAAAAATCTTTGCTTTTAGGGCATCTTGAGCACCTTTTCGGTGCTTTATGTTAGCTCATTTTGAATGACCAGCCATTTAAAAATCTCCTAATTTCTTTGCAGGTCTTGGCACTGGATTACGTTTGTGGGCGCTTAAATTGTGTAATTTTTCAATTTTTTCTCTTACTTGATCACTAACCAAATTTGGATCTGTAAAAAATAAATCTAAATCTTTATAAGTAAATCCTAATTCATCTTCATCTTTTTGGTTATCTCAAAGATTTGCGCTTGGGGATTTTTGAATTATTGACTCTGGAATTCCAATTTGTTCGCTGATTTGGTAAACTTGCATTTTTGTTAAATTAACAATCGGCAATAAATCCACGCCACCATCACCGTATTTTGTAAAATAGCCAAGATACATTTCAGAAAAATTATCAGTTCCAAGAACTAAATAATCCAATTCTTGAGCAAAAGCATATAAACTAACCATGCGAAGGCGAGGTTGGATATTGTAATTTGCCAGTTGATTTTTAAGACTAAATAAGTCTTTTAAGTTCTGGAAAGTTGAACTTAAGTTAATTTCCTTAGTGGCAATTTCAAATTTTTTAACTAATTGGTCAATATCATTTTTATCGCTGCTCATATCACGAATCGGCATAATAAGACCTAAATGCGAATTAGGGAAAGCTTCTTTTCCTAAAAACGCAACAAGTGCAGAGTCAACACCACCGGAAATACCAAAAATCACGCCTTTTTTATTTGCTTTTTTTACTTCTTGGCGAATTCATTCTATAAGATAATTTATATAATTATTTATTTGTACATTATTTTTCATAATTAGAATAATTTCTTGTATAATTTTATCACAAAAATAATTTTTTAGTATAAAATTTCATATAAAATATACAATTTTTCTAGGAGGATATAAATGGCTTATCATAACGATGCCGCTCAATTATTAAAATCAACTAAATCATGAACAAATAAATTATTAATTGTTCGTATAGTTAAATTTGCTTTAGGTGTTATAACACTTATTGTATTTTTTGCTGGAATTACTGCTTCTGTAGGTGAGATTGCCGCCAATCCAGGAGAAACTAGAAAAACATTCTCATTATTTTTTGGAGCAACCACGTTTGCAATTGTAATGTTTGTTTTTTGGGCTTTATTATCACTTGCTTACTGAATTTTATTAATTATTTCCCCTTTTAAATTGCATGACCTACCAAGACGAATGAACCTAAAAAATGTTCACTTTGTTTCAAAGTTTCAGGGAATTTTTGTTCTTTCTATTGTCGCAATTTTTATTATTTGAGTTGATATAATTTATCTTATTATGCTTAGATCATTTATTTCAAAGTCAGAAAAAGAAATGATTGAAGATTCTCTTGATTAAGTTTTTATAATACATAAGACAAAAATTTTTTTTAAAATTAAAATAAAAAGGTGCAATTTCACCTTTTTATTTTAATTGAATAATATTGGAAATTACTTATGTCTTATTAAATCTAAAGATTCAAGATATTTTACTACTTCACTTTCGGTATCCCGGGTTTGATAGTTTGATGGAAAAAATTGGTTTTTTAGTGAATCTAAATATGAAAAAATACCAGTAAATACGGGTTTTTCCCGAGTTTCCCAGTTTTAAGACAAAAATTCACTTTTTAGTGAATTAAAATATGAAAAAACACCCGTAATAAACCAGGACAAAAAAAATTAACAATAAGTTGTTGGCTTCTTTGTCCGAGTTTAGATTTAGTTATCGATAATATAAAGACATTTAGGTCTATTGATAAAGATTTTGTTATTCATTCAGACCATGGATTTCAATACACTTCAAAAATCTATATTGACAAAATAAATAAAATGGGAGGAACTGTTTCGTTGTCCCGTGTAGGAAATTCATTAGATAATAGGTAGGCCGAATACTGATTTTCAACTATAAAAAGTGAATGCTTAAACGAGTTAGACTACAGTAAAATAACTTTAGGAGATCTGAAAAAAATAATTGCAGATTATATATTTATACAACAACTATAGAATTCAATCGATTTTAAATTGAAAAACACCACAGCAATATGCTATGATGTTAAAATAATATTAAACTATTAATTTTTTTGTCCTAGTTTAAACCGGACACTTTTTTAATATTATCTCATTAAACTAGGAAACTCGCAATATTAGAAATTCAGACAGGCTAACTAAAGCCTGTCTGAATTTTATTCTAATTAATTAAAACAAAAAATACTAAAATTTAAACTAAAATACTCTTATTTTGCTTATATTTTATTAGGTTATAAATTGAAACTATAGGCACAAAAATGTCTAAGATATATAAAATTATATAAAAACCATTTTCTGTTAGACTTGAAAAATTCGCAATATAACGCGGCACTATGTAAAAAAAATAAAGTGAAAATGCAATACTAAATAAACCAAACAAAATGCCAATACTGGCTTTTTGGCCAATAAGTTGATTAGTAGGCACAACTAGTAAAACTATGCCTGCTATCATAAAAAGGATAATAAAAATAAAATGGAATATATTTTTGATAATTGAGAATTTGTAAAATTCTAAACTAGTTTTGGTTTTGGATTCTTCTGTGATTATTTCCTCTTTTGTCTTTAATTCTTCTTCTATAAGCGATATTTTCCAATCAACACTTACAGTTTTGGTGTTTCTGTAAAAGAACCGACCATAGCTTCCCAAAAAACTCGCAAAAAAAGCTAAAATATTAGATGTTTGATTCGCCTCTTCAGTTTTATCGATTGACTTATATATTTTGAACAAATAAGAAGCTAATGAAAAAACTAAAATTAAGACAAACCAAAATGTAAAAGCAAATATTGGCCGTAGAACATCTGCAAAATTTGTAATAAAATTATTATCAATTGCCCTAATACGACTAGAAGATAACGCATATGCAAAAATGAAAAGCAGTAATGCGGCAAAAAATAGAGTCAATAAAACAAAACGATTAATAATTTTCCATTTAGTTATTTGTTGTCCGGTAGTTCAATGATTGGCAATTGTATTTTTTGGACTAAACGAGTTATTAATTAATAAAATCGACACAGTTAAAGGGAAAAGTAAAAAAGCATTTGAAAATTGTTTAAGATTTATACCAGATTGTTTAAGAATTTCATCATCCCTTAAATTTCAAGCTAAAGAAATCCGAAAAAATAATGAAATGAAAAACAAAAAAATAGCTATTAAAAATATCACCATTAATACTCTTCTGATTAAAGAGTCTAGGCCAAAATTATTTTCTCTATGCGAACTCAGTCTAGGAGTATGCTCATATGAACTAAAATATAAAACAAATAACGAAACAAAAAACATTGTTTTAATTATTGACAAAACAAACAAAATTCAAAATTTTCTAGAATTTTTATCATTTAATTTTTTTTCTTTTATTAGATTAATTAAATTGGTCATATTTCAATTATTTTTAGCTTTACCAGCTAGGTAGTTTGATATTTTTTAGTTGGTTGGTTAGTTAGTATAATTTGTCTAAACTCTAAGTTTATAAAACCAGTATATGTAAAAAAGTATTTAAAATAAGATATTTTTACAATTCCTTAATAAAAAATTAATAGTAGGATATAAAATTATGATAAGAACTAAACTAAAATAGTCTTGTTTTGCTTATATTTTATTAGGTTATAAATAGAAACTGTAGGCACAAAAATGTCTAAAATATATAAAATTAGTGAAGTTCGTTTGGAATGTATTTTAACAAAATCTACTAAATAACGTACAACAATGTATATAATGTATATAAAGCAAACCAATAGCCGAAATGCTAGAAAAAGTAAACAAAATTACACTAACAACACTGTTAGAAAGAATTTCATTTTGAGCTATAAATAGCGACGTTGTTACTATAAAAACTATAACGAAAAATTAAATGGAATATATTTTTTAGAATCGTAAATTGATAAAATTGTCGACTAATTCTGTTATTAAATACTTGTGTTTCTACTTCATTTTGACTTGCTAGTGTATTTTCTGCAATTTTTAATTTTTTAAAAAGTCTCAAAACATTTTTTCAAGCATTGAAGTAAAAAAGGGCATGAAAAAATCTTAACTAGCTAACCTCCAATAGGTTTTTTCTCCTTTGTTGATTAATCTGTATATTTTAAGAGAATAGGAAGCCAAAAAATAAAACGGAATTAAAAAATATAAAAGCCCAATAAAGATTATTATAATCAGGACGTAATTTAATTTTTCAAATATTGTATTTTCTGTGCCAAAACTAAGATAAAGAATTCACCAAACAATACCAATTACAATCGAGGAAAGCCAAAGAACCACAATCACATCCTTGACAAAGTTAATGATTTTTAATTTAAGTATTAATTGCCTTGTAGTTCAATCATTACTAATTGAAATTTTGTCTCTAAGTCACTTAGTAATTAATAAAATTGAAGTATGTAAAGGAATAAGCACAAAACCAATCGAATATTGTTTAACATCTAGACCAGTTTGTTTAAATATTTCATCATCCCTTAATTTTCAAACAAAAAAGATACACATAACCAATGTGGCAAAAACTAATATTCAAAATATGCTACCTATTAAGGATTTCAATCTTCCAATTGGTGTTGCCAAATCCAATCCAGTTGTTTGTTTGTTTGTTTCTCATTAGAATCACTAATACTAATTAAAATAGCAAATACAATCAAAATTATTGTTTTAAGAATCGACAACAAAAAAACAAATATAAATTTTTATGAAATTATTATCATTAAATTTTCTGTTCATTTTTAAATTAATTAAATAACGGATATTTAGCCTTTTTTAATATACATTTATGAATATTAATTAATTTCCCATTTACCCTCAATATAAATTGTAATAATAGAGGTAATTTGCTCAAATTTTAACTTTGCTAAAGCTAATTATTCCTCTAAATACACTAATAGCTTTTTGTATTAACGGGTTAATATGATCAGAATATATATTCGCATATGTGTTAATACTGAAGCTGATACTAAAATTTTTAAGAACATTATTCATCATTTTATCTAGGTCGCGATTTAATACAAGATCATTAACAAGAGCAATTTCTGTTTCACCAATTGACTTACGAATAATATCTTTTTCGTCCGTATACATCGAGGATAGTAATCTAGTTATTAGAATAAAACCATTTACAGTTGCTGTTACATAGTCACCGGATAATGCGCTTGCAACAATTAGACCTATATCTACAAAGGTAGGTAGGTGGTTGAATAATTCGCCTAGCACAGCTAATCGAAGGTCAGCATAAGTAGCAACTCCATAAAGACCATATCAAAATGCCATTGGAAATCAATGATATCAGGCTTCTTCGAGAACTTCTTTATCATTAAAATGATCTTTAGTAAAAGAAATTAAATTTTCAGCAAATTTATTTAGATCATTTTCTGAAAGATCATCGAGTTCATTTGATTTTACGAGTTTATTTAGTTCAAATTTGATAGAATCAATGTTTTTTTTATCATTTTCAAAAACATATTCAATAACATTATTTTTTAAAATCTCTGTGCTTGAAAATTCATTGCTTTGAATTTTGATTTCTGGAGCAATTTGTTTTTGTTGTATTGGAGCGATTGAAGTAAATAACAATGGACTGGTCAACGTTGTTAACATTAATCCTGATGAAAAAATTTTAAATTTATTGGATTTTATAAATGAGTATTTCATAATTTCCCTCCAAATATTTTGTATAATTTATTATACCATAAATATGTAGAATTATACAGTATGAAATACTTTAAAAAAATCCTTATTTTTACTAGATATTTTAGTATTATAAGCCCTTTGTTTTTGGCTGTTTCTTGCACAACCATTATAATCAGCAAATCTGAATTATCGAAAATAGAAAGTAATGTTTTTAATTTTATAATAAATGAAAATGAAAAAAATTTAACTAGATTTACCGCAACCTTAGTTAAAAAAACTAATAATAGCTTGGCTTTTGTCAGCACTTTTCATTCGTTAAATTCAATAAAAAATAGTATACAACAACAAATTTTTGATATTTTTTTAGAACAATTTAGTGAAAAAAATTTAGAAACTAAATTAAAATCAAAAATTAGAGTTGAATATGAAAATAAAGAAAAAGATATCGTAGTTTTTTCACTAAATACAAAAGAACCCTTATTGTTAAAAATTTCGGATTCTATTGATTTTCAGGTTCTCGAGGATTTTACAAACACAAAAAATAGCCTATATAGCTTAGGTTTTCTCACGGTCTTAAACGAAGATTTTAAGCCTAAAACATTAAAAACATTATTTTATGTAAATGACAAAGTTGCTGAATTGGATAAGGAAAATGTTTTTGTTCAAGATATCAGCTACAGGCAAGGTTCGTCAGGTTCTCCTCTATTTTACAAAAACAAAATTGTTGGCTTGTATAGGGGTAAAAAATTAAAAAACGGCAAATTAACCCCGTTTTTTAGAGTTATTGATTTAAATACTTATCAAGAAATTAAATCTGTAGTTTCAAAAATTAAAGATTAGAATAAAAATGTTAATTATTTACTAAATTAGTATATTAATTTATTAATTTCTTAGTTTTATTAGAATAGATTTGACCCAAATACTTTTAGTTCATAATAAAAAATATTTGATATTAGGCTATTTTTCCAAAAAAGTTCAATATACTAGTATATTTTACTAATATGATAAATATTTTCAATTTGGGATTTAGACAAGCTAACTAAATCCTGTCTGAATTTTATTCTAATTAATTAAAACAAAAAAACTAAAATTTAAACTAAAATAGTCTTATTTTGCTTATATTTTATCAGGTTATAAATTGAAACTATAGGAACAAAAATGTCTAAAATATATAAAATTAGTGAAGTTCGTTTGGAATGTATGTTAACAGAATCTGCTAAATAACGGGGTCCAATGTATAAAAGGTAAGTCATAGTTGAAATATTAAAGACATTAAACAAAATTATACTAACAGCAGTGTTATAAATAATTTCATTTTTAGTTATAACTAGCCACATTGTTACTATAAAAACTATAAGAAAAATTAAATAGAATATATTTTTTACAATTGTAAATTGATAAAATTGTCGACTAATTTTGCTATTAATTACTTGTGTTTTTACTTCATTTTGACTTACTAGTGTATTTTCTCTAATTTTTAATTTTTTAGAAAGTCTTGAAACATTTTTTCAAGCTTTGAAGTAAAAAAATGGTATAAAAAAAACGTAACTAGCTGATTTCCAATAGGTTCTTTCTCTTTTCTTGATTAATCTGTATATTTTAAGAGAATAGGAAGCCAAAAGATAAAACGGAATTAAAAGATAAAAAAACCCAATAAAAATTATAATCAAAGCGTCCCTTAATTGTTCAAATATTGTATTATCTGAACCAAAGCGAAGATAATGAATTAACGAAAAAATAGCAAATACAATTGAGAAAACCCAAAAAAGAACAATCAAATCCTTAACAAAGTTAATGATTTTTCATTTAAGTATCAATTGCCTTGTAGTTCAATCATTACTAATTGGATTTTTATCTCTATGTGACTTAATAATTAATATAATTGAAGTAATTAAAGGGATAAACTTAAAACCATTCAAATATTGCTCAACATCTAACCCAGATTGCTTAAAGACTTCATCATTCCTTAAATTTCGTACAAAAAAGATACGAAAAACCAATGACAAAACAAACAAACCTCCAAATATAAGAAGCATTGTATTATTTGGTCTTCCAGGTGTTGTCGAATCCACTCCAGTTGTTGGTTTGTTATCAACGCCGTTAATACCATATAAAATAATATTTGCAATAAAAATTATTGTTTTAAAAATTGACAATAAAAAAAGTAATATAAATTTTATGGAATTATCATAATTAAATTTTGTGTTCATTTTTAAATTAATTAAATAACGGATGTTTAGCCTTTTTAATACATGCTTATGAATATTAATTAATTTACCCTATTTACCCCTCAATATAAATTGTAATAATAGATGTAATTTGCTCAAATTTTAACTTTTAGAAAGCTAATTCCTTCCCTAAGTAGGCTAATACCTTTTTGTATTAACGGGTTAATAATATTAAAAGCTGTTTCCAAAACAAAGTCAGCAGATATACTAATACTTAAATTTTTAAGAAAATTTTTAAATATTGTTTTTAGGCTCTCCCCTGATATTAAATCATCAAGAGAATCAATAATTTCACCAGTAATTGAGTCACCAATAATATCTTTTTCGTTTGTATACATCGAGGATAGTAATTTAGCTATTAGAATAAAGCTATCTACGACCGCATCTTTATAGTTGCCAGTTAATGTATTTAAAGCAATTTTAACCATATCTAAAAGGTTACCACCCAGGAGGTTAACTGCTTCGCCTAGGGAATATAATGCAGCGTCAAACACACTAGCAACTCCATAAAGCCCATATCAAAATGCCATTGGAAATCAATGATATCAGGCTTCTTCGAGAACTTCTTTATCATTAAAATGATCTTTAGTAAAAGAAATTAAATTTTCAGCAAATTTATTTAGATCATTTTCTGAAAGATCGTTGAGATTATTTGATTTTACGAGTTTATTTAGTTCAAATTTGATAGAATCAATGTTTTTTTTATCATTTTCAAAAACATATTCAATAACATTATTTTTTAAAATTTCGGTGCTTGAAAATTCATTGCTTTGAATCTTTATTTCTGGAGCAATTTGTTTTTGTTGTATTGGTGCGATTGAAGTAAATAACGATGGGCTGGCCAACGTTGTTAGCATTAATCCTGATGAAAAAATTTTAAACTTATTCGATTTTATAAATGAGTATTTCATAATTTTCCTCCATAAAATATAGAAAATTGTATAATTTATTATACCATAAATATATAAGAATTATACAAGCATCAAATGCTTAAAAGAATCCTTATTTTACTGATATTTTGGTATTATAAGCACTTCGTTTTTTGCCTGTTTTTTGCCCATCATCATAACCAGCAAATCTGAATTATCAAAAAGGGATTCTGACAGGATTTAGTTACCCTGTCAGAATTTTATTTTAATTGATTTAAGCGAAAAAAATCTACTAATTTAAACTAAAATAGTCTTGTTTTGCTTATATTTTATTAGGTTATAAATTGAAACTATAGGCAGAAAAATGTCTAAAATATATAAAATTAGTGAAGTTCGTTTGGAATTTATGTTAACAGAATCTGCTAAATAACGTGGCCCAATGTATATAAGGTAAGTCATAGTCGAAACATTAAATAAGTGAAACAAAATTAGAGCAACACCAGGGTTACGAAAAATTTCATTTTTAGTTATAGCTAGGGACATTGTTATTGTAAAAACTATAACAAAATTTAAATAGAATATATTTTTTACAATTGTAAATTGATAAAATTGTCGACTAATTTTGTTATTAATTACTTGTGTTTTTGCTTCATTTTGACTTGCTAGTGTATTTTCTGCAATTCTTAATTTTTTAGAAAGTCTCAAAATATTTTTTCAAGCATTGAAGTAAAAAAATGGCATGAAAAAAACGTAACTAGCTGATTTTCAATAGGTTCTTTCTCTTTTGTTGATTAATCTGTATATTTTAAGAGAATAGGAAGCCAAAAAATAAAATGGAATTAAAAAATAGAAAATCCCAACAAAGATTATTATAAGTACAATCTCATTAAATTCTTCAAGCATTGTATTGCCTAGGACAAAGCGAAGAATTAGCGAAACAATAGCAAGTACAATCGAGGAAAGCCAAAGAAGAACAACCAAATCTTTAATAAAGTTAATGATTTTTCATTTAAGTATTAATTGCCTTGTAGTTCAATCATTACCAATTGAAATTTTGTCTCTAAGCGACTTAGTGATTAATAAAATTGAAGTAATTAAAGGAATAAACTTAAAACCAATCGAATATTGCTTAACATCTAGCCCAGTTTGTCTAAAGACTTCATCATTCTTTAAATTTTGGGCAAAAATGATACGCAAACCCAATGAGATAAGAAACAATAATCCAAATATACCAATTATTGTATTTTTTAATCTTCCAATTGGTGTTGTCGAATCTAACCCAATTGTTTGTTCGTCACCAACACCGCTAATACTAGTTAAAATAATATATATAACAAAAATTATTGTTTTAAAAATTGACAATAAAAAAACTAATATAAATTTTGTGGAATTATCATAATTAAATTTTGCATTCATTTTTAAATTAATTAAATAACGGATATTTAGCCTTTTTTCAATATACGCTTATGAATATTAATTAAATAACCCTACCCACAGTTATAGAAAATTGTATAATTCATTATACCATAAAAATATAAGAATTATACAAACATCAAATACTTAAAAAATCCTTATTTTACTGATATTTTAGTATTATAAGCCCTAGGTTTTCTCACGGTCTTAAACGAAGATTTTAAACCTAAAACATTAAAAACATTATTTTATGTAAATGACAAAATTGCTGAATTGGATAAGCAAAATGTCTTTGTTCAAGATATCAGCTACACACAAGGTTCGTTAAGCTCCCCTCTATTTTACAAAAACAAAATTGTTGGCCTGTATAGGGACAAAAAATTAAAAAACGGCAAATTAACCCCGTTTTTTAGACTTATTGATTTAGATACTTATCAAGAAATTAAATCCGTAGTTTCAAAATTATAAACACTCACAGCTTTGGTTCATAATAAAAAAATATTTGATATTAGGCTATTTTTCCAAAAAAAGTTCAATATACTGTGTATAATTTACTAATATGATAAAAATTGTTAATTTTGGAACTAACTATATATATATATATATATATAGTTAACATTAATAAAGCCCGAACAAAAAGGATTTCTAATGTCTAAGATTAAGGTATTAGAAACCTTTTCTGGAATTGGGGCGCAAGCAAAAGCTATTGCTAATTTTCAAAAAGGTAAGAAAAAATTTTTTGAAATTGTTGCCACAGTTGATTGAGATGCTCGATCAATTATTACATATGCTCAAATCCATCTCAATGTTTTTCCTGATGTTGATAAAATTTTAAAAAAAAATCAACTTACTTCACCAGAAAAAATAAATTTTTTTTTAAAAAATTTTGAATTGTCACTAGATTCAAAAAGACCTTCACAAATAACAAGAAAAGATTTAACTTTTAAAAAAATTCTTGTGGCTTCAATTATAAAAAGTAATAATTTAGGTTCAATTACAAATTTAAATGTCGATGAAATTAATCGCTTAGCGCCTGATTTTGTTACTTATTCTTTTCCATGTCAAGGTCTTTCGATTGCTAATATGGGCCGTGCTAATGGTATTTTTGATAAAAATTCAACAAGTTCTCTTATTTGAAATGTTTATTCACTAATTAAGGGAATGAAGACTAAGCCAAAGTATCTTTTAATGGAAAATGTACCTAATTTAATATCAAAAAAATTTATTAGTCAATATGAAAAGTGAAAAGAAACTTTGGAAAACGAAGGTTATAAAACTTTTACTGCAACTTTAAATGGACTCAATTTTGGCTCAATTCAAAAAAGAAATCGAGTTTTTGCTGTTAGTTTTCTAAAAGAAATAAAAACACCTTTTGAAACCGACTTAGAATTTAAGAAATATATCTTAAATTTAGGTCAAGATATTTCTGACAATTTGGATAAAAGGAAACAAATTTTTCAATCAATTTTTAACTTTGATGCAAAAAATAGCGAAAATGCTAGGTTTTTAATTAATGCGACTCCATCACGAATTAGGATGGTCGAAAAAGTTGAAAAAATTAATGAGTCAAAAAATTTTATTATTAGAACCTTGACAACCAAGCAAGACAGAAATCCAAACACCGGGATTATTAAATTTGAAAATAATTTAGAAAAAAAACTAAACTATCGTTTTATCTCAAATCGTGAAGCTTTTAGATTAATGGGTTTTGAAAATAGTGACTTTGAAAGGCTCGGTCTTTTAATTTCAAAAAATATATTAACAAAAGAATCATTATATCGCCAAGCCAGGAAATTCTATTATAGTAACAATTTTAGAAGCGCTAATAAATTTAATTTATAAGATCGACAAGGAGAATTATGGCGAAGAAAAAAGCTAATCAAAATGGAAATATTGCAAAAAATAATAACTTAAAGCCATGAAAAATTGGTACTGCTATATTTATATATATCCAACCTTTTATAGAAGATTTACCCCAAATAATTAACAAAAAGTATTTAGATTATAAAGTGGAAGATAATAAGAAAATAGTTCCTTGCTCACAATTTGCACACAAAAAAATTACTACTAAAGATTGAGAACGAGAAAAATACATATCATGGTCAACATTTCGTCAACGTGTTGAAATACTTGAAGTTCTTCAAATTGTATCTAAAAATGAAAAAAATGATCCTCCTGTTATTAGACTTAAGATTAACAAGGATTTAGCCCATTTTTATAAACAGAATCGTGATCAGTGGGATGGAAATTCAACTTTTAGGCATAATCATATTAAAAATATCACTTTAGATTTATTTGAAAAATTTATATCTTCATTCAAAAAAGCAAACAAGGCAATTGATAAAAAATTAAATTTAATTTGTTTTAATTTACTTTTATCTTTTGATGGTTTGTATCTTAATAGCAAATATAAAGAAATTTTAGTAAAAAATAGTGGTAAAAATGATGATGTTATAAAAGGTGCTATTGAAAGTTTCGGTAGCTTTTGAAAACCAATAATGGAAGATATAAAAAATGATCAAGAAAGAAACAACCTCATAAGCAAAATAGAAAATTATCTACAAAAAACAATAGAAATTTTAGAAAATGGTGAAATTAATAATTCCCAAAATTTAGTAGCTAGCAATAAAATAAAAAATAATGAGTCTAAATTCATTAACACAGAAGATTTAGTAATAAATGATGAAAAACTAAATAAAAATAATAGCGAAGTCCTTGATATGAAAGATGAATTTGAAGTTGTTGATGTGAAAGATGAAGATGAAGATGATGAACCAACAAAAAGTAAAACTTCTATAAATAAAAGTTGGATTAATAAAATAATGAAGGCTAAAATAAAAGAAGATTACAAAAAAAATGATAATAATATTAATTTAGTCAGAGAAAAAAGCAAAAATGTGTCTTCAGAAACAATAACAGTACAAGAATATTTACAAAAATTTCATGAATACAAAATCTATTTACCTTTTTTTCAAAGAAATTATACTTGAGATACTGGCCTAATAGCGAATTTTTTTGACCTAATTTTCAAAGAGTTTGATACTAAAGAAGATTTTTTGTTTTTAAACACGATTATTTTTGCAGAAAAAAAAGTAAGCGAAGGGTTTTGAATTGTTGATGGGCAGCAAAGAACTGTTTCTATTATCTTAATTTTGATTAGTATACTAAAGATGGCAAGCCATCCTGACGAAAATATATTTTTAGAAATGCCGAGCATTTATCAAACAATAAGCAAAATATTAGAAAACTTTTCTAAAAACAATAGCCAATATACCCCTTTGCTAAATTTTTTTAAAAATAATGAAAAAATGGACAACACTATTTTTTCCAGAAATATACAAAAAATTTTAGAAAAATTATGAGAAATTAAAACTAATAAAAACTTAGTAGACTGAATAAATGATTTTACAAATTTTATTCTGAAGAAGATTTTATTAACATTAATTAGAATTTCGGAAATTAAAGATGAGCAATTTGCAAAACTTTTTATTAGTATAAATGTTCAATCAAAACCAATTGATGTGGTTGATTTAATTGCCTCTAGGGTAAATGAAGAATCCCAACAAGAACAAATTCCATATGTCAAACTGATACAACAATATTTTGGTGGAGAAAAAGAAAATAAAAAGAAACTAGGGGCATTTTTACAAAATCAACAATATTTTATTGAGGATGAATTCAATACCCAAAATACAGAGAATAATTTATTTTCCTTATACCAACAACTTGATAATTTATTAAATAAATGAACAAACAACAAGGCATTAACTAAAGAAACGCTAGAAGAATTTGTTAAAAAGATATTAGTTTTTGAATATGCATATGTCGGACATATAAATGTTTTATCAAGTAAGAAAGATATAACTGACAACGACGGCATAAAAGTTTTAATCCAAAAATTTAAAGAAATAATTCATAGAAATGAACTAGCGTTTATAAATTTACAAATCAATACGATTTCAAAAAAAGGTGCTAACAATCCGTATTCATTAATAATACAAAGTGCAATAAAGGAATTTGAGATTTTTGACGGTAACCTAGACTTGACCGAGAAAAAAGAAAATTTAGAGTTATTTAGTTCTGTTTTATTTCAAATTGAAAAGTCTAAAATTATTTATTACAGTAATTTTCGTGGCCAATCATTAAGAAAAGGAATCTATACGATGTTGTTGCAACAAAAAAATAATCCAGGTTTTTTAAAAAACGACAAAGAACTTTATCACAAATTAGTAGAATCGCTAACAAACGAAAGTGATAAAGTTAACATTAACGATTTTAGAAACTACATAGAAAATGATGGCAATAATGATAGAAATTTTAAAAAAAATGTTATTTTGAGAGTACGAATTAGCCTTAGAAATAATGGAGAAATTCATCCAAAATATAAAAAACATTTTGAGACTGAATTTACAAGTCAATTAACGAATTTATACAATAACACAGACGATCCTATTTCAGTTGATCACTTTTTTCCACAAAAACCTAGCAAGGATTATAATATAGGATTTTTGATAAATAACGACAAAAGTTACGAAGAAAAGTATAATAAAATAGTACAAAAAATCGGAAACTTAATACTTCTTCATAAAGATACTAATTCAAGAAAGCAAAATAAAAATTCTGAACCAATCTGCCAAAATATACAAGATGTTTTGATTCAAGGAGTTACTGATATAAAAGGAAATTATATATTAGAAAGTCTTTGTCCAAAAGATAACACTAAAGGTCTTTATTATAAAATTGACCCCGCTGATAAAGATTACAAAAATCTTGAAAAATATAAAGAGGATTTTAAAAAAATTGAAAAACTAATTGATAAAAGAACTGAGCAAATATTCGAGATTTATTTTGAAATTTTCTTTGGCAAAAAGAAAAAAAACTAAATAAATTAAAGTGTTTTTTAGAGTTCTAAAATTCTATTTTGGCCTTGGTTTGCAGTTTATTAGCAAGAATATTTTAAATTCAAACTATTTTTAACAAGTTAAAACTAATTAAAAATAGTTAAAAAAAATATAAAAAAAATAGCGAGTGCTATATTTTTTATAATAAAACTAATTTAGAATTTTTATTTTGTTAAAATGTACTCAACAAGTGTTTTAACCATTACACCAGTTGGAAGATTGCGAACAAAGGCAGTTGCGGCAATATCTAAATGAAGAAATGGTTTGTCTTCGACAAATTCAGCAATAAACATTGCAGCTGATGATGAGCCAGCCTTACCGGAAAAATCAGTGTTTTTTAGATCTGCGACTTTGGAATCACGAATATTTTGGGCAAAATCTAGATGAAGTGGCATTCTTCAAATCAATTCGCCAGCTTCTTTCGATGCTTCATTGAAACTTTTTCAGATTTTGTCATCATTAGCAAATGCGCCAGTAAAAGTTTCACCAAGAGCAACGCGAATTGCACCTGTTAGAGTTGCCACTGAAATAATTTCGGTTGCATTTTCTTCACGAATTGCATATGTTATTGCATCCGCTAAAATCAGGCGACCTTCGGCATCAGTGTTGTTAATTTCAACAGTTTTACCATTTTTTGATTTTCAAACAGAATCGGGTGTATTTGCATCACCATTTAGGCGGTTGTCTGTTAGTGGTAAGACAGCAACAACATTAGCTAGCGGATTAAATTGTGAAAGGGCATCAATAGCAGCAGCACAAATTATTGCACCTGACATGTCGTATTTCATGTCATTCATATATGTACCAGTTTTTATATTATATCCACCAGAGTCAAAAGTTATCCCTTTTCCAACAAAAGCAGTTTTATATTGACTTCCTGGTAGCCCATCATAAGAAATAACAACAAGTTTAGCATCATAAGTTGAGCCACGATTTACAGCTAAAAGTAAATTCATCCCTAATTTACGGATTTCTGACTCGCCAAGAACTTTGACAGTTAATTTAGGGTTTTGGGAAATTTTTTTCTGGATTTCAGCGGCTAAAAACTCTGAAGAGGCAATGTTTGGCGGGATATTTTGGTAATAGCGAGCATAATTTACAGCATTATTGATTATTTGGTATTTATTAATTATTGGTTTTAATTCTTCTAAATAACTTGAGACAACTAAAATATCACGGTATTTTGTTCGCTGTTTATCATATTCTGCTCTTAGGGAAAAAATATCAGAACGAACAAAGGCAACAACTTCAATTAAATAACGAAGGAAGCTATTTGGAAATTTATCAAAATCAATTTGGATATCTCGTGGGTAATTAGCTAGTTTTTGTGCAATTTTGCGAAATCTTGAAGGTGTAAATTCTTTTGTGCGCGAACCTAAATTAATATATGCTTTATTTTGGCCAAGATATTCAGTGATTGCAAGGTCTTCTTTTAATAGCATTGGGATTTGCGAGTCAAAATAGACAGGTTCGATTGTTATCCTATTTGATTCAAATTTATTGGAGTATTTGACAAAAATTTCTGAGAATTTTTTCATTTTAAATATGTGAGCCTTACTAAATTAATTATATATAGCTTAAAAGTTTGGTTATAGAAATTATAGCCTAAAAACTATATTTTTTTGAAAAATAAATATAAAAAAAGTTATCTTAAATTAATGCACTAATTTGATAAAAAGCAGTCTAAAAAATATTAGAAAAATACTGTTCTAATTAAAAGTGGCTTCTAAATACTGGATTTTATAACCAAGTCCAACTCATTTTTCTTCATAGGAAGTCATAACATTTTGACTAACTCGTGAAGAATTTAGTAAATCATTAGTTTGGTAGATTATTTTTCAACCATTTTGTTCTAAGGATTCAATTGAGTACTCGAAAAATTTTTGGTTATCTGTTTTTAATTTTAGAAGACCATTTTTTGTTAGTATTTCTTTATAAATATCAAGAAAAAGTTTGTAAGTAAGTCTACGCTTATAGTGTTTTTTCTTTGGCCAAGGATCAGGAAAAGTAAGCCATAGCTGACTTACTTTTCCGTTCAACATTGACAATAAATTTTTTGCATCACATATAATGATGAAAAAATTTTTTAAATTATAAGTATCAACATATTTTAAAGATTTAACAGCAGCAGAGGGAAATTTTTCAACACCTAAAAACTTTTTAGAAGGATTTTCAAAAGCAAGTTTTGTAATCATTTGCCCTTTACCCATTCCTACTTCTATTATTCAAGAATCATCAACAAATATTGGATTTTCAACTAGTAAATTATGTTTTTGAATTCTTTCAAGTGCATCGGGAATATTTCTTAATCGCATATTAAAATAGATAACTATTTTTAATTATTTTTTTATGAATGACAATTGATATCATGTTGTCCACGAATTTCAAAGTGCTCATCAACAATTCCGCTCTCAATTTCTTCAATGGTAAATGTAGTGTGATGAATGTGTTTTAAATTGTGTAAGTCAACAGGAATTTCCATTTCGTGAACAATGTTTAATTGACTTGCTTGAACTTGTTCAACATTAATAATTTCAATTTGTCTTGCAATATCAAGATTTTCTTCTAAATTAACAACAGGTTCTGGTTGTATTTCCATTTGTTGTTCAACATAAACTGGTTCTTCAACCGGTGCTTCGTAGTAAGTTGGCTCAAAAACAGGTTCTTCATAAACTGGCTCTGGCTCAACATAAATTTCAGGCTCAGGCTCTACAAAAACAGGTTCTTCTGGTTCTACATATTCTTCAGTTGTTTGAACTTGTAGATCTAATGGTTCTTCAAAAACAGGTTCTGCTTCCATTGGTGCAACACTTACTGGTTCAGGTTGTTCAACAGGAGGATTGTCAAATTCGTTTTCTAATTCAGGGTTATCTTCAACTTCTGTTCCTCAGTGAACAATTTTAACGCTTTTTCCATCTCGAAGATCAGCGGTGAAAATCATAATTAAAGTGATTATGTTTCAAATTACAGAAAGACCAAGAATTACTCCACCTGTGATTGTCAAAATTTGGACATCTCTTGCAATTTCGTCTTGGGCTGTTGATCCTAAATACATCATTTGGGAAATGAAAATCATTAAAAGACCAACGAGAGTAAAGGTAAATCTAATAATTGCTAGACTTATTCTACCCAAATACCAAAAACCAAATCCAAACAAACCAAGAAAGAGCTCATTGTAAAATGCGTCACTTTGCAATAAGCCATCTTTCCTTTTTTTGTCTAAATATGCCATTTTTACTCCTTTTTTTTAAAAAATTAGGTATTTTATATTTCTTGAAAGAATCTAAAAATTAATTTTATCTATCGATTTAAAATTATACATGAAAATAAAAAAAACCAATAAAAAAATAAAATTTTTTTAATAAACTATCTTACTTTTTTTGAAAGTCAACTAGAGTATAATATAAAACATTTCCGCCAAGATTTTCTTCAAAAATTAGCTTTTCAACAAGAGGAACGCTAACACCTGCAACGCCGCTTCGGTAGTTTGTAGTAATTCTTGCATATTCTTGTAGTGGGAATTTTTCAGTTTTTTGGCCGATAAATTTAGGGTAAATTTGAAGTCACGGACTTAAAGTTGCTTCTAAATTAAGCATTTTTTGGTTTTTAAGCTCTTTTTTAATAGTTATATTAAAAATAAAATTATCTTGATTTAAAAGGAAAACTTGATAATTTTTAGTTTCAATATTTGTCTCTGGATCAATTTCGCTCGGCGATTTTACAATCGCAATGTCAATAAATTTATTTGAACTGGGTTGATAAAAACTGTTTTTTAAGGCTTCATTTCTGAGACCGATATTTAGTTCATCATTTTGTTGCTGAAATTGGTCAATTTTTGCCAGCCCACGAACAAAAACAGCAGAATTTAAATTTTTTAAAAGCCAAAGTCAATTGTTTTCAAACAATTCATTAACACTAAATTTAGCTTTTTCAAACAAAACAGGATTTGAATTGCCTCTTCCACCAAAACCACCGATTATTGAATCACTTGGTGAGTTGTTTATTGTGTTATAAAAGCTTAAATTAAAGGCTAAATCGTTCAAATAGTTGTCAGAATCAATCGTTGAAATTCGGTTTATTAGTTGCTCTTTTGAGTCAGCATTTTCATAAATTTTATCTAAAAGTTGATTGATAATACTGTTTTCTAAAAAAGGCTCAGCTTTTTCTTCCTGAAGTACATCATTTTTTGCAAATTTTTCGTATTTAGCTTGATAGTTAGTTGGCTGATTTGATGGCTGAGCACAACTAGCTAAAAAACCAGCTGATAAAAATGTCAATAAGTTAACAGAAAATAGTAATTTTTTATTTTTTTTCATCTTTTTCCTTAAAAAACATTTGCGCAGGCAAATTATAACGGAATTTTTTTACAAAATCATTTTCAAAATCATGATAAGCTTCCTGAGAGGCATGATAAAGTGCTTGGTGGAAAATTTCGGTAAGAACTTTGGCCGAAATTTTATTTTTTGTTTTAGGAAAATGATATACAAAAGGATTTAGACTTACCTTTGGCTCTGAGCCTGAATTATCAACTCTTAAATTTATTAGTGTGTTTTGCTTTAATATATAAAGATCTTTATAATTACTTACAAATCTTGATGTGTCACCTTCAGAAATTGACTCAAGATATTTATTTGCATAATAAAAAGGCTCTGTAAGATCTTCTTGGTCTTTAACAAGTTGTTTAAATTCATCACTATGAGCAACTTTTATACTACCATCTTCGTTAAATTGATCAGGAAATGAGTATCATTTATAAAAATCAAGTCTAAGTTTGTCAAGTCTTTCAAGAATAAAAAGTCAGTTTGTATCAACAAAGTTTTTATATTCTTCAATTGCGGCTTCAAAATCTGGACCATCAGTATTATTTAATTTTTCTTGAATTTTTTTTCATTCAGACTCTAATTTTTCAATGTTTTCTTTTGCATAGTAGCTATTAAAAAATTGGACTTTTTTGTTTTCATTATTTGGTCAAATAGTTTGAAAAATAAACTCAAAAACACGGCGATTATTGAATTCTTCAGCTGTTTCATTTTTTATTTTAATGTCCAATTTTTCATCAATAAATTTAGAATAATTGTCCATAAAAGTTGAGTTTTTCTTTGGTGATTCTTCAGGTTTTGGGCTAATATCACTACCTTTTTCCAAATCTATTGAATATAAACTGTATTTGTGAAATTTATAAGGGGAATTAAATGTAGAAATATCAGTAGTAATATTTGAGAAAAAATTAGAGCTAGTTAGATCATTTTTTTCATTAAATAGCTGATTTTTTACAGTGTTGTCAAGATTTCCAAGATCATTTTTATACTTTTCTTCAAGTTCGGCAAGCTCTAAATTAAGATCGGAAATTTCTTGACTTGATTTATTTTGATCAGAATTAGTATCTAGGTCTTGGAAATTTGTGACACTAACATTTCGTCGCGTTCTAAATGTTCCACGATTTCGATTGTTTTGTATGTTTTGTAGAAAAGCTTTTTGCGAAGGTGTACATAAATCTAAACGTTCAAGACTACAAAAATTCCCTCCTCCATCTTCGTCATCTTCATCTTCAGAATCAAGTGATTGACCGCTTGAGCGTTTAAATCTGGCAATTTTGTCTTCTAATTCGGCCTTTTTTCCTCTAAAATCATCGGTTAGATTTTCGCGCGCGGTTTCGAGTTTATCTTTAAAATACTTTTGTTCTTCAGATTTTACTCAATTTTCAATGGCATTTGCAAAAGAAAAATTATCAGCAATTTGATCTTCAAGCACAAACATATTAAAGTCAAGTTTTGTTTTTAATTCATTATTAGTTTCAAAAACAGTAAATCTAATAAATTTATTTTTGTCAAAAATCAAATAATAAACGCTATTCTTATCAAATTGATCAGCTTCTCTATCAATTTTAATAAAATCGAAATTCTTATTTGAAATTTTGATTTTGGTATCTTTTAGCAAATTTATTTTTTCTTCATTAGCATTTTTAACAAATCGACCGGTATAAGGGTTGAAAATAAAAGATAATTTGTCAATATTTTCAAGTAAAAATAGTCAATTTTTTGATAAATATGAATGAATTGTAAATCGCGAATTTTCGCGTGTTTCGGTGTATTGATCTTTGAAAAATCTAAAATATGGTCTTGAAAAAATAAGAGAATATTTTAATTCGCTAGTTAATTTTGGTAAATTTAGATTAATTTGGTTTGAAATATAGTCATCTTTTTGAAGCTCGTTATTAGAAAAAACTGAATTAACAAATTCCTGAAATTTAAGATTTGTAAGCAATGATTTATTCTCAGGCTTTGGTTGAGATTCATAAAAATTATAAATTCCGCTGCAAGAAATAAACAAAAAAGAGGTTGGCAATGTAGCTAAAAATAGTAATTTTTTCTTTAACATTATTTAGTAGTCCCCGTATTTAGTATATATTTTTGGTACATTTTTTGCAAATTTTCAGTTTTTTGACCACAGTAGTAAATTTTCCCCTTGTTTATTAGTGTTAAACTATCAATTAAAGAATCAATTTCTTGCAAATTATGACTTGAAAGGAAAATTGTTTTTCCCTGTTTGTGTAAAATTCTAATAATTGCTAAAAATTCACTTCGCGCTGAAGGATCTAAGTTTGAAAAAGGCTCGTCAAATATTATTAGTTCTGGATCATGAATTAAAGACTGAACAAGCATAATTTTTCTTTTTTGGCCCGAAGAAAAATTAAATGGCTTTAATTTTGCTAAATCTTCAATTTTTAAAAGTTTTAAATAATAATCAATTTTTTGCTTTACTAACTTAGAGTTCATTTTTGACATTAGTCCAAATTCATACAAAAATTCGTATGAATTTAGCTCAGGCGGAAAAATTGAATTTTCGGGAACATAGCCAATAAATTTTTTTGCCTCTGGCAATTTATTTGAAAAATTATTAATAAGAATTGTTCCTGTAAAATTCTGGTATGCATCGACAATACACTTAATAACAGTTGTTTTTCCCGCTCCGTTTTCGCCAATAAAGGCATGAATTGTGTTTTTTTTAACCTTAAAAGTGACATTTTTTGCACCTTTTTCGGATTTAGGGTAGATTTTTGTTAAATTTTTAACATCCAAAACTCAATTTGACATTATTTATAATCCTTTCTAGTATAAATTCGAAAGATGAAATAAACTAAAACTATTGAAATAAATGCTCAAATTATCGGGTAAAAATTTTTAATTACAACGTGATGATTAGATTTTATTTCCATAATTTGTAAAACTGGTTGGAATAAATAATTGTTGCTTTTTGCTAAATTAAACCTTTTTATCACTCTATTATCAACTAGTCTTTGTTCGGCACTAAATGATGAAAATCCACCGATTTGATAATTTTGTTGGTCAATTTTGACAAAAAATGGCGCTGGATCAAAAGTATTTTTGTCATTTTTTAATAAATTATCAAGAACAAAACTATTTTGTTTATTAAAATAAAGTCAATAAATCAATGAGGTAGCCAAATATATTTTTTTCTGAACTTGGTTTTCAATTTGTGTTATGTCAGGATTTTTTGCAAGAACAACGCTTTGTTCATCAACTAAATCTAAAAGTTCTTTGTCAGTTGAAATTGCCGCAGAAATTTTTTCAAGAATATCTTTTTGGGTATTTTCTTCTGTAAAGCCTTCAAAAAATGTGCGTGCGTATTTGCTAAAAACCTCAGATGAAACAACTTGTTTTATTAAATTTCACTTTAATTTACCAACAAGATCAGATGTAAGTCCAAAAGTTTGGGCGTCCTGAGGAAGCATTTTATCAAAATTGGAAGCATCTTCGTTAGCATAAATTATTTCTCGATTTTCAAGATCTTCAAAATGTGAATCATTTTTAAGAGCCCCAGGAACTAAAATTACTTCTTGGTTATTTGAAAGTTTGTATCTTTGAAGACTTGGAACTGTTGAGAGAAGGTAATTTTTTTCTTTGGATTCTAAATTGTTTGCATAAATGTAATTTTTAAGAAAACTGTCCTGATTTCCGGCAGCATTTTCGATTGCATCACGGTCTTTTGGTTCAAAAATATTAATTAATTGATAAGGAATTAATAAATAAGAAGCCACTTGCCAGATTTGGGCTGCAGCTGAAGAATCATTTCATGCTTGTTGAATGTAATTTATTTGTCGATCGGTAAAATTAGGGTTATCAACTTGTTTTGGAATTATAAAAAAACGGTCTTGTTTGTCGTTTAAGTAAAATTTTTCGACATCAGCAATTGTTTTTGAATCATAACCATTGTGTTCTAAATTAAGAATTTCGGCAAATCTATTAATACTTGAGGTTGAGTTAAAAGCTGTTGTTGAGCCAATTAAAATAAAAGGCGCAAATGAAAAAATAGCGATAGCAAGCGATGATTTTGAACTAAATTTGTGACTAACAATTACAGTAATTCCGCCAAAAATAGTAAATGAAAAAAATGGCGATAAAAAACCAAATAATAAAGGTGTATTAACTTGGTCAAAAAATGAATAATTAATTAAATAAAATCCTATTAATAAAAAGTCAATAAAAACTGACCAAATAAGTCCAAAAAATGTTAAAAACAAGATTTTTGTCGCAATAAAATATTGACGAGAATATGGTTTTGTGAAAGTTATTATATCAAGACTTTGAGTTGCTAAATCTTTAAAAATAGATAAAAACATGTAGGATGATATAATTATTGTTAATGAAAGATTTATAAAAAGTGTAATAAATGAAAAAAGACTAAAATTTGTCTCTGTAGCGTAAAATTTTGTAATTAAGGACAACATTACTGTCGTTAAAAAAGAAAGAATAATAAAAACATATACTGCTTTCTTTTTAAAACTTAATTTAAATAAAAATTTAAAATATTGATTTGATCTAAAAATGTTTGTTCTGACTTGTAGCAAAACGAACCTCTTCTACTTTTCTACTAATTTATAGTATAATAAAATAGTGAAAATTTAAAATTAGAGTCTAAGCTCGACTGTGTTAAATACTAAGTAATTATACCACAAACTGTTAAAAAATATTTTTTTACAAAAGGATAAAATATGATTATAGGACTTATCGGAGTTACAAATACTAGCATAAATTTAATTTATAACTTGATTTTGGCAAAAACAGATGTTGATTTTTTACTAATTGACGAAAATTTTATAAAAACAACTCAAATTATTAAGGAATTAAATCTAATAATAAAACAGGGCGGATACAAAAATAAAGTATTTATGGAAAATTATGACTCTTTAGAAAAAGCCAATATTTTGATAATTGATCCAGCCCAAAATTTAGTTCCTGGAATGAGTCTAGTTGATCTTGCGCTTGAAAATTCGGAGAAAATTTATAAAATTGGTTATTTAGTTCGACATTCTAATTTTAACGGAATTGCTTTTGTCTTAGGTTATAACAATTCAATTTTATGTAAAATTTTTAGTTTTGCTAGCGGACTTATTGGCAAAAAAGTATTTGGAATTGGTCCTAATTTAGAAAACATGCATGCAAATTTATTTGTTAATGATTTAAATTTAAACATTGCAAAAGATAATGAATTTTTAGTATTAGGCGACCATGGTCATTCATTTTTGCTTGACTCAAACATTGAAAAAAATGAGACTACCATTGATAAAATCAGCAAAATTGATGATTATGTGGCCCAAACAAACAATGAAATACTTGAAAATTTAATCAGAAAGACGCCACACAGCAGAGTTTTAGGACTAATTTTGTCCAAAATTTTACTTGATATTTTAAATCAAGGACAAAATTTCCACCTTTTAAATTGTTGAGTTGAGTCTTTTTATAATATTAGGGATGATTTTTTTTCTTTGCCTGTAAAAATTGATATTTTTGGGCAAGTTAAAACAAAGGATATCAAATTAACTCAAGCAGATCGTGAAAAATTAGTTAAATTTATTTGGGAAAAAAATAAACTTTTAGACCTAACAAATAAATTTTTGAGTCAATAAGATTTATTTATTTGTATTTTATGCAAAATATTTTATAATTTAATTAATTTTTTTAAAATCGGAGGTCTATAATGTCAAAATTTCGCTCATATAAATTTAAAGGAATTGGTGCTTCTAGCGGTATATCGATAGCAAAAGTTTTTAAACTTACTGAACAAAAAATTGAAATTAGCGATGCAAAAATAACAGATATTGATGCTGAAATCAAAATTTTTCAAGACGGAGTACGAAAATCTGTCGAACAAATTGAAAAAATTAAAAAATTAGCAACTAAACTTAATCAAGATGAACTTGAAATTCTTGATGCTCATATTTTAATTGCAACTGATCCGGTTTTGGAAGATGATACAATAAATATGATAAAAAGTGGATATTCAGCTGCATATTCCTTAAAAGAAACAGCCAAAAATCATACTAATTTTTTACTTGAAACTGGTGATGAATATTTAATGGGCAGAGCGGTTGATATTAAAGATGCTTCACAAAGAATAATAAAAAACATCCTAAATTTGGAAATAATTGATCTTAGCGCGATTGATGAAGATGTAATTATTGTTGCTGATGATTTAAAACCTTCTGATACTGCTCAATTAAATGAATATGTCAAAGGTTTTGCCACAAATATTGGTTCAAAAACATCTCACTCAGCAATAATGGCCCGAAGTCTGGAAATTCCGGCAATTTTAGGTATTGGTGATATCCTTGAAAAAGCTGAAGCTGGTGATATTTTAGCAATTAACGGTGATCTTGGACAAGGAATTCTTAACCCAAGTGAAAGTGAAATTAAAGAATTTGAAATTTTAAAACAAGAATACGAAAATGAAAAAGCAAAACTTCAAGACTATTTAAATAAAGAATCAAAAAGTGCTGACGGAAAAAAAGTTGTAATTGCTGCAAATATTGGTTCAATTGATGATTCATATGCTGCCAAAAAAGTAAATGCTGATGAAATTGGTCTTTTCCGCTCTGAATTTTTATATATGGATAACCAAAATTGGCCAACTGAAGATGAGCAGTTTTTTAGTTATAAAGCCGTACTTGAAACTCAAAATCCTAAAAAAGTTGTTGTCAGAACGCTTGATATCGGTGGTGATAAAACCTTAAAATACTTTGATTTTGCAAAAGAAATGAATCCTTTTTTAGGATATCGTGCAATTCGATTGTCACTTGACAAAACCGATATTTTTAAAACTCAACTTCGCGCATTAGTTCGGGCATCTGAATTTGGAAATTTAGCAATTATGTTTCCAATGGTTGCAACTCTTGATGAATTTTTTGCCGCAAAAGCAATTTTTGAGCAAGTTTATCAAGAAGTTAGTCAAGAAAATCCAAAAGTTGCAAAACGTGAAGATATAAAAATTGGTATTATGATTGAAATTCCAATTTCAGCAATTCATGCTGATCAATTCGCAAAATATGTTGACTTTTTCTCAATTGGAACTAACGATTTAATCCAATATTCCTTTGCCGCTGATAGAATGAATGAAAAAGTTGCCTATTTATACCAAACTTTAAACCCTGGACTTTTAAAATTAATCAAAATGGCAATTGATGCAGCTCATAAACACGGAAAATGAATTGGAATGTGCGGTGAAATGGCCGGTGATATCAATGCTGTTCCACTTTTATTAGGTCTTGGTCTTGATGAATTTTCAGTTTCAACAAGTAGTGTTTTAAAAGTAAAGAAACTAATTTCCGACCTAAATTACGAACAAATGGTAAAAATTGCAAATGAAGCCTTGCAATTTGATACCGAAGGTGAAGTAGTAAAATATCTTGAATCTTTAAATTTAATAAGACATAAATAATTTCCAATATTATTCAATTAAAATAAAAAGGTGAAATTTCACCTTTTTATTTTAATTTTAAAAAAATTTTTTGCCTTATCTTATGTACTACAAAAAATTAATCAAGAGAATCTTCAATAATTTCTTTTTCTGAGTTTGAAATAAATGATCTAAGCATAATAAGATAAATTATATTAATGAAAGGAATAAAAATTGCAACAATAGAAAGTACGAAAATTCGCTTAAACTTTGAAATAAAGTGAGCGTTTTTTAGGTTCATTCGTGCTGGTAGATCTTTTAATTTAAAAGGGGAAATAATTAATAAAATTCAGAAAGCAAATGATAATATAACCCAAAAAATAAGCATTACAGCTGTAGCCGAGACTGATCCTAAAAGTGTTGAAACTGCTTTTTCAATATTTTTTTGGTCGGTGCTGGCCTGACCTACAGCACCAAAAAATCCAGCAATAAATACAATAAGTGTTATAAGACCTAAAGCAAATTTAACTATACGAATAATTAATAATATTTTTGCTCATGATTTAGTTGATCTTAATAATTGAGCGGCATCATTTTGATAAGCCATCTATATCCTCCTGGAAAAATTGTATATTTTATATGAAATTTTATACTAAAAAATTTATTTTGCACTATAATCATACAAGAAATTATTCTAATTATGAAAAATAATGTACAAATAAATAATTATATAAATTATATTATAAAATGAATTGCCAAGACTAAAAAAACAAATAAAAAAGGCGTGATTTTTGGTATTTCTGGTGAAGTTGACTCTGCACTTGCTGCGTTTTTAGGAAAAAAAGCTTTCCCTAATTCGCATTTAGGTCTTATTATGCCTATTCGCGATATTAGCGGCGACAAAACTGATATTGACCAATTAGTCAAAAAATTTGAAATTTCCACTAAGGAAATTAACTTAAGTTCAACTTTACAAAACTTAAAAGACTTGTTTAGTCTTAAAAACCAACTGGCAAAAATCATAAAAAATACAACTACTATTTAAACTCAATGTAAATAGAAAACTCGTTTTTACTTACATTGAGCCTAAAAAAATATATGAAGTTTTGAAAGAACAATAACTAAAAGCCCTAAATTTGTAGATTTCTAAACGGTTAAATTTAAGGCATTCCATCATATTTAAAAATATAATGGATAATTTGCACTGGCTGATTTTTTTATGGCAAAAACATAACTAATTCCCCCTTAATTCAATACAAAATTTATTAATTTATTCTTAAGTGAATTTTATTATAACATAATTTTATTTTAGACCAAGCATTTTTTTTTTTTTTTATAAAGGGTTAATTTTAAACTAATAAAAATTAAGACTTTGCCTCAAAAAAGACGGATTTACGGGTATTTTTGAATATTTTTATTCACTAAAATGTGAATTTTTGCCATCAAACCGGCAAACTCAGGAGAAATTTTTGTGCTTATAGTTTCAATTTATAACCTAATAAAATATAAGCAAAACAAGACTATTTTAGTTTAAATTTTGTATTTTTTTTGCTTGGATTAGTTAGAATAAAATTCAGACAGGCTAACTAACCTGTCTGAATTTCTAATATTTATTTAACTTTAGAGGGTTTTATGAAACAAGTTTTTTTATATTGATTTTAAATTTACCTATTTTCTAAAAATTTTAAAACTTTTTCAAATAAATAATCAACATTAAAACCTTTTAATTCATAAACAATGTCTCCTGGTGCTGACTCGCCAAAGCCACTAGCAAAATGTCCAGAAAATTTTTGGACAGTAGCTAATTTAAATCATAAAGGATCATTTGAAGCTTCAAGGGCAAAAATAGGCAACTTTTCTAATTCTAATTTTTTAATCAGTAGTGGATTTTCAACTAAATTTTGTAAAATTGGAACTGAAATCAAATTAGCAAAAATTTGATTTTGTGCTAATTTATCAATTAGTTTTTTGGCCAGCTGAACCTCTGAGCCAGAGGCGAGTATATTTATTTTAGCTGATTCAGTTTTGTAAATATAGTAAGCTGAGTCAATTTTTCCAAGATTTTTGTTGTAAGATTCTAAGGGTTGTCTTGTTGAGATAATTGCAGTTGGTTGTTTTTTTGAATTTAGGGCGTAGTTAAAGGCAAAAATTGTTTCAAATTCATCACAAGGGCGAATTACTAAAAAATTTGGAATTGATCTTAGCATTGCCAGTTGCTCAACAGGCTGATGGGTCGGTCCATCGCCGCCGACTTGATATGAGTCATGCGAAAAAATGTAAATTGGCGACAGATTCATTAAGCCCGCAAGACGCAAAGCGGCTTTTGCATAGTCACTAAAAACTAAAAAAGTCGAGCAAATTGTATAAAAATTAGCATAAAGTGAAATTCCGTTGTTAATTGCAGCCATTGCAAACTCACGAATTCCGTAGTTAATTAGTTTTTGGCCGCTAAATTTAGTTTTAGTTGCAACCCCTAGGTCAGCAGACCCACCTAAAATAAGTAAGTCACTTTTGTCAATTTTTTGGATAATTTGCTCAACATAATCCCGAATTGCTAAGTTATTTTTAGCAAAAGTCAGTCCTTCTAGATTAAAAAGTTCTTTGTTTTTAAGGAAGTTTTCAAATCGTTGGCCAAGAAGTGGATATTTTTGTTTGTAAACAGTAAAATTTTTTTCTCACTCAAGATATTTTTTATTTTTTGGCTCTAATAAATCAGCCCCAATTTCATAGGCTTTTTGGTCGTAGTCAAAAGGCTCTAGATTTTCCAGTCCCAAATTAGCCTTAAATTCATAGGTTTTTTTAGCATCAATTGAGCCATGGTGTCCTTTTGTTGAATTGGCAAATTCTGTTCCAAAGGCAATAATAGTTGGAACTTGAATATAAACAGGCCTGTCAGATTTTCTTGCTTTTTCAAGGGCAAAATTGATATTTTCAACTTGATTATCTTTTAAAATAATTGCATCAAAGCCAATTGATTTAAAAAAATTAGCAAAATCAAGATTATTAACTTGACTAGATTTTGTATCAATTTGAATGTTATTAAAATCGTGGATAAGTATTAATTTTGACAGTTTATTTGTTCCGGCAAAACTGAGTGCTTCTAAGGCAACACCTTCTTGAAAATCGCCGTCGCCACATAAGACATAAGTAAAATGGTCAATAATTTTTAAGTCAGGTTGATTAAATTTTTGGGCCAGTCTTGTTTCGGCTAGTGCCATCCCGACAGCCATTGCGACTCCTTGGCCGAGCGGTCCAGTTGAGGCATCAATATATTCTAATTTGTCAACCTCGGGGTGAGAAGGTGTTTTAGAGTGAAGTTGTTTGTGATTTTTAATATCTTCAAGCGAAATTAAGCCCATTAAATGATAAAGTGAGTAAAGTCCCATTGAACCATGTCCAGCTGATAAAACAAAGCGATCGCGATTAATTCACTTTGGATTTAGCGGACTAAAATTTAAATTTTGACCAACTAGGCTATAAAAAATTTCACTTGCACCAAGAGCCATTCCAATGTGACCACCGCCAGCATTATTAATTGCATCAAGGGCGACTGCCCGCATTGTTGCTAAAAAAAGCTTTAAATTAGGCAGTTTTTGCTCGTTTTCCATGGTATTTTTTGATAACTCCGTCGATGATAAAAATCAAATAAACTAAAATGCTAAAGCCTAGAATTACATATTTTCCAACTTTAGGAATTAGTCCAAGAATTCCGGGAATATAGCCAATAAAATAGTCTGTATCGCCTCAGTTTAGACTAATTAAGGATTGTTTTGTGGCTCCGCCAGCGGTAATTAAATCACCAAGTGAGTTAGTCTCGAGCGGTGTTCAATTTCCAAGGGCAAAAAATACCGGAATAAATGTAATAATCAGTCCGCCAACAAAAGGCCCGATAATAGCGCCTCAGATTCCACCTTTTACGTTGCCAAAAACACCAGAAGTTGCCCCTAAAAAGAAATGTGGAACTAGTCCTGGAAGAATTACAGCCGGAATTAGAGCTCCATAGCCAAGTCCTAGCGTAATAAAAAGTCCGATTATTCCTGCTAAAAAAGAGGAAATAAAGCCAATAATAATTGCATTTGGTGCGTAGGGAAAAACTACCGGACAGTCAACAGCGACTTTGGCATTTTTAATCAATTTGTCCGAAAAACCTTTAAACATCGGCACTAATTCGCCAACAAATAATCTAACTCCGGCAAGAATAATTTCAACTCCGGCAGTAAAAGTAAAAGCCGAAATTATCATAGTTACAACTCAGTTTTTTGAAGATAAAATTTCAATTACATTAGCATCGGCAGCTGGATCAAACCTTCCTAATTCATAAAGAATTCCTGCTGGTAAAAAGGCAAAAATGTAAAAAAGAAAAACAGTAAGAGAAATTGAAACTAAGGTGTTTCGAAAAAAATAAAGTGACTGGGGAAATTTAATTTCTTCTGTTGAAAGCAGAGTTTTTTTGGAAATTTTGGCAATTGACTCGCCAATTAGACCTGAAAGAGCATAGCCAAATCCGCCGGTGTGGCCGAGGGCAATTTCATTTGTTCCGGTAATTTGGCGCATATATCTTTGTTGAGCAGCAGGCGAGATTACCATATAAAGGGCTAAAATACTTGCTCCGGCAATTAGTGCCATTGCAAAATCTCCTGAACTATTTTGGAAATCAAAGCCAGAAGTGTACATAATAGCCGCCAGCATTAAAGAAGAATAATAAAGAACATGACCAGAAAGATAGACATATTTTAGTCTTGAAAAAGTTGCAAGAATAATATTTAAAAGCATGGCAATAACCATAATTAGCGATCCTAAAGTTGCAATACTTGGCAAACTCTGGGCGAGGGCGCCTGCAAAAGCATCATTATTTGGAATAACACCGCTTAGATTATAAACTCGTTGGAAAAGTGGTTGGAATGAATTGAGCGAGCTAACTAAAACACCAGCACCGCCACCTAAAATAATAAAGCCAACACTAACTTTAAAAGAACTAACAATAATTTGTGAGACTTTTTTGCGCATTGCAACAGCGCCAATTAGTGTAAAAAGTCCAACAAGCAGTGCTGGTGTGCCGACAAAGTCTTTTAGAAAACCTAAAAGTCAAAGACCGAAATTCATCAGTTATCCTTTCATATTAGTTTAGTTTTAAGGCTATTTTTAATTTAGTCTCAAGTTCTTCTTTTGATAAAATGTTAGTTAAAATTACCATTTTTTCTTTGTCAAAATCAAGACTTGGGGCAACATCAGCACCAATAACTACTAAATCAACCCCGCGAGAATTAAAACTGGAAATATTAGTGTGTTCAACTGAGTCATAATTGACATTTAATTTATCAAGGACAAATTTTACATTCATCTCTAATAACAAAGACGAACCTAATCCTGAGCCACAAACGCATTTAATGTTCATTTTTTATACCTCGGTATTTATTTATAATTTGATAAAATTCTTTAATTGTTCTAGAAGCATAAATTTCTTTTTTGAAATCGGGATTACCAAAAAAGAGGCCAAATTCTTGAATTAAGCCAATATGATCATCAGAATTTGGTGCAGACAAAGTAATAATAATTTTTGCTTTTTTATCTTTTTGGTTATTAAAAGTGATCATTTGATCTAAGACTAAAATTGAAGTTCCAACTTCTAGACAATAATCGCCAACTGGCGCATGCAAAAGTGCGACACCTTCTTCAAGTACATAATAGGCACCGTATTTTGCTGTTTGTTCCATGATTGCTTTTTCAAGATCGTAAGTTGCTTTTTTATTTTCAACTAAGATCCTTACGCCCTCATGAACTGCTTGTTTTCAGTTTGTTATTTTGCAAAATTTAGTCATTTTTTCATTAAAAAGTTCCATTTTTTCCTCCTGTATTAATAAAAGCGAGCGTCATAAACAATGTAAGCGCAAGTAAAAGAACGCCAATAAAGGCAAAAAAGACGATTCACCCTGCTTTTGTTGATGTTTTTGTTTGAATTTCTTTTGGTTTTGGCATTGATTTGATGTAGAAAAATTTATTTGGATTGTTCTTTAAAATAATTGCTTCATTTTTGGACTTTTGCAGTAATTTTTCCAGTTCAATTTCACTTTTGTTTTCAAGCTCCTTCATTTCAAAGTCATATAGCTCAACAAGTTGCTTTTTTAGTTCTTTTTTTCTCATTTATTTCCCCAATGCATTAAATTTGTTAATAAAATTCTGTAATAAAAACGGATAAAACAAAAAATACTTCTTCAAAAATGCTAGTTTTTTATATTTAAAATATGAATTGGCCACTTTAAATTCCTCCTTTTCTAATTTTGTCAGTAAAATTTGCTTTGATTCTTTATATGATTGTGAATAAATTTTTCGATTTAGAAAAAAATCCAAAAATACCACAAAAACAGTTAAAATCAAAAAACACAAACTGACTATTAAATAGCTTAAAAATGCAAATAAAAAACTCAAATGAAAAGTCATAAGAAAACTGGAAAAAAGCAAAATATCAATTTGCAGTGATTTTTTGCTCTTTAGGAGATAAAAATTATAGAAATAAAGCAAATTAACTGTGCCATAAATGTTATTTTCTAAGTAAAAATTAGGAATTTTGATTATTTTTTGAGTAATTCAAATAGGCTTTAAGAAAAAATCTTTAATTAGTAAAATTATGAATTTTTGCTGATATTTATTAATAAAGTCTTGTTTTATGGTTTCAAGATCAAGTTTAATTGGAATTTTTAGCTTAGAATATTTAATTTTTAAATTAACTCTGTAGATGAAAAAAATAAAAAATTGAACAAGCAAAAAAATAATTCAAGCAGCTAAAATGTACCAAGACAGATTTTTAAGCATTATTCTCCTTGTTAAACTTGTTAATTGAGCTAAAATAATCAATTATTTTTTTGGGAACATAAATTTTTTGACTGTTTTGTCTTAGTTTTTTTATAATCTCGCCTTGGCTTCAAATTTCAAATCTAGTTTTGTTGTCAATTTGATTAAAATCAATCCGATCATCAACTAAAATGACAATTTTTGAATTAGAAAATTTCTTATCAAGAAATTTAAAAAGTGACTCAAATTGGCTTTTGGAAAAATAATTTTGCTTTAAAATCTTACCTTTTTTCAAAAAACTAATATTTTCATCAATTATTATTTTGTCAATGCCAACTTGATAACTGATAATATTAGAAACGAAAAAAAGGTTTGATTCATTGACAATAAGACCAGGTAAAACTGAATAATTTAGTTTTGAAAAACGATTTTTTAAGAGCAAATTTGTCATAACTTTTACATCTGCAGAGGCATTTATAATTTCAAGAGCATCAATTGTGAATTTTTCTACCGAAATTAGTTTTTGTTGAGATAGTTTGTCCGGGGTTTTTTCAAATAATCTTTTGAAAATGAAAAAAATCAAAATAAGAAACAACAACCCAACCGTTGAATACAAAACAATATTAATTAAGGGCATTTTTTTGATTTCCTCAAAGTCTAGAGAATTCAGAAAAATTTGCATATGCAAAAATTATGCTACCGCCAATTGCGACATCAACTTTTCATTTTTCAAGCTCAGCTCAATTTTCCTTGCGCAATCCACCGTCAGTGTAAATTTTAATTTTTTTATTTATTGAGCGAATTTGCCCTATTTTTGAAAGAAGTTGCAAATTTAGAGGCTCGCCAACTCCGCCAATTTTATCTATTGTCATTAATAAAATGACGTTTGAACAAGAAATTATTTCGCTAAAGTCTTCAATTTTTTGTTCTGCTTGAATCATTAAGCCAAAATTTATGTTATAAAAAGTCTTATTTAATCTTTCAAAATTAGTTTTTGAAACTTGTTCAGCGGGTAAAAAAATTGTTTTAAAACCTATTTGAGCTAATTTTTCTACTTTTTCAAGCGAATTTTTGCACATTAAATGTGCGTCAAATTCAATATTAGGGAATAACTTTATTAAATAATTTGCAATTTGGTAGTTTAGTCCAAAATTTGGGGCATAAATTTGATCAACAAAATCAATATGAGCGTATTTTAGGCCGTTATTCTGCAATTTTGTTAAAATTTTAATTACTTTAAAAATGTTAAGTGCGCTAATGCTTTGTGAGTATTCCACATTAAACCCCATTCACGATTTTTGTAGTTAATTAAATTCTACTTTTTTTTTTTTTTTTGCAAGCATTTTTAAAATTTTTTTCATTTAAAACGTAAAAAATTAAAAAATCGCTTGTTTTCTACAAAAAACAGGAAATAATGTTTAAATTAGCATATTAATTTTTGGCACTTTCAAAAAAGGTATGACAAAATCAAACAATACAAATTTACGGTGAAAATAAAGGGGTTATAATACAAAAATAGCTAGTAAAAATAAGGATTTTTTTAACTTTTATATTTGTACAATTCTTACATTTCTATGTTACAATTATGTATAATTGGTTAAATTTTTTGGGGGGAAATTATGAAGCAATTTCTTTTACTAAAAAAAGTTAGTTCTAGTTTAGTTTTCCTATCATTATCACCAATAGTTATTATCACGGCTTGTAAAAGTGAAGTGGATAAAAAACCTGATACTTCTAAGAATGAAAATTCTAAGAGTGATTCTGGGAGCGATACTTCTAAGAATGATCCTAAAAACGATACTTCTAAGAGTGAAGATTCTAAAAAAGATCCTAAAAATGAAGCTAAAATTGATGCGGATAATCAAGAACCAATTATTCCAAGCCAGGAAAATAATTCAAATCTAGAAAACACGGAACAAAATATTAATGTTTCTTCTATTTTTGAGGATAAAACCTTTTTAGAAAACAAGCAAGCTAAAATTGATAGTGTTTCTTTAAAAATAGATGGGTCAAAAATTGAATTTAAAAATATAAATTCTGCAAATTTATACCATTTTAACAGTCAAGGTAAATATGTAAAACTACTTTCAGTCGATAATTTAGATTCAGATTTAACAAACTATAAAATCAAATTAGATTCAGAAGATTTGCAAAAAAATGTCTGATTGAATATAAAATCTGTTGAAGATCAAGGCAATTATTATAAATTCATTGGTGAATTTGGCCAAAATTTCATAAATATTTTAAATAACGGTACTGTTAGTTCTACTTTTGATATTTATATTCCTAAAACCAAAAATAATTTAGGTGCAATCACGACTTTTGAACAATTAATTAGTCAAATTCGTGCAAATCCCTCTGGAAATTTTAAATTAGCAAATGATATTTCTGCAGAAAGTACAGAAATAGGTCACAATTCTACATCATATTTAGAAAATGTTTATTTTTCTGGAAGTCTAGAAAGTCTTGAAGGTAAAAATTTTACTATTTACGATTTAGAAAAGCCGCTTTTTGACAATTTAAATAATGCCACAATCCAAAATATTAATTTTAAAGGCCTCAAAGTTAAGTCAATAAATAATTCCCAATTTGCAGTTGGGGCAATTGCAAATTCTTCATCGGGTTCAACAATTAATAACGTTCATCTTTTTGGCGATGTTAAAGGTCCAAAAATCGTAGGCGGAATTGTCGGTGTGCTTGATAATAATTCTATTATTAAAAATTCAAGTTTTCATGGAAATATTTATTCTTCCCAATCTGCAGGTGGTCTTAGCGGTATAGTAACAAGAGGGAGCTCAATTGAGAATTCTTACGGAAATATAAGCATCACCTCTAAACTAATAAATTCCGATAAAATTGGCGGAATTGTTGCTGAATTAGGTGTGAATTCGTCATTAAAAAACATTGTAATTGAAGGAAATGTTTTAAATAGTGGCCTTGACAAATTTGCTAATTCTGGCGGATTAATTGGTTTGGTTTCGACAAACGGGACTCCAGATTCTCCTGATAATGGAAGAGTTGAAAATATTTATGCAAAAATAAATTTTTTTAATGCAAAGCCAATTTTTGGTAACTTTTATAAGTCAAGTTTTTTTGACTATGAAAAAGTGTTTAAAAATATAAACTTTGTTAATAATGCTGATAATGAAAGTTTTGATTGACTCAATATAATTGATGAAAATGCTTTTGATCAGACGGCAAAAAAATGGAAAAATTTAAAAAATTTAAATAATGAAAATATTAAGCTAAAAACTTTAAATTTTTCCTATTTAAACGGATATCAATCTGATTTTAGCATTGCTTATGCAAATTTTGCAAAACTTTTGCCATTTTATGATCGTTATACAATTATGAATTATGCACATAAATTGGATAAAAACTCTAACCTTTACAGAAAAAATTTACTTGGATTTGAATTTTATGACAGTAAAAATTTAGTAAAAAATCTTGCCAGCGAAAAATCAAAGGTAAACAAACTAAGTATTTACTTTGGTGATGGCCAAAAAGAAGATTTCAAAATAGACAGTTTTAAGCAAAATGATAACGGAATCATTGACTTTTCTTTTGAAAATAATGGTGTTAAATTTATTGTTCATCCAAATATTTTAATATCTGATAAAAAAACTGAATTAGTTTCTGGATTGATAAGTCTTTTAAAAAATATCAATTTATCTGATAATTCAATTTTTGATACACAAAATAATTTTGTTGATAGCAGTCCGATAAAAGAACAACTTTTTATTGACCAACATGAGACTAAAGTTAAAAATGACTTGGAAAATATAATTAATTCAGTTTCAAATAATATTGATATTTTTGATCTAAGTGACACTAAATTTACTGAATTTTATAAAAAAGAATTAGAAAAAGAGAAAAATTCTATCTATATTGGTTTAAATTATTTGTACCGTTGATACTCAATTTCGGATTTTAAAGATAAATTATTGTACTCACTAGGAATTTATGGAAAATCAAATGATAGTCTATCTTTATTAAAAGACATTGGAAAATTGGACTTTATTAATCTAAAAGCTAACAAAACTGCAAATGGTTATCGCGATGCTTTTTCAAAATATTTAAAACCAAAATCAGTTGGCGATTTTATTGAATATAACTATAATTTATTTAAGCAAGAAGACCAAACTATCGACAAATATTTTGATTCACTGACAAAAGCTTATATTACAAAAGTCGAAAGTAAATCCGATACATCAGTAAATAAGCCAATGATCGAAAGATTCAAACAAGAAGAACAAGCTAATAAACTTTTGCCACTTTTGACTATAAAAGACCAAAATACTCTTTGATTCATTTTTACAACAAATAGCAATATTTCGGGATTATTTTCCAAATATTTTTCTTCAAGCGAATCATTAAAACCACAAATCAGAGAATTTGCTGAGGCGGCTCAAGGTTACTATGATGTTTTATACCGAATTTTAAATGAAAAATCAAAAAAAACTATGCAAAATCATATAGTTGATGTTTATGATACTTTTGGACCAAAAAATGAACCTGGCGTTAAAGCTTATTCTTTGCCTGTTGGTCATTGATTATCATTAAGAAATAAGGATTATGCTGCTTTTGTTCCGGGTGAAAATAAAAAACTTATGTATTTTGATGGCACAAAAATATTAACAAAATACGCAAAATCGATATTTTCACATGAAAGTACTCATACTTTTGATAATGATATTTTGCTTGACGGATATGGGAAAAGATTTGGTCATCGGGCTGAATCTTTTGCTCGAGGAATGTTTCAGGCACCTTACAGTGACGAACCTGGAGATTTAGCCTTTAATTTTATTGAAAAATACGAAGGTGGTCAGCAACTAGTCCGTAATTCAAGTCCAGAAAGATTTAGCAATTTAGCTGATTTGGAAAAATACTATAAAAATCTTTTTGACATAATTTATCTTTTAGATTTAGCAGAAGCTGAGGCAATAATTGCCAAAAAGCCTTCAAACACTAGTGATTATAGACAAATCAAACTCGGAAGTGGGGGTTTTACAAAAAATGATATTTTATCTTGAGTTGGAAGTTCTGAATTTAATTCGATAAATTCAATTGACGATTTAGTTGACAAAAATATTGTTGGCGCGAATGTTGGAGGAGACTCGGTCAGATCATTTGGACATAATGATTACTATATAGTAAATTTCTTTAGACCATATTTTGGAATACTTGAAAATACAGAAGGAGTCTCTGGTGGACTCAATTTTAGAAGGGTTGCTTTTGAACTTCTTGCTGAAAAAGGTTATTATGATGGAATGATTCCTTATATTTCTGCCAAATCAAATAAACAAACTAATGTGCCAGAAGGACTTGTCAAAGGTAGTGATACTCATGTTTTAAAAATGATTTTCGGTGATAAATACAAATCTTTTAGTGATTTTAAAAAAGATATGTATAGGCAAAGAAAAAATAAACTCAATAAATTAAAGCCATTTAGTTTTGATTTTAGTAATAAAAAGTACGAAATAAATTCTTTTGAAGACTTAAAAACAGTTTTTATTGATAATTTTGATCGAATAACTACAATAAGAGTTGATATTCATGTTCAAATGTATAAGCAAACTGACGAGTATCGCAACTCAATATTTAATGAATAGTTAGAAGTGTTAAACTAAAAGTGATTTATTTTAAATTTGCAATGCAAATTAAAATATTTTTAATAAATTAGTCCCGAGTTTCCCAGTTTGATGTGATAATCTTAAAAAAGTGTCTGATTTTTCGTGCTTTTTAACTTAAAAAGTAAAATTATAAAATATTTAAACTACTTTTTTAGTTAAAACATTGACAAAAATCATAAAAAAACAACTACTATTTAAACTCAATGCAAATAGAAAACTCGTTTTTATTTGCAGCGAGCCTAAAAAACATATGAAGTTTTGAAAGAACAATAACCAAAAGCCCTAAATTTATAGATTTCTAAACGGTCAAATTTAAGGCATACCATCATATTTAAAAATATAATGGATAATTCGCATTTTCTGATTTTATCATGCAAAAAACATAACTAATTGCCCCTTAATTCTGATTTCTAAATTTATTAACTATTCTTAAGTGATGTTTATTATAACATAATTTTATTTTAGGCCAAGCATTTTTTTTTTTTTTTTGCAAGCATTTTTAAAATTTTTTTCATTCTAACTGTAAAAAATTAAAAAATCGCTTGTTTTCTACAAAAAAACAGGAAAATACCCTTTAAATTAGCATATTAATTTTTGGCACTTGCGAAAAAGGTGTGACAAAATGAAACAATGCAAATTTATAGTTGAAAACTAAGGACTTCTAATTCTAAAATAGCTAAAAATAAGGATTTTTTTAAACTTTTCATATTTGTGCAATTCTTATATTTCTATGTTAAAATTATTATAATTATTTAGATTTTTTGGGGGAAAATTATGAAGCAATTTATTTTACTAAAGAAAGTTAGTTCTAGTTTAGTTTTCCTATCATTATCACCAATAGTTATTATCACGGCTTGTAAAAGTGCGGTGGATAAACCTGATACTTCTAAGATTGATGAGGCTAAAAAAGATCCTAAGATTGATACTTCTAAGAGTGAAGATTCTAAAAAAGATCCTAAAAATGAAGGTAAAATTGACGCGGATAATCAAGAGCAAGTTATTCCAAGACAAGAAAATAATTCAAACCAAGAAAACACAGAACAGAATATTAATGTTTCTTCTATTTTTGAGGATAAAACCTTTTTAGAAAACAGGCAAGCTGAAATTGATAGTGTTTCTTTAAAAATAAATGGATCCAAAATTGAATTTAAAAATATAAATTCTGCAAATTTATATCATTTTAACAGTCAAGGCAAATATGTAAAGCTACTTTCAGTTGATAATTTAGATTCTGATTTAAAAAACTATAAAATCAAATTAGACTCAGAAGATTTGCAAAAAAATGTCTGATTGAATGTTAAAACTGTTGAAGATCAAGGCAATTATTATAAATTCGTTGGTGAATTTGGCCAAAATTTCATAAATATTTTAAATAATGGCACTGTTAGTTCTACTTTTGATATTTATATTTCTAAAACCAAAAATGACTTAGGTGCAATCACGACTTTTGAACAATTAATTAGTCAAATTCGTGCAAATCCCTCTGGGAATTTTAAATTAGCAAATGATATTTCTGCAGAAAGTACAGAAATAGGCCACAATTCTAAATCATATTTAGAAAATGTTGATTTTTCTGGGAGGCTAGAAAGTATTGAAGGTAAAAATTTTACTATTTATGATTTAGAAAAACCACTTTTTGACAATTTAAATAACGCTACAATCCAAAATATTAATTTTAAAGATCTCAAAGTCAAGTCAATAAATAATTCCCAATTTGCAGTTGGGGCAATTGCAAATTCTTCATCGGGTTCAACAGTTAATAACGTTCATCTTTTTGGCCATGTTAAAGGCCCAAAAACCGTAGGCGGAATTGTTGGTGTGCTAGATAATAATTCTATTATTAAAAACTCAAGTTTTCATGGAAATATTTATTCTTCCCAATCTGCAGGCGGTCTTAGCGGAATAATAACAAGAGGAAGTTCAATTGAGAATTCTTATGCAAATATAAACATCACCTCTAAACTAATAAATTCCGATAAAATTGGCGGAATTGTTGCTGAATTAGGAGAGAATTCGTCATTAAAAAACATTGTAATTGAAGGAAATGTTTTAAATAGTGGTCTTGATGAATTTGCTAATTCTGGCGGATTAATTGGTTTGGTGTCCACAAACGGAACTCAAAATTCTCCTGATGCCGGAAGTGTAGAAAATATTTATGCAAAGATAAATTTTTTTAATGCGAAGCCAATTTTTGGTAACTTTTATAAGTCAAGTTTTTTTGACTATGAAAAGTCGTTTAAAAATATAAACTTTGTTAATAATGCTGATAATGAAAGTTTTCCTTGACTCAAAATAATTGATGAAAATACTTTTAATCAAGCAGCAAAAAAATGGAAACATTTAAATAATGAAAATATTAAGCTAAAAACTCTAAATTTTTCCTATTTAAAAGGATATCAGTCTGATTTTAGCATAGCTTATGCAAATTTTGCAAAACTTTTACCATTTTATGATCGTTATACAATTATGGATTATGCACATAAAGTTAATAAAAATTCTAGCCTTTACAAAAAAAATTTGCTTGGATTTGAATTTTATGACAATGATAATTTAGTAAAAAATCTTGCCCATGAAAAATCAAAAGTAAACAAACTAAGAATTTACTTTGGCGATGGCCAAAAAGAAGATTACAAAATAGAGAGTTTTAGTGAAAATACTAACGGAATCATTGACTTTTCTTTTGAAGATAACGGTGTTAAATTGATGGTTCATCCAAATATTTTAATATCTGAGAAGAAAAAACAATTAGTCTCTGGTTTAATAGACCTTTTAAAAAATACTGATTTATCTGATAATTCAATTTTTGATACTCAAAATAATTTTGTTGATAGCAGTCCGATAAAAGAACAACTTTTTATTGACAAATATGAGACTGAAGTTAAAAATGATCTCGAAAACATAATTGATTCAATCTCAAATAATATTGATATTTTTGATTTAAATGACAATAAATTTACTGAATTTTATAAAAAAGATTTAGAAAAGGAGAAAAATTCTATCTATATTGGTTTAAATTATTTGTACCGTTGATACTCAATTTCGGATATTAAAGATAAATTATTGTACTCTTTAGGAATTTACGGTAAATCAAATGATAGTCTATCTTTGTTAAAAGACATTGGAAAATTGGACTTTATTAATCTAAAAGCTAACAAAACTGCAAATGGTTATCATGATGCTTTTTCAAAATATTTAAAACCAAAATCAGTTGCCGATTTTATTGAATATAACTATAATTTATTCAAGGAAAAAGACCAAAGTCTCGACAAATATTTTGAATCACTGACAAAAGCATATATAACAAAAGTTGAGAGCAAATCAAATACATCAGTAAATAAGCCAATGATTGAAAGATTTAAACACGAAGATCAAGCTAATAAACTTTTGCCGCTTTTGACTGTAAAAGACGAAAATGCTCTTTGATTTATTTTTACAACAAATAGCAATATTTCAGGACAATTTTCCAAATATGGTTATTCAAATGAATTATTAAAGACACAAGTCAATGAATTTGCCCAGGCAGCTCAGGGCTACTATGATGTTTTATACCGAATTTTAAATGAAAAATCGAAAAAAACTATGGAAAATTACATAGTTGATGTTTATGATAGCTTTGCTTCAAAAAATGATCCTGGTGTTAAGGCTTATTCTCTGCCTCTTGATCATTGATTATCATTAGGAAATAAGAATTATGCCGCTTTTGTTCCTGAAGGAAATAAAAAACTTATGTATTTTGATGGCACAAAAATATTAACAAAAAACGCAAAATCGATATTTTCACATGAAAGTACTCATACTTTTGATAATGATATTTTGCTTGATGGATATGGTAAAAGATTTGGTCATCGCGCTGAATCTTTTGCCCGCGGAATGTTTCAGGCGCCTTACAGTGGCGGTGGTGGAGATTTAGCCTTTAATTTTATTGAAAAATATGAAGGTGGTCAACAATTAGTTCGTAATTCAAGCCCAGAAAGATTTAGTAATTTAGCTGATTTGGAAAAATACTATAGAAATCTTTTTGACTTAATCTATGTTTTAGACTTAGCACAAGCTGAAGCGATAATTGCCAAAAAGTCATTAAACACTAATGATTACAGAAAAATCCAACTTGGAAGTGGCGGTTTTGCAAAAAATGATATTTTGACTAGAGTACAAACTTCTGAATTAAATTCGATAAATTCAATTGATGACTTAGTTGACAAAAATATTGTTGCCGAGGACGTTGGAGGTTCAGGTAGATCATTTGGACATAATAATTACTATACAGTAAATTTCTTTAGACCATATTTTGGAATACTTGAAAATACAGAAGGAGTCTCTGGTGGGCTCAATTTTAGAAGGGTTGCTTTTGAACTTCTTGCCGAAAAAGGTTATTATGGCGGGATGATTCCTTATATTTCTGCCAAATCAAATAAACAAACTAATGTTCCAGAAGGAGTGGTCAAAGGTAGTGATACTCATGTTTTAAAAATGATTTTCGGTGATAAATACAAATCTTTTAGTGATTTTAAAAAAGATATGTATAAACAAAGAAAAGATAAACTCAATAAACTAAAGCCATTTAGTTTTAACCTTAATAGTCAAAAGTACGAAATAAAATCTTTTGATGACTTAAAAAAAGTTTTTATTGATAATTTTGATCTAATAAGTACAATAAGAGTTATTATTCATGTTGAAATGAATAAGCAAACTGATGAGTATCGCCAATCAATATTTGATGAATAATTAGAAGTGTTAAACCAAAACTGATTTATTTTAAATTTGCAGTGCAAATTAAAATATTTTTAATAAATTAGTCCTAAGTTTCCCAGCTTGATGAGATAATCTAAAAAATTGTCCGGTTTTGGGGACTTTTTTAACACTCATGAATGCAAAATCTACTTATTAATCAAATAAAACAAACTAAAAAAGCTAAAATTTTAACCTAAAAGCAAAATTATGAAATTTTTAAACTACTTTTTTAGTTCAAAACACTGACAAAAACATAAAAAAATACAACTACTATTTAAACTAAATGCAAATAGAAAACTCATTTTTATTTACATTGAGCCTAAAAAAATATGTGAAGTTTTGAAAGAGCCATAATTAAAAGCCTTAAATTTATAGATTTCTAAACGGTTAAATTTAAGGCATTGGATCATATTTAAAAATATGACAAAAAATTCGCATTTTCTGATTTTTTAGCCAAAGAACATAAGTAATTCCCCCTTAATTCAATACAAAATTTATTAATTCATTCTTAGTGAGAGTTATTATAACATAATTTTTTCCTAGACCAAACATTTTTTTTTTTTTTTTACAAAAGGTTAATTTAAAATAATAAAATTAAGATTTTAGTCTCAAAAATATCCGTAAATCCGGGTATTTTTGCATATTTACATTGACTAAAAAGTGAATTTTTGCCATCGAGTTGGAGAACTCAGGATTAGTGAATAAATGCTTTTATTTTGTTTGTTTGCTTAGCTTTTTTAATATAAATTCCAAAGCTAGATCAAAAAACTGGTGAAAAATCCCGCCAATTAAGTGTCTAAGTTCCTTATTTTTCTGCTTTTTACATTTTCATTTTGAATGTTGGAACATCTTTTTTAGATTCTTCTTCTTGTTCTTTTTTTAATCTTTCTTTTTCTTTTTTTAATCTTTCAACTAGTAATCTTTTTCGATAAGTTAATTCATCTCTATATGGCTTTTGATTTTGGGTTTGTTTTTGTACTAGTTTGGATATTTCTTCATCAAGTTTATCCTCTAATTTATGATAATAAAAAACTTCAGTTAGGCCATATGCTTGTTGCATTGATTCACGAAATTGCTTAAATGATTCCGTACTTATATCCAAATCATTTTTTTTAAATCAGTCAAGCATAAATTTATAATCAGTGTCTATTAATTGATAAGCTAAATCACGGTTTTCTAACAGCGAATTATAAATAATTATAGCATCTACATTAATAGGAACTATTGGATTTGGAAGTTTTCTATATTCCCGAATAATTTCTAATGAATTTAATCCTTCTTGTATAAATTTATTTTTATTAATTCAATCAAACAAAGGATTATATATTTTTTCTTGGTTATATTTTTTTCGAGCCTTGCTTAAGGCGATTTCAAGATTTTTTAATTCAACAATATCTTTATCTTTTTTTAATTTATCTTTTAGTTCTTCGAATTCTTTAATTTTTTGGGGTTTTTTAGTTTCCTTTCTTGCTCGGTCATAGTCATGTTCTAAATGCCAATCACTAGCATATTCAACTTCAGACTTAGTTTTTCTGGTTTTTGAATCATAAGAGACTTTGGAAATTACAATAAAAGGTTGCTTGTATAATTTTAGGCATTCATAAATGTAGTCAAACATTTTTTTTACTTGATCAAATTGTAGTTCTTTTGAGTCAAGCATTTCTGTCTCTGGGTATTTTTTGGTTAGTTCCTCAAGTTGACTGCCGTGGATATAAAAAATTTGCGAACAGTCTAAATAAAAATCATTTGTAAATAACGCATTAGGTTTGTTTGATTTTGAAATCAAAACTTCACCGTCTATACGTTTTTTTAGTCTTCAATCAGTTAAACGAGCATCACGCGCTTTAATATAATAGTAATAATTGTCTTCGCTATCATGAAAAATAATTACCGGTGTTGAATTGATTCTTTGGCCAAGACTATCAAATACTAGTGTCCTTTTCAATTTAAAAGGAATTAAGTTTGCTCATTTACTATTTTTTATTCGATCTTTAATTGTCATAATTACACCTTTGATTCAAAATTTATTCTTATTAAAAATATATTATAGCAAAAAAGGCTATTTTTTTTCTAAAAATTTTAATTTAACAGAAAAAATTGAGACAAAATTAAAAAACAGTTAGAAATTATTTTCCCTAATCGCTTAAATAATGTAAAATTAGATTAGATTTCTATCTGAGAAAATCCATAAAATTTAAAACACAAAATTATGAACACTCCCGAAAACCACGCCAAAAATGATCAATTAAGAATAAAAATAGATTCATTAGGTTATTTTATGGCTAACATTGGACTGTATTCTGTTTGTTGAAAGAATATTGTCGAAAATGCAATGCAAAAATTGTAATTGGAGATATTATATGAATATTTTATATGATAAAAAGAAGAAAGAATACAAATTAGGAAATAGAAAATTCACAAAAGACGAATTTGTAGAATATATAAAGAATAATATGTTGGAAGCACCCCTTTCAAACGAAGACATATCTTTAGAAATGGATAAACAGAGCCAAGATAAAGAAAACAAAAAAGATATGGAAGATGTGTTTTTGACTTCATATAATAGTTTAATTCCTAGAAATCGTATTATCTTTGGAGCGCCTGGCACTGGTAAAAGTTATACTCTAAATAATGACTTGCAACAGCTCTTAGGAGAAAATAATCAAGATCAATATGAGAGAGTAACTTTTCATCCAGACTATTCATATGCAAACTTTGTTGGCACATATAAGCCTGTAATGGTTGATGATTCTTTCGAAAATCTTACAGTTACTGATAAATATATTCTTTCTGTATTAACAGACACAACTAAGTCAGCTCAAGAAAAGTATGACTTATTGTTTGATAAATTTAAGGTTCGCGGACTTAATAGATTACCGGTATTGTTAGGCTTATACATAGATGGGGACTTTACTATCAGAAGATTAAAAGGTACTGCTGCCACTGATAGTAATGTAGGACGAAATATTGGAATAGATATTAGACAATATGTAAACTTATATAAACCAGAATCTAGAAAAAAAGATATTTCATACCAATACGTTCCTGGTCCATTTATGAGAGTTCTTGTTAAAGCCTTAAAAAATGCGATGACCGATAATCCTAGACCTTTTGTATTGTTAATAGAAGAAATTAATCGAGCAAATGTTGCTGCAGTATTTGGTGATATTTTTCAACTATTGGATAGAGATAGTGATGGTGTAAGTGAATATAAAATTGCAACCACTAATGACATGAGAAGATATTTATCAGAACAACTAGGAGTCGAAGAATCAAAACTCGAGTCTATAAAGATACCAAATAATATGTTTATATGGGCTACTATGAACATTGCTGATCAAGGTGTATTTCCAATGGATACTGCATTTAAAAGAAGATGGGATTTCACATATCTAGGAATTGATGAGAATGATCATGCTCTACATGGAAAATATGTTATGCTTTCTGATAATAAGACACAAAAAGTTGAATGGAACAAATTGAGAAAAGCTATTAATAAATTCCTTGCTGATTGTAAAATAAACGAAGATAAACAATTAGGGCCATATTTTCTTTCTAAAGATATTATAATTCCTGAGCAAGGAGATGAAATTAATAGAGAAAAATTTATTAGTGCATTTAAAAATAAAGTGATTATGTACTTATTTGAGGATGCGGCCAAACAAAAACGGTCAAAACTATTTCAAGGGTGCTCTAATGATAGCACGAGATATTCTCAAATTTGCAAAGAATTTGAACAAAAAGGTGTTGAAATATTCAATACTGATATTGTATCAGGTTGCGATATTGAAAATGTTGAACCTAAAAATGACAACTCAGATAATTAGGGGAGGCTTTTCCTATGATCTCCGAATTTGTAAGGGAGCAAATACGCTATACTCAAAAGGAACTTTATAGCATTTTGAAATGTAATGAAGATGAAGCCATTATATTGATTAGAAAATTAAAAGAATATGGTGTCTTAAAAGCGGTAAAAGCTTCTGATAAACAAAAGAACATGAATGAACTACTAGATGAACATATAGAGATATCTGGTGTTGAAGTAGGCAAGAATGAATATTTTTATGTATTTACTTTTGTTGGAGTTATTGTTATAGCAGGTAGAGTGCTTAAGTGTTATCCAAAGTATCTATTAAGCAATAAGAATCCTACTAATGAGTTAAAACAAATAATAAAAGTTCTTGAAAAATACAATTCTTCCGAACAGATTATAAACATGTTTAATGATAGCAGTGAAAGTAGTTCATTTAATCTTTTGGCAGTAATCTTGTTTTTATTAAATGATTATTATGAAAATGGAATTTACAACAGTACAGAAGAAATTGTTGAATTCAATGGGACAGGAGAAATTCTATGGGATAAAACTATAAATGAATCATTTGCAATTTTATCAAATGAAAAACCATATTATATGGAATTACACACTCGTAAAAGAGTTGCCAATGAATTTGATTATTTTACTCGGCTTCATCAATGCATACTAACAAAGATTTCTAAAGAGTTAAAGAATGCCACTCTTCTTGATTTATTTGAAATCACAGAAGTAGATTTATCTGATGAGAAATTAGATGATTTCGGCGATGAAGATTATATTTTATATAGAATTGAAAAAGAACTAGCTGTGCAGTATAACACGAGAAAACAATTACTTTTAATGACCATATATTCTTATATAGACAAAAAAGGCAGTCTTGATGATATTGATTGCTTATCTTTGTTTGGAACTAATAATTTCAATTTGGTTTGGGAAAAGATTTGTTCACACATTATGAACAATCAATTGGAAAATAGTTTGGGTGCTTTGAATCTTCCAGTGCTTTTAAAAGATGGTTATGATAAAAAGAAAAAATTAATAGATTTAATTGAAAAGCCTTTATGGACTATTACAGGCAAAGAGGCGAAAAATACTTTAATACCAGATTTAGTATCCATCTTTCAAAATGATGGTAATTATGAATTTATTATATTTGACGCAAAGTATTATAACGCACATTTGGAATACGGAATTACACCAAGTGGACAGCCAGGAATAGAATCAATTACAAAACAATATTTATATCAATTAGCTTATCAAAAATTTATAAATGATCATGAGTTTTCAGCAGTTAAGAATTGTTTTCTTCTACCTTCAGAAAATGATTCTATCGAAAATAAAGGTGAAGTAAAACTTGAAATGATGGAAAATATTGGATTGCAAAATGTTCAAGTAAGATTTATTCCTGCAGTAATGGCTTATGATCTATATCTGACAGAAAGAAAAATGGATTTTAATCTTCTAAATCTATAAAAATATGTTAGCAAACTGTAAAATAGAGAATCTGTAAAATTTAAGTGTGTTATGCACGCAAAAGTGCTTGCATTTTGCTTGATTGTAAGTTCAAGCGCAACACAAAATAATGTAAAAATAATTGCGTGGCAGAATTTTTTTGTTTCTATTATTTTTTTAAAATAAAAAAGAAAAAAGCTCCAAATTGGACTAAATAAGTAGAAAAAGTTCAGACAATTAGTTTTTTTCCTATGATTTTGATTGAACCAATTTTGTTAATTTTTTTAACCAGACTTTCAAGTAAAATGATTTTTCATATTGGGTGTAAATCATTATTTGCTCTTTTAGCAAAAATAAAAATACTAGGATATTATTACCCTAGTATTTTAAATTTCTATTAATATTATTAGAAATTTATTAAAAACCATTAACAATTTCTTGATAAACCCCTAGTTTTTTAGTATGCAACCACAGTTCCTTGACAATTATTTTCTCAATTAGAATAACAAACTTTTCAATAAAATTAAAGTCAATTTGCTTTTGCGAATTTATTGGTAAATAAAAAGAAATATTACCAATTTTGCTATTAGAAAAACTTTGATAACTAAAACCACTAACTACTTTTTGAATTATTGCTACAAAAAACAAAAATACTTTTGCTGAAAAATTTTCATAATATTTTGGTTCGAGTAACTTAATATTTTGACTACTAAAAAATTTTTCTTTTTGATAGAAACAGGCAAAATTCACTTGGGAAAAAGTTATTCTATTGCCTAAATTTAAATATTTCTCATTCTCAATTATATACCCCCGCACACCATTATTTGTTGTTTGCCTACCAATATAAGGGGAAGTTCCTTTAATTTGTTCGTCATAAATTTTAACTTTATTTGCGTCCAAACCATAAGCATTTTTAATTTCAAAAATGTCTTTAATTCTAAATTCTTTCCAAACTGTATTGAGGTATAAATTCTCTATTTCCGCTTGAGAAGCGGCTCTCTCTCTCTCTCTCTCTCTCTCGTATCTGTGTAATCAAAATCATTCTGAGCAAATCCCGATGAGATTAAATAGTCTTCAAGTCCTGCTAAGTGAGCGGATTCAAGTTCTTTGATAAATTTTTCTATAAAATCAAAATTAATTTGGTTTTGATGATCAATTGGCAGAAGGAATTTAGTTTCTAAAATACTTTCTTTTGAGGAATTTATTCCCCAACTTAATTTTGCAATGGCTTTTTGAATCGCAATTGCGATAAACATTAATGATTTTTCTTTAATTGTATTTTTTCCTTTGTATTTTAAAACTTTAACATTATTGCCGGTGAAATATTTTTGTTTTTGAAAAAAACTAAAAAAAGTATCTTGAGCAAAACTAATCGTGTTTGCAGGATTTAAGAATTTTAAATTTTCGTGAATATACCCTTTAATTCCATTATTTTTACTTTGTCTTACAACATAAGGATAAGTGTTTGGAATCTGTGTATCATAGATTTTAACCTTATTAGCATGAATGACTTTATTTGAGCTTGAAACTTCAAAAATATCTTTAATTCTAAATTCTCCCCACTGAACTGCTTGTAATTTTTCAATTAGTGGGGAATCTACTTTTTTATTTGGTCTTGTTTTTTAGCTCCAATTTCGGTACCTTTTATAATTTCACTAACTTCTCAAGCTAGAAAATCAGCAATTGAATTTTTAAAATCACTGATTTCTGGTTTTAAATCGGCTTGTCTTGTCTTATTCCAGTCACCACCGTTTAAAGGGTCAATTACATCGGAAAAATAACATTTTTTATCAATTAAATTCAATTTATGATTCCCAAGATGAACTAAATCAACGACTTCTTGATAACGTGCAGCGGCATTATCGCTATCGACTAAATTAACACTCGCTTTCTTTCGATTAGTTCTTTTATAACCATCTTGGCTAAAGTCAATAAATTTAACTAAATGATCTTTATTATGAGTTTTTCCAACTTCAAATACATAAATGTGTGTCTGCACACTTGATTTACCTAAAAATAAATCGATTGGCATTTTAATACTTGCCAGTAGCGTATGGTTTTTTAGAATTTTTTTATTAAAATCTTTTGCTTTACCAGAACCTGCCGAAGATTGAATAATGATAGCAGCATAACCATTTGTCATCATTGAAAGGGCTTTTTCAACAAAATTCATCCCATTTCCAGGTGCAGAATAAGGGGGATTTAAAACAAAAGCATTTGCTGGAAATGCGCCACCGTCATTGTTAAAGTCTTTTAATGAATCTTTATTTAGCAAATTAGAAGAGCCATCGCCCATAATAATCATATTTAATATTGCGAGCATATGAATTTTAGGTAAAATTTCTATTCCTAATAGTTGTTGTGTTTTGATTTGTGCAATTTTTCTTTCTAATTCAGAAGGTGATTTTGCTTTTTTAGTTGCATCAGCTATCATTTCATTCATGGCCGCAACTAAAAGTCCTCCTGATCCGGTAGCAAAATCTCAAACATAAGAGTTTTGGTCAACCCGAGCAAGTTTTGCAAGCAATTTTGCGACATATGGTGGTGTTAAAACAACATCATTATTTGCATCCTCGCTATAACCAAGTCAAGAATACATTTCGTTAAAAAGTTTTCCGGCAAAGTCGATTTCTAAACCGTTTTTGAAAAAATATCCAATATCATCAACAACTTTTCCAAAAATTCTTTTGATTCTTGACTCGCCGTTTTCTGGAGCATTTAGCCTTTCATCTTTCAGGCTCGGTGATAAAATATTAATTAAAGTTTTCTGTTTTTCGGTTGGTATCTGTTTATGTCTTAGGAAATTAATAATTTTATACAGTATTTTGTCCCCATCTTGACTGTTTTCTTCTTTGGATGATTTAAGTTCGGATTTATTAAGTGGGGCAACTTTATAAGGAATTCCTAAACTTGCAATTATACTAGCTACAATTAAATATAGTTTTGTATCAGGTTCGATATTATTTTCATTTTTGTAAATATCATTATTAAGTTTTTTAAGCGCAGCTATCATTTCGGCCTCTGATCTTTGCCTTAATTTATCTCTTTCCTCCTCGCTTAAAAATGATTTTTTTGCTTCTTTAATAAATTCATTAAAGTGTTTTTTGTCTAAAAAACTAAAATCGCTATATTCGCCTATTAATTGACCTTTACCATAATTATCATTTGAGACTCACCAAACCTGAACTTCGCGTTCAAGTTTGCCATTTGTATTTTTCTCGCCAACAGCACCAATTACAATAATATCGGTATAATAAGTTGCTTGCTTTATTCCTGTAGAATAATGAATAGCTCCATTTACTGCATAATTTTTAATGTTATTTCATTGCGTAAGGTCAGGATATCCATTTGAATCTAGTTTTACCATTTTGTTAAGACCAACTTTATATTCGATCAAAATAGGATAACTATTACCTAGTTCATCCTCTAAAAGCATTTTGCAATCAGGGCGATTTCCGCCATTTTTTCCATTTTTGGATAAATATTCCTCAAGTGCAGAATTAATATCTTCATTTAACCATTCATTTTCTAGTCTAAAATCAAGACCCATATTATTAAGTTCAGAATTGAAGCTTCCTGCAATTGTGACTTCTGAAATATTAGATTTCATTATTTGTTCTCCTTTTTTGAAGTTTTTTTAAATTAGAAAAATAAAATTAGTTTTGACACTGAGGTTCGCTTTGAGGCTAAGTTAGTACACTAATTTAGACTTTTAAATGCGCTATTTTTTAGTTTTAATCAATCTTTAAATCTGATGATTCATTCCTTTGATTTAAATTTATTTTTATTAAAGATAAATTATAGTGGAAAAATGGCTAAATTTTCCTAAAATTTTTCCTTTTTTAAAAAAATTTTTAACATGAAATAAAAATTTTTGCCATCTAAGGAAAAAAAACTTTAGTTAATAATTTAAATTTGTACGGTCAAAAACTAGTGAAATTTGTACTTATTTTCTAATATTTATTATTAGAAAATGAAAAAACTTCTAAACACCTCTAGAAGATTTCTATGATTAAATATACAAGCAAAACTCTATTATAAAAAGAGTATAAAATTAATTAGCGCTAAAAAATATTAATATTGATTCAAATTTTATATTTATTTACTATCTTTTAATTGGATTATCAAATTTATCAGGATAAGTTCCATCGTGGATTTGCTGTAAAATTTGGTCTTTTAGTTTAGGTTGACCAGTATCATTATGAAAACGATTTTCTTCTTTATTGTAATAAATCATTGTTAACATATCGTTTAATTTGACATCTCAAGATTTGTAATAAGTATTTGAAAACCAACCTTTACTTTTTACAGGATCGCCAATTACACTATCAATAAAGGTTTTATAATTGTTATTATTAGTTTTATTTTTATTTGATTGCTCACCACTTTGCAATGAAGCACGGATTATTTCAGATGCAGTATAAGAAGACAAAGCACCACCGTAAAACCCTCAAGTTCGAACTAAATAGGTGGCTTCAGAAATTCTTGATTCATATGTATAAAAAAGAAGAATTAACACCAATCTATAAAGCAGTCTTCCTTTTGATGAGTTTTTAAAATTTTGTATGGAAATTTGATTAGATCCATTGTTCTCAGAGTGCCAAATTCTATGAAATAATTTAGAGATTGCCTCAAGTTGAGGGTCTTTTTGACCTGATTTAAAAATTGATTCAAATTGAATTCCGGTGTATTTTATATGATTTAATTCTTTTAAAATTGGCGAAGCATCATTTTGCTTTGTATTATCTCAATCTGGTGAGGCTAAAAATATTAAATCAAAAAAATCAGCAATTGATTTAGTTGAAATTTTTTGATTAGTTGGGGTTTTTATTGTTAATTTTGTTTCATCAATTAAATCTTTTCGATCGGTTCGGGTTTGGTCTGTTGAATCATTTTCACTAATTTTTGGCTCAATTTTAACAACTAAATCAAGATTAATTAATTTTGCTAAATCTAATTTGCTAAAAATAGCACTAAAAAAGCTTGAGCTTTTTTCATCAGGATTTAAGGTTTTGATGGATTGTACAATTTGATCTAAAATTCCTGAAAGTAACGGATTTTCTAACCCTAAATTTATAAAGTCATCGAGAAATTTAGTTATTATGTTTCTCGGGTTTTCTATTTTAAACTTGGTAAGATTTTGATTATTATCTAATTTTAATTTTAAATATACACCAATTATGTCGGCTGCTAAATCTGCAAATTCATTATCTTTTATCAAAAAATCAACCACAGATCATAAATATGATTTTAAAAATGCTGAATTTGATTCATTTTGGGAATTTGTCTGAGTATTATTGGCATTTTTATTGGGTTGATCACTTAAAAATTTAACTAAAAGCCCAGAAAATGTTTTTACTTCTTTGAATAAAGCAGAATTTTTGTTCATATAATCTAAAAGGCGAAAAATTAAAACTTTATTCATTGGTTTAGGTAAAAATTTTACAAGCAATTCTTTAAGTAATGGTTCAATTTTTGCCTTTTTGTCCGCTGATAAACCACTAAAGAGTGAAAAGCTAGACACATCACCAATACTTAACAGATTAATTTTGTCTTTGAAAAATGTTGAATTAAAAATTTTAACGATGATATTTCAGAGATTGTCTCTTTCAGTTGGAGAAATTTGACCATAAACTGACGCAATTTGTTTTATAAGGTCAATAATAAATTCTTCTTTTCCAATTTCGGTCTCTAAAAGTGTTTTAAGATTTGAAAAAGCAACCTTACCGCTTGTTAATTCACTCAAAATTGATATAAATTTTGTTAATAAGGCATTTTCTTTAGAATAATTTGCCGGAATTTGAGATGATTTTGTTTCTTGCGATGAAGAGTTTTGGGTTTGAGGTTGGGTTTGGTCAGTTTCACTAAAAGGTTGAGTACTGACTAATACTTGGGAAAAATCCTCACTTACATTAACAGTGAAAGATTCGTCTGGAATAAGTCCTTTTGGATCAGCTTCTTCTTTGTAAAAATTGTCAAGATTATTTTTTATTATTTCTTTTATTAGTTTGAAAAATGGCTGAAATTCAGTTTTGTCAAATTGAGTATTAAGCATTTTTCCAACTAGTGTTGAAAAATTATCGGTTAACTTGTTGTCTTTTTCATCTAATTCAACAATAAATTCGCCAATAATTTTGTTAAAATATTGCTTTTCAAAAAGTGTCTTAATCAATGAAAGGTTGTTCAGTGGTTGTTTAATGTTGGTTTTTGCAACTATTTTAAAATATGATTTAAACATATCTTTTAGTGCCGGTGATTCTAAAAACCAATTAAAAATTGGCATAACACTGTCAAGATATTCTTTTGGAATATTAGCTAAACCTGCGCGAATCTGTTCAGAAATAGGTTTACTTCTAACAACTTCGGAAATTAAGGTCGCAATATTATCTTGGGAAAGTTTGTTTGAGGCATCGACAGTTGTTTCCTCTGAAGAAGAATAATAAAAATTAGCAATATCAACGCTAAAACTGTCAAATAAAGTCTCAAGAACCGGTTTTTTAGGGGTAGAATTACCTGAAATTGCATCAAGTATAATTGAAATCAGTGCTTTTATTGTCAGTGGTGAATAAGTTTTTGGGTCAGTATCAAAATCTAAAGTTGAGTCTTTTAGTTTTGAAAAAATATCACGAACTAATTGCAAAATTGTATTAACTGAAGTTTCAGACAAATCTAATTTATATTCAGCCAAAATTATTCTTAAAAATTCAGAAATTGAATCTCAAGTTGAAGAATCTCCTAAAAAAAGAGTAAAAACTTCTTCAATTAGTTTAGTGTTTTGTTTGAGAAAATTTTCAACTAGTGAATTAAAGTTTGGGTGTAATTCGAATTGTTTTTTGTCAAAAAAGTACTTAATTAGTTCTGAAAGTAATTGTTCAACTTGCTTTGATTCAAAAAAGTTTGTTAAAATGTTTAAAAGTGATTTTTGGATTTTAGGGTTGCTAAAAAAACTATTTTGATTTAATTTACCAAGAAGTTGGTTCTGTAAAAAAGACTGTCCAAAAAGGTTTTTGAAAAATAAAACCAGGTCGCCATTTGAGATTTTACTTTTAAAATTAAGACTTGCAAGATTTTTTAAGAGACTATAAATTGTATCTTGAGTGAAAAAATTATTTAAAAAGTATGATGAAAAATTTTGAAAGGATAGTTTTTGATCAGTTAAAGAAACTTCGTGAGAATATTTTTCAATTTCTAGCTGATTTTGTTGTTTCTTAGCTTCTTCTAAAAGTAGTTTTGCTGAATTGTGTTCTTCAGAATTTTCTTTATAAAAAGCTTCAAAGTTTTGTAAGGCGGCTTTTACAAATCCAAAAATTAAATTATCAGTTGGAGCATCTTTGTCTTCTTTTCAAGCTTGATATTTAACGCGAAAATCTTGAAAAATTAGCTCAATTATTGATGTAAAAGTCTTAATTGATTTTTCAGTTAAGCCCGATGAGCTTAATGAACTTGAAATTAAACTAGTAAGATTAGTTAAAAATTCCTCTTTTTCAACATTTCTGGCGATAAATTCATAAACATTTTCCTCAAGTTTTGGTAAATTATTAGCTAAAAACTGAAAGCCAAAACGATTTAAGTTGTCAATTTGTTGGTATTTGTTTTTATTTACTAAAAAATCATCGATGGCTTGATTTACAATGTCAGCCAGTGGTTTAAATGAATTTGAAGCTAAAAAATCTTTAGCTGAATCAAAAAAGAATGAAAAACTAGCAAAATTAGGGGTTGACTCATCAATAAAATTAGTTAGGTCAAATTTTGTTAAAATTGGGTAGAATTTATTAAGTAATTTTTTTAGTGAGTCAATTTGGTTTTGGCTCAAATCAAAACTTAAAAGTTCGTGAAATAAATCAAGTAAATTTTTGGAATCTTTAAAAAAAGATGAGTAATTTGTATAAATTTGCTCTGAAAAAATTGAAGCAATATTTTCAGAGATATCAGTAGTATTGATTTTTTTGATAACATCTAGGAAATTTTTGGCTGCTTGATCATTTAGTTTAGCCCAAACATTAGTGCGAACAACAACATCGGCAATTGAAACTAAAAGATTAACAAGCGCATTTTGATCTTCCTCGTTCAAATTGAACTCAAAATTGTCGTTAATAATTGATACTAATAATTTAACAGACTCATGATGTTTTAGAGTTTCTGAGATAAAATTGCGAATGAAAACAACATTATCGCTGTCATTTTCAGGATTTTCTAAATAAGTACGAATTATTTCGTGAAAATTCTGTGAATTTTTATATTCGCTTGAACGAAGATGGTAGTCAGTAATTATTTTAGAAAATAATTTTCTTATTGAGTCAAAGGTAAAGACAACTTTTAAGTCTTCCTTATTTTTAAGGTCAATTTTGATAATGTTATTTATTAGCAAATCTTGGATTATTGTTTGGCCAAAAATGGATGAAAAAATTAATTCTTTAATTTTTTCAGGATTTTTATCTGCAAATTCAGAAGTTACAACCGTATTTAAAACATCAATTATTTGTTTTTCGTCAAAATCAGCAAAAATATAATTAACAAGGCCAGAAATTGTTGCTTTTTCTCAAGTTTTATTATTAGTTACATCTTCAACATAATCCTGGAAACGGTTGATAATTTTGCTAAAAAAGCCACTTGAGTAAATTTTTTGCAAAATTTCGGAAAAAGAAGCGCCTAAATTTTGGTTTTCCTGTCAAAAATCAGTCAAAATTTTTTGCACACTTGAATTATTTTGAACAGCTAACTGGACAAAACGGTTTAAAAACGCGCCAAAATTATTGTTTAGTATTACGTTTAGAAAATTTTCTATCGGTGATTGAGTTGCTTTTTTAACATTTTGAGTGGTTAGCTCTTCAATTTCAGAATTTTCTGAAATAAATTTTTCAGGTGAATTGTCAACGGTTAAAGCCTTCAAAATTTCTGAATTTTCACCTAAATTTAGAATTCGACGGTAAGAATTAGCGTCTTTTTGAACATAATTTTCGTCTCAGTTTAATTTAGTATTTGCATCTTTTTTGAACTCTAAGTCTTGTTCAAAAGCTAATTTGAACAGCAAATCTTGAGCCATTTTTTTATAGCCCTTAGTTGAGGGGTGAATGTCTATGTCATTTGTGCTAAATTCAGAACTTTTTTCTTGTCAAATTGATTCGTTGTATAAATCAACATAGTTTACTTTTTGGCTTTTTGCGGCTTTTTTAATTGTTGAATTCAAACGTTGTATTACTAAATCAGCATAATTTTCTGAAACGCCAATTTCGTTTGTGAGCATTTTTTCAAAGAATTTAATGATTTTTGAAGACAAAGAATTATAGCCAACTAAAACTATTTGTAAATTAGGGTTGATTCTTCGCAAAGTTTGAATTAGTAATTGTAAGTTTCTGTAAATTCTTTGATTTGCAATTTCAATATTTTGGGCAAATTCAAAATTTGCCTCAGCTTTTGAAGCAAGTTTTTGCATCGGTTTAGCGATTGTGCGAAAATCAATAGCTTCCATTAAATCATTTGCACCTAATGAAAGAGTTAGCAAATTAGAATTTTGAATTTTTTGACGTAGTTTTGGGTAGTTATTTGAATTAAAATCACCAAAAATGTCACGAATTTGCTGTCCATATGGTGAGTCTAATTTTTGGTCTAAATGATAATTGAAATTAAAATGGGTCTTATCAGAATGTTTATAGACTGGATTTTCGGGATTAAGTAAATAAAGTCAATCGCTAATTGTTGTTCAAGAAAGGGCTAAATTATCAAAGGATTTAAGTGCATTTGGTTTTATTTTTTGAATAAAACTAGCAAAAAATGCTGGATATGATAGTCCGTTAATTTTGTTATTTGCATCAATTTTTCCGCGGAGATCAATAGAATAATCTCAATTAAAACCAGCAGAAATTGAATCACCAATTGATAAATAGTTAATTTGGTCTAAAAGTTTTTCGGTTTCCTGGGCTGAATGGGTTATTGGTATGTTAAAATGCTCGGTTTTATCGCGATTTTTTATACCAATCAAAGTAATTCCAGAGACGGCCAGAGATAAAGTACCAAAACTTAAAAATATTTTGAATGCTTTAGAAAAATCAGGTTTGGAGATATTTTTTTTCATTATTTTACCCCGCTTCTTTTTGTTATTCCAGATTTTTTTAATACAAATGGATTAGATTGGTCCAATTAGATAAGGAGCAAACTAGAAAAATAAAATAAAAATTAAATTATACTACATTTTTAAATAAAAAAATCTTTTTTAAAAATTTACTAATTTAAAAAAGTTTTTTTAGGGCTAATTCCAGCATGAGTCTTAAAAATTTAGGCGAGATTTTAACTATATATATAATTTAATATTTATATATATGGTCAATTTGTCGAGTTAATTTTTTAATTTTAATTTATTTTTTTGTTTGCTATTTTTATTTTTTAAACTATAATTTTAAGTTTTAAGGTAGGTAGCCTATGAAAAAGATTTTTAAACACATATTTGCAATGTTTTTAAAAACTAAAGTTATTTTTGTTGGGCTAATAACTTTAGTTTTCTTTACCGCCGTAATTTTTACAACTTTATTCACGACAAATCGTGCCTATGAAGACCGATTAGATGAGTATAAAAATTTTTCTGGTCTTCATGATGCAACGATTAATACTGAATTTAATTATTTTGGAAACGCCCAAAACGAAGGATATGATGAACTCAAACCAGATGTTTATCAACCACTCAAGTCCGAAAAAAGTAAAAAACAACTAATAATAAAAGATAATTTTATTAGTTTAGGTTCAATTTCACCTAATTTAAGCAAGGATGAATATGTTCTCTCAAGCGAATTTAGTCGCGAATTTTACTTTAATGCAAAATTAAATGATGACAACACATTTTCATTGTCAAAACAAGCATTTTTGCCAGTTTATACAACAAGTGATGGTAAAAATTTTCAAAAAAAAGTAAAATCATATTCTCTGAGTACAAGTGATCAAATAACCTTAGACAAAACAACTTACAAAGCTAGTGACATTCTTGTTTATTTCAAACAAGGGGATAAAATTATTATCAATTTTGCTAACTCACTTGTCATTAATGGTGTTACAAAACAAGCTACTTTTGATCCAATTTTAGGCTCAAGTTGACAAAGACAAGGAATTGGCTTTGAATTAAAAGGGCAAGATTTGCATGCACTTTTAAATATTAGACAAAAAGTTGATGGTGATTTTGAGATTCAAAATAACAGTGGATCGTTTGTTAGTTTTACTGAAAATTCTAATTCAATTACTGCACGAATTAATTCTAAAACTTTTAAATTAACAAAGGCTATAAACTGAAGCTCTAATGAGTTTAAAATTTTAGATCCAGGTCAAAACTACCAATTATTGCCAAACTGAGTTCGTGATCTAAGATCTAAAGTTGAATATATCAATCACAAATATAAACTTAAAGAAATTGATGCAAATAGTCAAAATTTCACTGGTTTTATTAAAGAATATTTGCTTTATTTAAAAAATAATAACCCTAAACAATTTGAAGAATTACAAAATATTAACTACTGGGAAAAACGGATAATAACTACTGATGGCGATCATGAAACTGTTGTCTCTGCAGATCTTTCAATCGCAGATTTAACCGTTAATTTCCAAAAAAAGGGTGATCCTTCTTTTGTAAGTACAATTGCCCAAATTGAACAATTAAATAGTAATAATTTAGCACTTGTTACAAATGAAGAATTAAATAACTTATCAAATTCTAATATTAAAAATGCAACCTTTTTAAAACTTTCACAAAATGTTCAAGAATATGCAAATGTTTATTTTTATAATTATTTGCAAGACTACACACAAAAAGTTAATGGAAGAGATGTAAAAGTAGTTGACTCAATTGGAACAAGACAAACTTTTACAATTGACGTTCAACAAAAAGGCAAAGATTCAACAACAAACCAAGTAATTCATTTTATTAATTCCGGAATTAGTCCTGAAGTTTTTAATAAAATTAGTTTTGATAATCAAAACTTAGAACAACAGCAACAACTTGGAAGGCTATTTAACGAAATTCAAGACTATAAATCAAAAAGAGAAACTAAACTATTTCCACAAGTAGGAAAAATTTTAGATGATTCAAATACAAAAATTCCGCCAATTTTCCAGGCTAAAATAATTGCTGCTGCTCATGAGAGTTACGGAATTGATCCAAATTTGATTGATTTAAAAGTAACATTTGGTAATGTTGAATTTCAAGATGATCAAAAATTGCTTTACCAAAACATTTTAAATACAAAAATTGTCTTACTTAAAAAAGTTCAGGACGAAAATCCAATTCCGACTACAAACAATTTTGGCAACCTCGATTTCCACGGAATAATTTTGCTGCCAAATTACCAATTTGGTTATGTTTTTAAAAACCTTGGTGAGACTAAATGAACTCTGCTTCCTGAAAATATTATAAAAACTGACTCTTCAGCTCCTGGAAGTCGCGAGCAGAGAACGCAAGCTTTACTTGCAAATTTCTTGGCAAATAAAAACTTTGAAATTGATGCAAAAATTTCGCAAAATGGTTGATTTAGACGGGTAGATAATTTTTCAAATACAGCAACAATTCCGCTGATTTACTATTACTTTTCAACTAATGTTCAAAATGAAATTGACACACAAAAATCAGCCCGTTCATTATTTTTACAAGCTGCTGATGCACTAAATAATTCTGCTTTAGTCGATAATGGCTTTTTCTTAAAACCGGATGTAGATGCAATTTTTGCCGCTCTTGCTAATGCTGCTGATGAAATTAAATTAGTTGATATTCTTTCTTTTCGAACTAAAAATTATAATTTGCTTTCTGAATTACTCGTAAAGGCCGGTCATAATTTAATTAAAAATAACCGCCCAACAATTATTAATGATGTTCTTGCTAATTTTGTTGACCAAATAATTCATAAAACTGAAGAATCTGCCGTTTCTAATTCAGATCGAAGTCTTTATCTTCTTAGACAAATTTTTTCATTAAACTCAGTTTTATCTACTTTTGGCGTTGACATTTTTGATCAAATTCAACGTCTTGGTGGTGTTGAGGCACTCGCTAAGGCAATTAAAAATCCAATTAATTTGTTAAATGGATTTAAAAAAGTCATTTATTCAATTGACTTTGAAAAAATGCTTACTAATTTAAACAATTGATTCGAAGAAGCTAACAAAAACAAAACAAATTTAATTAGTCTTTTTTCAACTTCCGATTTTGTCAAAGAATTTTTAAAGTCAATTGACCAACAAAGGATAAAATCAGGACTAATTGATATTGTTAATGAAATTGATTTTAATGCAATGTTTTCAACTGTTGTTGACCAAAAAACCAAAGGCTTTTTTGGATTTTTAACAAAACCAATTGTTGAAAAATTTGCAAAAGACAAACAAGCTCAGATTATCAAAATTCTTGGAAAATTAAACGGAAAAGGTAGTGACAATCCTTATTCAAACATTAACGAAGGTCTAATTGAATTAATTACTAATTTTGACATTGCAACTTTTGCAAAAAATCTTGATTATCTAACCAAAACTTCTTTTTCAGATGGTTATGATAAATATGTAAATCTGCCAGAAAATTTGAAAAAAGCACAAGAAAACCAAGAGTTTTTCAAGCGAAATCAACTACAAGCTAATGATTATTTAATTTCCCTTGTTGGAACTTTTCTTAAAGATGAAAAAACAAGACAAAATACAATAAATTCATTAATTAAAATAATTAATGCCTCATCAAAAGGACAAGATTCAGGAAGTGGAGAAGTTGGTCTTCGTTATTTCCTTCCTGGAGTTGATGAAGACAAAATTGACATTTATGATTTACAATTTATTAGCGCTAACTGAAATTCAGCTGTAAATACAGATAATTTGCAAAAAAGTAAGCAAATTGATGTTCTTGCAAGTTCTATTCTGACAAAACTTAGCGAAAATCCTGAAATAAAAATTACAAATTTAACACTAAATGAGCGAATTTTCCTAAATAGATATTTAAGAATTGCAAATCTTGATAATATTGAAGATATTAAAAATAGACTCCAAGAAATCAAAGACATTTTTGAAATCTTTAATTTTAAAAATTTTACAAAAACCGGTAATATTATCACAAATATTAAACCGCCAAGTCTTGATGATACAAATATTTTTGCAAGTTCTGAATCTATTGGTGATATTCTTTACTTTTTAACAAATTCAATCAAAATTCCTGCTCCAGTTGAAGATGGCAATTCTGGTGGAAATCCACTAAAACTAAAGCCAATTTATATTTCAGCCTCAGCCGATCAAATTGATAAATTACAAAGCTCAATTATTAGTAATCCGAGTTCAATTATTCCACTTGCAATTCGTAATTATCGTTTTTGAATTCGTTTTGTTGCTGAAAACAACCTTCCAAACTTAGAACTCCAGCAAGCATTTAATAAATTATATTCTTTTGCTAGTTCTTCTTCAACAAATGGAATTTTAAATGATACACAACTTTTTGGTGGAATTAAAAATCTCCAAAACCAAGAAGGACTTTTTGCCGGACTTCCTGCTGCTTCAAGGTCAATTTTGCAACCTTATCTTACAAGTTTGCATTTAAAAAACGATAATACCTTTAGAAATCTTTTAAATGATGCAGTTTTTGACAAACAATATACTGACCAACATGGTAATAAAAAAACTATTAAAAACTGGCTAATTGAAAATCAAACTGAATTGGTTGAAAATTTAGGATATTTGGCTTATTATTCACAAAATTATCCTTTTGATGCTAACTTTAATAAATCTGTTAAATATATAATGGATAATTATTTGCTACAAAATAAATTTTCCGACTCACCTTTTAAAAAACGCTTTTTATCAACACTTGTTGCTCAATATGCGACTTTAAATCCTCTACTTGTTGGGCTAAATTTAGACTCTCTTGGGCTTGGACAATTTTTCTCAGCTCAACTGCCACAAATTCCTTTATGATTTTCAACAAATCCTGATGCCCTAACCGAAACTGAATCAAACAATTTTAATCTTGCCTTTATTTTACAGTCACGAATTCCATCTGTAAGACAAATTCAAGCTGATCCTTCAGCGCAGCAATCACAACTAATTGAGCTCTTATCATCACAAATAAAAAATAGTAGTGAAGAACTTCCGCCATTTATTTATAGCAATTTGGCAAGCAGTGTTTCGCTTGATTATTACAAATTAAAAGATATTTCTACTTCAATTCTGGAAAAATCAAAAGATAATCCTGAATTTTTCGGTGTTAATATTTACAAATTTTACGAGAAATTCTTCGAAAAAATTATTGTTACCCGTCTTGCAAGCAACTCAATTAATATTGATGATAATCGCGCATATGTAATTAAAGTCAATAATACCTATTTAGAACAAAATCAAAAAGAAATCTACCAAGGACAAATTCCTGACAATGCCAGTGATATTGAAAAATTAATTGATCAATTAGATGATAAATACATTTTAAATGCTGGTGGTCTTAAATATATAATTGTTGGTTCTGATTTTAGTGTTGATTATTTATATCCAGTTATTGACGAAAAAAATATTAAACTTGACCCGACAAATCAAGCCTTGGCGTATGTAAATAAATTCGGTTTTGATAAGGCTCGCTTTTCATTCCGTTCAAATCCAGTAAAAAATTACTTACTAATCAAATTAAAACCAGAAGGCGATCTGGAAAAATTCAAGCAAGATACTGATGATTTAATTGCCAAAAATTTTGCCCTAAATCGCCTCCAGCGAACATTTAGTGCTAATGAAATTGACTTTTTAAATCCCGAAAGATCACTGCGGATTTCAGTTGGAACAAATATAATTTCTACTTTCTCATCAATTAATATTTATATAACCTTATTTTTATCAATTCTAGTACTTTTTGCTGTTGCCTTTATTATCAAACGTTATATTTCAACAAACAATAAAGTTCTTGGAATTCTTCGGGCTCAAGGATATACACTCTTTGAAATTGCTTCTTCATTCCTTTCAATTGGCTTACTGATTTCATTTATTGGTGGATTTCTTGGCTATTTAGTTGGATTTTTTGTCAAAATTCCGCTTGTTGGCTTGATTTCACAGTTTTGAGAATTTGATGTAAATCTTTATAGTTTTGAGCCAATTTCATTTGTATTTTCCTTTATAGTTCCATTTTTAGCAATTAGTGGGCTAATTTATTTAGTAATTCTTTGAAACTTAAAACAAAAACCTAACCAATTATTATCAGGAATTAGTGAAATTAACACTTCAAAATTCGCCCAAGGAGTGGCAAAACTATTTCGAAAAACCAAAATTGTCAACAAATTTTCAATTTCTCTTGTTATTAATTCAACTTGAAAAATTATCTCACTAGTAATTGCAATTATTATTGTCCAATTTGCCCTAATTTTTTCACTCTCATCCCATAATATTTTCCAAAACACAATTACAAAAACTTACTCAAATCGTCATTATACATACAAATTAAATCTCTTTAGTCCAACGCGTGAAGGTGGGCCGTTAGTTGTTTATAATCCAAAAAATCTTGAGAAAAACTTATATGTTCCAATTGGATCAGGTTCAGAGATTAACACTAATTCGCCAAATTACTTCCGCCCAGGAAATCCTTCCGTGTTTGGTGATACTAACCAAAATGGTGAGATAAATATTAACTCCAAAAATCCGGTTGTTCTTTCTCGATCAGGACTAAATATTAAAATTAGTGAAACAAATAACCTTTCAATTTTTGATATTGTTCTTTCAAATCTTCCTGAATCATTAAGAAATAATATTTTTTCAATTTCTAACAAAGTTGTCCACCAAATGGAACAATCACAAAATATTGAAGAAAAAATCGCTAACAAACAACCATATTTTAAATATTTAGCCGATCCGGGGAATGTTAATTTAGGTAGATTTTGGTACTTTAAATTCGATCCTGTAAAGAACGACTACCTGGCTCACGAAGTATCAATTTTTGGTCAAGTACAAAATCGTGATGAATACCGGAAATTTTTAGTCGAGTCATATTTGAACCCAAATGTTGAAAAAGACTTTACCGTTTCCTTTGGTGGAATTTCTCTAAGCCCTAATGCTGAAAACACACCGCAAAATCAAGTCTATACTTACATTGACACTTCCTATAATGACGGATCTTCAGTTGAAAATGGTCTTAAAATTTATGGTTATAATACTCAAAGCCAAAATAACCCAATAATTGAAATCAAAGATGAATCAAACCAAGATTTACTCAAAGCCATTAATGATTTCAAAATTGAAAATGATATTTATCCTTTAGTTGTCAACCACGTTTTTGGCAAAAAACACAATTTAGGGATAGATTCAATAATTGAAATGCCAATTATTAACACTGTTGACCGTTATTTAGCAAAAATTCGTGATATTCCACAAAAAACAGCTAAATTTAAAATAATTGGTATTTCTGATACTTATATAAATTCAGAATTAATTACCTCACAGGACGTTGCAAATAAACTTCTTGGTCTTGATATTTTTGATTCAGCCTTAGAATTTTATAATTTAAAACCATTTAACGGATTAATTCTCGCTTCGCCTGATATTGAGCAAATTACTAATTCCTTTACTTTATACTCACCTTCTGGATACTGAGCAGGTAGTTCAGAGATTAAAGTTGATTCACTAAATCAAGATGATACAATTGGTTTTTTTGCTAACATTTTTGGTTTTAGTGAAAACGAACAAGACCAAAACAAAGGTGCCTTACAACTTGCTGGTTACTCAAAAGAAGAAATTTTAAAAATTATTAACCTCAAAAACCAGCAACAAAATGCAACCTGAATTAACCAAAATTCAAACTTAGATTTTGCATCGCTCTCTAACCAAACCTTTGTCAACCAAAACCTTTCTTCAATTAAACAGGCACTCAAAAATTTCAACGAAATTTATGGTAATACAATTTATCAAATCGCCCCCCAAGGTGTTGAGGCTAAAAATATTGAAACAAACTTTATTTCTAACTTTGCTAATCTTTTTGGAGCCGGAATTAATATTGTTGTCATTATTTTCCTAGCGGTTTCCTTAATTATTTTAATAATTATCGCTTCTTCAATCATTAATGAAAATCAAGAAAACATTGCAATTCTAGACGTTCTTGGCTATTCAAATCGAACAAAATTAAGACTTTTCTATAGCATTTATCTCCCAATTTTAATTATAGCAACTCTAATAAGCGTTCCTTTTGCAATGCTCGGAATGGGAATATTTAGCTCATACATTCTTGCTTCAAATTCAATTTTCCTTGCTTTGGCAATATCAGTTCCTGTCTTCTTTATCGCGCTATTAATAATTAGTGTAATTTTCTTTGGTGTGCTTGGAATTCTCTGACGTTTCTTAACAAACCGTAAATCTGTTTATGTAATTAAAGAACAAAATTAATTTTCATTTGTTTACTGATTTGTTTTAATTAAGACATAAGTCAAAGAAATAATCTAAAAACTTGGGGCCTACCCAAGTTTTTTATTTACTCTTTTTTGATAGTTAATTGGAAATTTTCCGTTAAAAATAACTATCAAGGCAAAAACACTGAATTTTAAATCTAAGACTCATAAAAGAAAATCTACTCATTAATCAAATAAAGCAAACTAAAAAAGCTAAAATTTTACCTTAAAAAGCAAAATTATGAAATTTTTAAACTACTTTTTTAGTTCAAAACACTGTCAAAAATCATAAAAAAATACAACTACTATTTAAACTCAATGCAAATAGAAAACTCGTTTTTGTTTGCAGCGAGCCTAAAAAAACATATGAAGTTTTGAAAGAACCATAAATAAAAGCCATAAATTTGAAGATTTCTAAACGGTCAAATTTAAGGCATTCCATCATATTTAAAAATATAATGGATAATTCGCATTTTCTGATTTTTTTATGACAAAAACATCCTTGATTCCACCTCAATCCAATATCAAAATTTATTAATTATTCTTAGTGAGAGTAATTATAACATAATTTTATTTTTGACCAAACTTTTTTTTTTTTTTTTCAGAAGGTTAAATTTAAAATAATAAAAAGCCCCTTCGGTTAAAACTCAAAGGGGTAATTAATTTGTGTTTAAATTGTGCTTAATTTATTTGTTTAATTAAAGTTTATTTAAGATTGTTTTTTTCTGTGAATGTTAAATTCTTTGAAGACATCACCAAAGGCATTATTAGTAAATCCACGGCCACGGGCTTTTTTAAGATCTAAAGGATCAGAGATAATATTACCAAAATAACGGTCATCAACAACATATTCAGTGTCAATAATTGGTAGTCATTTTAGTTTTTTATCTTCTTGTTTAAATATTCCAGCAAATCTAACATTTGTTGAGAAAAAATGTTCAGGTATTACAGTTTCAAATTGAATCCAACCCTTGTCCTTATAGTGAGGATTTTTTGAGCCAGCTTTTAGCATATTAGCTTTGAGCATTGCAATTTGATTATTATCGTTTTGGAAAACAAAACGTCAGTCATCAGTGGGCTTAACATCTTGATAGTAGTCTTGGGTTGGAATTGGTAGATTTGTTGTAAGTGTAAAAGTGCGAGTGTCGCGATTAAATGCAGTTTTTTGAACTTTGAGTGGATAGCCCCCATCATGAATTTGGGTTCAACCTTGCGGTAAAAGGTTGACTTTTTTGTAGGCTTCTTCGTTATGTTTTGTGCGAATTTCGGCAACTTCTGAATTTTGAAAGTTAGGCCATCAGTTAGTAAAATTCGGGGCAATCATTTTGATATTTTTTTCCAGTTCATCTGGATCAACAAACAGTAAGTCATTTAAATTAGCACTTATTATATTTGATTGTTCTTGAATTAGTTTTCTTGGATACCAAAGGTTAAAATAAGCACTTCCTCAGTCAGCAGCATTAGCTCCTACTTTTTCTTTAACATTATCAGTGTATTTGTCATTAATATCTTCTTGTTTTTGATCAGGATCATTAAATAAATCAGTAATAAAATCACTTGCATTATAAAAAGTAACTTTTGTTGGCTGATTTGTAATAATATTTAAATAGTTACTTGGCAAACTAAAATTATTATTAGTAAAACCTAACTGACTTGGGTGTTGGTTAGTTCAACCTTTACGGGTTGATTGTTCTTTTGTTTGATTAAGCCGATAAGAATAAAGATCAACATTTGTTGCTGATTTAGAATATAATTTTTGGTATAAATAACCATCAGGATCAAAAACTTTAAATGACAGACTAGTTAGACTTTGAACCTGAGGTACAGGAAACATATCAACAAGTGGATCAAAAAGAGGTTGGACTTGTAAAGCGGGGATTTCATGATTTTGGCCACTAAATGGAATAGTGAATAATCTCCATCCATAGACAAAAAAGCTAGAGTCTTTAACTTTAGACAGATCTCGTTTTGTTGGATCATTTAAATTTTTCTTAGCAGCAAAAGTTACTTGTGATGTACTTCATGGCACCCCGACAGTCCGCTCAACAATAAATTTTGGTTTAATAAACGTAATTGTTGAAATTTGCTGGTGTGTCTGTGTGTCGGAATCTGAATTATCCTGACTCAAAATATTATGAACTCTCATTGATTCAAGATCAAATTTTTTGTCAGTTAACTCAGAAGCTATTTCAATTGGGGCATTAATTAGCCTTTTAATATTTGAACTTTCTAAGTCAAAGCTAATAGTTTTTTCGTTAATAAGTTTAAGATTTGCAACTTTAACTTCAGAGTTAGTGTTTGTTAAAGCATTTAGCGATAATTTAATTGGTGAATGGTTTGAATTTTGAATATGAGCTAAAGATAAAATATGTGATTTAGTTGTTTGATGACGAACAAACGCATTTTGAATAGGACGTATAAGCTTAGATGTAATATCAGAAACTTTATCTCTGAGACCGTTGATGACTTCAGTTGATTGTTTCTTTTCTTGGATTATTTTTTTAAAAGTTTCTTCAGTAGGAGGGTCAATTAAACTATCGGTGTCTAAACGCGAGAGAATCTCATTTGCTACTGCTTCGTCAAGAACATCGGCCTGAGGAGAAATGTTTATTAAAGCCGGATGAATTGTCAAAGGTACAGAAGATAGTCACTGACTTGTTGGCTGACCATTAGAATCTTTTGGTATTGGGTTTTTAAATTCAAGAGTTATTGTTGTTGAATTTGCCAATGGCTCATCAGGATTATATTGTTTTGCTCAAGAAGTATTTGAAATTTGCGGAGATTTTGTTAGTTCAGGAATGTTAGTTTGTTGCTTTTGTACTACTAGTGTTAGACTTTTATCTGATTTAACTTTGGTTGAGCTCTGACCATTTTGGATTACTTTTGATAAAGCTAAACTTACACTGTAGACATGAGGTGAGACTTCTTTAACTGAATAGATTTCAAAAGTAAGATTTGGATCAAGATTATTAAAATAAGAACTAAAATTTTGACCTAAAAGAATTTCAAGTTTTTGTTTTAAAGTTTGTAAATCTTCGTTTTGGGTTTGAGTTGATGAGTCTGTAGTTTGACTAGTCTGCGAGTCATCCTGGAAAGGGCTAGCAAAATAAGGACTCTCATCGAGACTAGTGAAAGTTGATACTGGAACCGAAACTGGTTTTAGTTTGTCTTTAAAAAATTCATCTTGATTGATCTCAGGTCTTTTTACTTCAGGACGAGGCTGGCCAGGAACTTTGTCATCGATTCAGCGGAATTCTGATTTTTTTTGAGGAACTTCTTCTGGTTTTGGTTTTTTCTTGTCATAAATTGAATTAGCAAGAATTTGTAAATGACCAAATTTTTCAGCATCAAGAATTAAGGACTGACTTGAAAGGGGAGCATCTTCGACCATTTGGTCTAAATTATTTTTTTGTTTTACCTCTGCTTCTGACTGCCCAGAAGTGCGAACAAAAATTGTCTGAGGAGTTGATTGAATTACATCATCAACAAATTTGCCAGCATTATCATCAAAGCCAACAACATATTTAATTTTTAGACCAATTATATTACCTTCTTTAGCGGTTTCAGATGCATCTTCTTCAATTTCAAATTTAATTGAAGGACGTGCTCCTGAGTCTTGATATTCATTTCAATTATTAGCTAAGGCTGCCTGAGTATAAAAGGCAAAAACTAAATCACTAAGACTTGAGATTTTACTAAAATTCTGATTTTTAAAAGGAACTTGAGGATTATTATCAATATCTACAGTATTTCAAAAAGCTGGCTGTTTAGCAATTTTAATTGCCTCTTGGTAATTTTTAAGAATTTTAAATGTTAGTTTTTTATCTTTTTCTTGTTGTTTTTCTTGGCCAATAATTCTGTCTCAAATTGCAAAAGGTAACTGAGCTAACTGGTTTTTATCACTAGCAAGATTTTTAGTAATTTCAGTTTTTCAGTCTATAGTTTGGGTTGAAGTACCTGGGGTTGACTGAGTTGAAGTTGACTGAGTTTGATTAAAATCTAGACTTGCTGGTAAAAATAAAGCCATTCCTTGATTTGGACTTGTAATGTCATTAGCAAAATAACCATTAAAATCAAGAAGTTTAAGACCAAATTTTGTTCCCACGGATTGATCTTGATTTTCTTCAGCATCTTGCTGACTTAGAAAATCTTGGGAGTGCTCGTAGTTATCAAATTTGGTTTTAATTTTTACTTTTGTTAAATCTTCTAAAGTTGGATTTAGTGGTAAGTCGTTATAACCTTCAAATTCAAGACCCATTTGGGTTCCAATATTAACAAGTTTTTTGATCGCCTCTTTAGGATCTAATGATAAAAGATAACGGAAATAAGCAAATAAAGAAGCACGATTTTTAAATGCAGAAGTCGAAACTGAATAAATATCAGCATTTTTTAATGACTGAGCTGAGTCAATTGTTGCATTTAAATTGGTTATTTCCTTGTCGCTAGGGACTTGTATGTTTTGGCTTTGCAGAGTTGAACCTAATTTAAAGTCAATATTATAGCTATTTTGATCGGCTAAAAGACTAATTAATTTTTTATGGTCTCCTTGGTCAATTAATTGTTTAATTTCGTATTTTGAAAGTAAATAAGACTTTGGAACACCTTGGACAAGTTCATAAGGCTTTTCTTTGGTTGCACCAACGGTTAGATTAGCTGTCTGAGACGGAAATGGAGAAATAGCAGCTAATTGTTGGGCAGCATCTTGGGTGGTTTGGGCATCTTTTAATTGTTTTAGCTGCTGGTTAAGTTCAGGATAAAGGCTGGCGAGGGCATCTTCGATACTTTGATCGCGGAAATTATCAAGTTTAAAACTTACAGTTTTTTCCAAAATAGTTTTAATATTTTGGCCGCTGTCGCCAAAAATTGAAGATTTAAGCTTAATTTTGATTGGCAGTTCAATAAATAATTTTCCTGAAACGGAATTTTGACGAATTTTAGCATTTGAAACTAAAAAGTCATAATCAAGATGCTCGCGTAAATTATCAAAAAGTAAATCATATTTACCAAAAGAAAAAGTCAGACCACGTGTTAGGCTGGCATCAATTATATCTTTAATTGCACTAGGTTTACTTACAAGTTCTTGAAGTTGTTTATAAAAATTAATTGCATCATAACGAAACAAAGAAAATTTATCAACTGACCTATCAGAAGATTTTCTTAATACATCACGCTGGAACAAACTAAGTGAAGAAGGGACTAAAACTCCAGTTGTTGAATCAACCTGAGGCTTATCTGGATCAATATAATAATCAGAAGCATCAAGCAAATTAACATCAAGTTGAGCGGCTAGATCTTTGGTGTTAGCAAATAAAGTAGACTTATCACTAGCGACTAAATCAATTGAAGTTAAAAATGACTCATCTTTATTTTTATAATTAGCCAGTGTTGCCTTTGCCTGAGGCCCAAATTCAGTTTTTAAATATAAACGAACTGAGGGAACTTGTTGATTTAGAGTTGTAGCTCACTCACTGGCGTTTTGTGGATTTTTAACAAAACTAAATACAAAAGGTTCTTCTAAGTCACCTTTGGCAAAGCCAAAGCCTTGGGCTTCAAGACGAATTTTTGCCTTAATTGCCTGAATGTCAAAAAATTTGCTTAAATGAGATTCAAATTCCTCTAATGTTTCAAATTGATTCAATGTTTTTGCAAAATCATCAGCGCGAGTTAGGGCTAAAGGCTTAACAGATGTTGATGAAAAATGAGAAAGTGGACTAGGAGTCAAATTAGCAAAATTTGAATCAACAATATCACTAAATTGAGCCAAAGCTGCTTTTGGGGCATCAACTACCGAAAGGTAAATTGATTTTGTTGCAGAGCGAGCAACATTTTTGTCTTCAAGAGTTTCTTCTAAATGAAAGGAAAGGAAAAAACGTTGTTGTTCATCTTGGGCTTCAAATTTTTCAATAACAACTTTGTATTTGTTGGGAATTGCTAAAACACTACGGCCATTATTAGTTAAAAAATTGAATTTTGATGCAAAATCGCTAAATTCAGTGCTGTTGGCATTAAAAGTTTTGTCCCCTAAAACTACTTGTTTAACAGTTTTATAATCACTTGTAAAGTGAGCAACGCTTGGTTTAAAGCTTACTGAATCAATTAGGCCGAGCTGACTAACAACACCTTGGGTAGGATTAACTCCGCGATATTTAGTTTTAGCAGCAAGCCCAGCGACAGTTCCAAAGACCGTCGACATTAGTAAAATTGCAGCGGCACTACCAATTAATATTTTTGTCTTTTTATTTTGCATAAAATCCTCCTGGTTTTTTCCCTTTTTATCATTTTTGCTATTTTCAATAAACAGAATTATACTAAATTTAAAATTTATTTTTACTTAATTTTAAAATTTTTTTTAATTTATTAAAATACAATCAATAAAAGTTTATGACAGTTTTCCCTAATTTCCCAGTTTGATGAGATAATTCTAAAAAAGTGTACGGTTTTGGGACTTCTTTGACTTTTTTGGCAAACTCAGGAAAAATAACTATCAAAACAAAAACACTGAATTTTAAATCTGACACTCACGCACAAAAATCTGCTTATTAATCAAACTAAAAAAGCTAAAATTTTAACTTAAAAAGCAAAATTACAAAATATCTAAACAACCTTTTTTAGCTTAAAAATCTGTCAAAAATCAATTTATAGATAAAACAATAAAAATCATAAAAAATACAACTACTATTTAAGCTCAATGCAAATAGAAAACTCGTTTTTACTTACATTGAGCCTAAAAAAATATATGAAGTTTTGAAAGAACAATAACTAAAAGCCATAAATTTAAAGATTTCTAAACAGGTAAATTTAAGGCATTCCATTATATTTAAAAATATAATGGATAATTCGCACTGTCTGATTTTTTTATGACAAAAAAATAACTAATTCCCCACTTAATTCTAATCTCAAAATTTATTAATTATTCTTAGTGACTCATATTATAACAGAAATTTTTTTTAGACCAAGCATTTTTTTTTTTTTTTTGCAAAGGTTAATTTTAATGCATTCTAATATATTTAAAAACATAATGGAAAAATCGCACTAACTGATTTTTTAGGCAAAAAACATAATAAGTCTCCCTTAATTCAATATCAAATTTATTAATTCATTCTTAGTTACTCTATTATAACATAATTTTTTCTACTAATTTACCTTATTTTGCCACTCCTTTCCAAGACAGCCCTCAGACTAGTCAAGGCTCAGACTCAAGCCAGACTTCAAATCAAGACTTGCAAAGTCTAAAACAAAAACTCGAAATTCTTTTAGGTCAGCAATTTAGTAATTATTTTAATAATCTTGATCCAAATATCACTTTTGAAATTGAATCAGTTAAAGAAATCTCACCGGAGGTCTACAGCGTTAGTCTTTCTTTAGTAAAAAATGTTGTTGACGGAAATACAACTACACGGGTAAAATCAGATAAAAGCTTGAGTCTAATAGTCCACAAACAACAAGACAACATTCCTGAACTAGCAAAGACTCCGG
>NZ_JAWPGQ010000002.1:0-117600 GCF_033343935.1 Mesomycoplasma ovipneumoniae | reverse complement strand
ATTGCAAAAATTATATGATTTAATTTAAGCTTTTTCATAATAATTTCCTTTATAAATTTATTATTTTAATAATAGAGAACTTGTGTGTTCCATGATAATAACGCGGATAGGTTGACTTGAGAAAGTTTTAGGATTATTTTTATCATAAAGATATAAAAATAAATTATGTTGAACTGGGTTAGCCGGGCTAGTAATTTTCTCAAGTACACCGCTAGTGTCAACGTTGGTAGTAGTAGTTTGTGATTCTGTGTCTGACATCCCTGTTTGAGTCTGTTTTGCTTTTTTTATTGCAAAACCTAAATCTATATCTTTGTGTTCAAAGGCTAAATAACTGGTAAAAGGTAGTCTTTCGACTTCTTTATCAACAGATACTGGCTCGTTTTCCTTTGATTTTGAGATGGCAGTTTTGATTTGAGCTTCAAAATCCTCAAAATCTTTTTTGGTTAAGAAAACTATTTGTGAATTTGGTGAAAAAGTTGAGGCAATTTCATCTAATTTATCAACTTCATCGCTTAAAAGTTTATTATCAGGATTGATTTTTAGCTCAATTTCTGATTTTTTTGTTTGATAAATGACGCTAGCTAGGTCACCATTTTTATCAACAGGACCGATATTATATCAATATTTTACTTTTAATTTTTCTTCATTTTGTTTTTCTAAAGCATCAACATTTGTTAAATTAGGTTCCAAGCTAAATTGAATTTTATAATTAAAATCCTTACCAAAATTACCGGTAAAAAGTTTTTGGCTTTTTTGTTTTGAATAAGCTAATGAATAAAAAGCTGTGAGAAAATCGGTTAGATTTTCAATATTATTTTTATTATCTGTGCTTGAAAAATTAGGTTGAGTGCTTTGATTTGATTGTAATTCGATCTGTTTTATAAAATATTCGGGACTAAAAGATGAATTTGTTTTCATTAAATTAAGAGTATTTTTAAGCTCATCGCTGATATAAAAACCATTTTCAAGAGGTTTATCGGTGTTTAAAAAACCATAATTAAATGAAAAAAGTCAAACTTTTAGTTCACCTTCTTCATCAATTTGACCACGCGGTTGCTTTGTAGGCTTAATTTTAATTTCACTTAATTTTTTGAATAATTCATTACTATTAGAATTTTCTGGCCAGTTTGTTGTAGAAGTTATTAATCCAAAATGTTTAAGATAATCAAATCAATATTTTGCAACAAAACTAATGTCTTGTTTTGATAAAAATGACAAAAATTGTGAAATTTTTTCATCACTATTAAAATAATTAGAATAAATTGATGTTATACCTTTAGAGGCTGCATCATCAACATTTGAGTTTTTAATTAAATCTTCAACAGTTGGCAAACTATAACTATCAACCATTGATTTTAGTTGACTTTCGTCAAATCTAAAACCATAATAACGGGAATTTTGAAGAACTTTTTTTAATTTATCGAAATTATTTGCCTCAATTAGTGCTAATAATTCATCTTTTGGAATTCCTTTTTGATTTTCTTTTCGAATAAATTCTTGGGCATTTGGTTGAATAACCGAACTGCTATTCTTAACTGAAGCTGCAAAATCAGGATCATTTTGAGCTAATATTTCAAAATTTTTAATACTTTGCGAGAATTTTTTTGTAGCAACAATTTTATCGTTTCTTTTATCTTTTATAACAATATCACCATTAATTTGGGTAACAACATTGTTATCTTTGAAATCTAAATTGACTTGTTCAGTGTCTAGTTTTATTTGAAGATCTAAAAATTTTGAAATTTGGTTAAAATTTAAATTTTCTAGTTTATTTTGGAATCTAATTTTTGATATTAGTGGTGTTTTTACAATTTTTTCAATAAGTGAATTAAGAAAATCGGCGCGTTTTTCTTTGGTCGCAAAAATTTCATTATTATAATAATTTAGAAAATCTCACCCTGTAATTGAAGTTGAATTATTTTGACTAAAATTATTTATTGCAAAATAATCACTATCAGAAAATTCGCTTAAGACAATATCATCACTAATTGACTTATCAAGGAAAGAATTACTTAAATTGAGCTGGGTAGTAAGGAAAAATTTGGAATTCTTGTTAAAATCAGCGGCAATTTCCTTTGAAAAATCAGAAGAAAACTGGGCAACAAAGGTCAATTTATAAACCCCAGGAGTGGCTGTTTTTACTAAATATCGATCAGTTATAATTTGATCTTTTACCAAATTTATATCATAGCGAGGCTTTTGAATACCACTTTCAGATTCAAAGTAAAAGCTTTTATTGCTAAAAATTTGTGAAATTGTCTCATCAAGGTTAAAATATTTACTAATAATTTCTCTAGCTTCAGTGTCATTTTTTGCACTATTAACTTCTTTTTGAAAATCTTCAACTGAAATTAGCTTTGTTAATTCTTTTTTAAATGAAAAATTAACCTCACTATTTGTGTAAGGTCTTAATTTTTTGAGTTGTTCTTCTGAATAAGTTGAAAAATTAGAAAGTGAATAATCTGGAACATAATTATAAGCAACTTTTTGTTTAAATAAGTCAGAAATTGCTGTTTTATTGTCATCTAATTTTTGTGAAACTCTCCAAAAAACCTCGAATGTTTGCTCATTATCGTCAGGTTTGATATCAAAAATTTCCAGTTTGAATGGTTTTCAATTATGATCGGTTGAAAAATTAACGGGAATACTAGAGTTATTGGTCTGGTAAAAATCAAAAAAATCTGTTAAATCTATGTCAGTTTTTTTGGTGTTATCGTCGTTCAAAAGTTTCTTTTTTAGATCTAAATAGTCAGAATTAGCATTTAAATATTTGTCCTTTATACTAATGAAAGAAATTGATTTTGCTTGGTTTTGCACATCAATTCGCGGGTTTTTTAGTTCTAAATTCGCAAAAACGAGTAGCGGAGTGGCAATAATTACTCCACCAGCAATAGTGCTTAGCCCTAAAAGAAAAATATTTTTTTTAGTTAGTAGTTTTTTAGTGATTGTACTTTTCATCACCTTTCCTCCTATGTATTCTATAAAAAATTTTAACAAAAAAAAAAAAAAAAAAGAAAGGAATTCCTTAAATAAGTAAATAAAGAAACTTTTTTATAATAAAATTTTTTTAAATTTTTAAAATAATTACTTTTATCATAGGAAGAATTTATGAGCGAATAGCTTAAAAGTTGAAAAGACTAACCTGAAAAAATCTTGATTAATTAGGAATCTTAATTTTTATGAGATAATCAAAAAATAAGTTTTAAAGAAGCAATTAATCCAGAATTAACTAAAAAATCAATTATTTATTGCGCTAAAATTAACTATAAATTAAACAAACTTATCTTTTTGTAGTTGGATTTTCATAGTTATCAGGATAAGTTCCGTCATGGATTTGTTGAAAAATTTGGTCTCTTAATTTAGGTTGACCAGTATCATGAAAAAATCGATTAGCATCTAAATTATAATAAATCATTGTTAGCATATCGTTTAATTTTACGTCGTAGGACTTATATCAAGTTGTTCATCAACCGCTGGATTTGACAGGATTACCTATTATTTTGTCGATGAAAGTTTTATATTCATCATCTTTTGTATTGTTTTTATCAGATTGTTCGCCACTTTGTAGCGATGCGCGGATTACTTCAGATGCAGTATAGGAAGACAAAAGACCACCGTAAAATGCTGAGGATTGAATTATATAATTAGCTTGAGAAATTCTTGATTCGTATGTATAAAAAAGAAGAATTAACACTAATCTATAAAGAAATCTTCCTTTCGCGGAGTCTTTAAAGTTATCAATTGATATTTTTGACTTTGTTTTTTCAGAATACCATATTTTGTGAAATAACTTTGAAATTGCGTCTAATTGAGAATCTTTTCCACCCGATCCATTATTTACACCTGATCCACCTTTTCCGCCGGATCCTTTATTGCCGCTGGATCCAAAAACTTCCTTTAATGAAATTCCGGTGTATTCTATGTTATTTAATTCGTTTAAAATTGGAGAATTGTTATCTTTATTTGTAGAATCTCATTTTGGCGAGGTGAGGAAAAGTGTATCAAAAAATTCGGCAAACAACTGTGTTGATATTTTTTGACCAGTTGGTGTTTTTATTGACAAATTAGTCTCATCTATCAAATTTTGGGTTTCTGTTTGCGAAGTTTGTTGAGTAGAATCACCAATTTTTGGTTCAATTTTGACCACTAAATCAAGATTGAGAACTTTTGAAAGGTCTAATTTATTAAACAAGGTTTCAAAAAAACTTTTTGCTTGTTGGCTAGTATCTGAATTTTTAATTGATTCAACAATTTGATCCAAAATGCCAGAAATAAGGGGATTTTCGAGACCTAAACCAATAAATTTTCTTAAAAACTCTTTTAGTATGTCTCTTGGTTTTTCAATTTTAGAACTATAATCCTTATTATCTAAATTTAGCTTTAAATATGAAGCAATTACGTCAATCACTAAATTAGAAAATTTATCATTTTTTACTAAAAAATGCACCACGTATCATAAATATGATTTTAAAAATTCACCATTATTTTGTACTTCAGATTGGCCTTGACTTTGGGTGCTTTGAGTTGATGATTCATCCTTTAAAAAATTAGCCAAAAGAGAAGAGAAAGTTTTTACATCTTTAAAAACCATTGGATTTTCATTTATATACTTCAAAAGTCTAAAAATTAAAACTTTGTTTGCAGAATCTGGTAAAAATTGCAATAACAATTCTTTGAGTAATGGCTCAATTCCCTGTCTTTTTTCTTCTGACAGATTGCTAAACAATGAAAAACTACTTACATCACCAATAGTTAAGGAATTAATTTTATCTTTAAAAAACTTAGATTGGAAAATTTTAGTTATAACTTTTCAAAGATTATCTTTTTCAGATTCATCAATTTTATTATAAACTGATGCAACTTGTTTAATAAGTTCAACAATAAATTCTTCTTTTGCAATTTCTGATTCTAAAAGCAAATTTAAATCTGAAGCTGAAAAATCACCGCTAGTGAACTTGCCTAAAATTGAAATAAACTTTGTAAGTAATGCATTATCTTTTGTATAATTTGCCTCGGATTTAGACAAGGTTGTTTCGCTAGAAGTTGTTGGTGATGAAGAATTTTGGTCAACATTAGGTTCTGTATCACTGAAAAGTTGAGTTTTTGCTAGCCCTTCAGAAAAATCCCGACTTACATTAACAGTAGTGGCTTCGGGAATGATAAGTTCCTTTGGATCGCTTTCATTCTTGTAAAAATTATCAATGTTGTTTTGTATTATTTCTTTAACTAATTTAAAAAGTGGCTGAAATTCAGTTTTTTCGAATTGAGTTTCAAATATTTTTCCTGCTAGTTTTCCAAAATTATCAATTAAAGTGTCATTGTTTTCATCTAATTTAACAATAAATTCACCAATAATTTTATTGAAATATTGTTTTTCAAATAATGTTTTAATTAATGAAAAATTATCTAAAGGTTTTTGGATTTGTGCTTTTGCAACTATTTTAAAGTAAGAATTAAACAAATTTTTTAGTTCTGGTGATTTTAAAAATCAATCAAAAATTGGGAGAATATTCTCAAGATAGTCTTGTGGAACATTTTTTAAACCTGCACGAATTTGTTCAGAAATTGGGGTGCTACTAATAATTTCAGAAATCAAAGTTGAAATACTATTTTGAGAAATTTTGCCTTGATTTTCTCTATTATCTAAAGTGTTTGTTTGCTCTGTTGAATAATAATTATTTGCAATATCAACGCTAAAACTGTCAAATAAAGTCTCAAGAACTGGTTTTTTAGGGGTAGAATTACCTGAAATTGCATCAAATATAATTGAAATTAATGCTTTTATTATTAGTGGGGAATGAGTTTTTGTTTGATCATCAAAATTTAAAGTTGAATCTTTTAATTTTGAGAAAATATCACGAACTAAATCCAAAATTGTCTGAACTGATTTTTCTGACAATTTTAAGTTATATTCTTGCAAAATTATTTTTAAAAAGTCAGAAATTGAATTTCAAGTTGAAGAATCTCCTAAAAAAAGTCTAAAAACTTCCTCAATTAGCGAAGTGTTTTCTTTAATAAAATTTTCAACTAGTGAATTAAAGTTTGGATATAATACAAATTTCTTTTCGTCAAAAAAATACTTAATAAGTTCTGAAAGTAATTTCTCAACTTCCTTTGATTCAAAAAAGTTTGTTAAAATGCTTAAAAGTGAATTTTTGATTTTAGGCTTGCTAAAAAAACTATTTTGGTTTAATTTTTCAAGAAGTTGTTTGTGCAAAAATGATTGTCCAAAAAGATTTTTGAAAAATAGAATTAAATTGTCATTTGAGATTTTAGTTTTAAAATCAAGACTTGCAAGATTTTTTAAAAGTTTATAAATTGTTTCCTGACTAAAAAAATTATTTAAAAAGTATGATGAAAAATTTTGAAAAGATAATGTTTCATCAAGTGAAGCCATTTTGTGAGAATATTGTGCAATTTCAACTGCTTTTTGTTGTTTTTGGGCCTCTTCAAAACGCAATTTTACTGAATTATATTCGTCAAAATTTTCTTTAGTAAAAGCTTTAAAATTTTCTAAGGCTGACTTTACAAAGGTAAAAATTAAATTATCAGTAGGGCTTGTATAGTCTTCTTTTAAAGCTTGATATTTATCTCGAAAATCTTGGAAAATTAGTTTAATTATTGATGTAAAAGTTGAAATTGATTGCTCATTTAATCCTTGTGAACTTAATGAATTTGAAATCAAACTAGTAAGATTGGACAAAAATTGGCCATTTTCTACATTTCTAGCGATAAATTCGTAGATATTTTCCTCAAGTTTTGGCAAATTATTAGCTAAAAACTGAAACCCAAAACGATTTAAGCTGTCAATTTGCTGATATGTGCTTTTATTTACTAAAAAATCGTTAATTGCTTGATTTACAATGTCAGCAAGTGGTTTAAATGAATTTGAAGCCAAAAAATCTTTAGCTGAGTCAAAAAAGAATGAAAAACTAGTATAATTAGGGTCTGAATCATCAATAAAATTAGTTATGTCAAATTTTGTTAAAATTGGGTAGAATTTATTGAGTAATTTTTTTAGTGAATCAATTTGGTTTTGGCTCAAATCAAAACTTAGAAGTTCGTGAAATAAATCAAGTAAATTTTTGGAATCTTTAAAAAAAGATGAATAATTTGTGTAAATTTGCTCTGAAAAAATTGAAGCAATATTTTCAGCAATATCAGTAGTTTTGATTCCTTTAATTACACCTAAGAAATTTTTGGCTGCTTGATCATTTAATTTAGCCCAAACATTAGTGCGAACAACAACATCGGCAATTGAAACTAAAAGATTAACAATCGCACTCTGATCTGCCTCGTTCAAATTAAACTCAAAATTATCGTTAATAATCGATACTAATAATTTAACAGATTCATGATGTTTTAGTGTTTCAGAGATAAAATTTCGAATAAAAATGACATTATCATTGTCATTATCAGGATTTTCTAAATAAGTTCGAATTATTTCGTGAAAATTCTGTGAATTCTTATATTCACTTGAGCGAAGATGGTAGTCAGTAATTATTTTAGAAAATAATTTTCTTATTGAGTCAAAAGTAAAGACAACTTTTAAGTCTTCTTTATTTTTAAGGTCGATTTTGATAATGTTATTTATTAGCAAATCTTGGATTATTGTTTGGCCAAAAATGGATGAAAAAATTAATTCTTTAATTTTTTCAGGATTTTTATCTGCAAATTCAGAAGTTACAACAGTATTTAAAACATCAATTATTTGTTTTTCGTCAAAATCAGCAAAAATATAATTAACAAGGCCAGAAATTGTTGCTTTTTCTCAATTTTTGCTATTAGTTACATCTTGAACATAATCCTGAAAACGGTTGATAATTTTGCTAAAAAATCCACTTGAGTAAATTTTTTGCAAAATTTCGGAGAAAGAAGCCCCTGAATTTTGGTTTTGTTGTCAAAAATCAGTCAAAACTTTTTGTACGCTTGAATTATTTTGAACAGCTAACTGAACAAAACGGCTTAAAAACGCACCAAAATTATTATTTAGTATAACGTTTATAAAATTTTCTATCGGTGATTTTGTTGCTTTTTTAACATTTTTAGTTGTTAATTCTTCAATTTCAGAATTTTCTGAAATAAATTTTTCAGGTGAATTGTCAACTGTTAAAGCCTTCAAAATTTTTGAATTTTGACCTAAATTTAGAATTCGACGGTAATAATTAGCGTCTTTTTGGACATAATTTTCGTCTCAGTTTAATTTAGTATTGGCTTCGTTTTTGAATTCTAGGTTTTGTTCAAAAGCTAATTTAAACAATAAATCCTGGGCCATTTTTTTATAACCCTTAGTTGATGGGTGAATATCTAAGTCATTTGTACTAAATTCAGAACTTTTTTCTTGTCAAATTGATTCGTTGTATAAATCAACATAGTTTACTTTTTGGGTTTTTGCGGCTTTTTTGATTGTTGAATTCAAACGTTTTATTACTGAATCAGCATAATTTTCTGGAACGCCAATTTCGTTTGTGAGCATTTTTTCAAAAAATTTAATAATTTTTGAAGACAAAGAATTATAGCCAACTAAAACTATTTGTAAATCAGGATTGATTTCTCGCAAACGATGAATTAGTAATTGTAAATTTCTGTAAATTTTTTGGTTTGCAATTTCAATGTTTTGGGCAAATTCAAAATTTGCTTCACCTTTTGAAGCAAGTTTTTGCATCGGCTTAGCAATTGTGCGAAAATCAATGGATTCCATTAAATCATTTGCACCTAATGAAAGAGTTAGCAAATTAGAATTTTTAATTTTTTGATATAGTTTTGGGTAGCTATTTAAATTAAAATCACCAAAAACGTCACGAATTTGCTGACCATATGGTGAGTCTAATTTTTTGTCTAAATGATAATTAAAATTAAAATGCGTCTTATCAGAATTTTTATAGAATTGATTTTCAGGATTAAGTAAATAAAGTCAATCGCTAATTGTTGTTCAAGACAAAGCCAAATTATCAAAGGATTTAAGTGCATTTGGTTTTATTTTTTGAATAAAACTGGCAAAAAAAGCAGGATATGATAGACCATTAATTTTGTTATTTTCATCAATTTTTCCGCGGAGGTCAACAGAATAATCCCAATTAAAACCAGCAGAAATTGAATCACCTATTGATAAATAGTTGATTTGATCTAAAAGTTTTTCAGTTTGCTGGTCTGAATGGGTTATTGGTACATTAAAGTGCTCGGTTTTATCGCGATTTTTTATTCCAATCAAAGTAATTCCAGAAATGGCCAAAGATAAAGTACCAAAACTTAAAAATATTTTGAATGCCTTAGTAAAATCAGGTTTGGAGATATTTTTTTTCATCATTTTACCCCGCTTCTTTTTGTTATTCCAGATTTTTTTAATACAAATCGATTAGATTGGTCCAATTAGATAAGGAGCAAACTAGAAAAATTAAATTAAATTATACACTAAATTGACATAAAAAATCAGATAATTATCTTTTTTCTATATTTTATTTTAAATTGGCTTGTTATTTTTTTATAATTTGTTAATTTTTTTCAGAAAGATGCTTATTGTGTATTTGTTTTTTTGGTTACACGGAGATTTATTTTTGGCCGGGTACTTGTCAAATTTTTTGCCCATTTTACAAAGCTTTTTTGTCAATTTCTTATTAAATTATTGTCATATACATGTCTAAATTTGTCTGAAAAATGCAAAATTGGGATTTTTAGCCTTTAAATTCAGCAATTTTGATGTATTTAGTTTTTTTAACCCTTAATTTTTATTGTTTATTTTGGCACACCGTTTTGATTGTGTCAAACATTAATATACTAATTCATCAAATATTTTAAATTATTTTTTTGATATGAAAAAACTCCGCGGCTAACGGAGTTTTTTCATATGGTGGAGGTGCGGGGATTCGAACCCCGATCCAATTAAAATAATTTAGTGGAGTCGACAGTTTAAACTAAAAAATCTAATTATAAAGGTATAAAAATATAATAATTTATAAAAAAGAATAAGAATTAAAGAATATATTAATAAAAAGAATAAGAATTAAGAATAAGAATAAGAATTAAAGAATAAGAATTAATAAATCAAAGGAGTTAAATAGTCCTGTATTTTAAAATGTATTTGAAAACCAAAAACAAATATTTACTAATTATTTTAGTATTTACAGGGAAAACTTAATATATTGAATTAAGGAAGATATATTATGTTATTTATATTATTGAAATAAAAAACTGATAGGTTTTATTATGAATTAAAGTGTTGCAAAATTTAATTGGGTATTCATCATTGCGTAATTAAATGTTGCATCGTCTTTAGCTTTAATTGAATCTTTTGCGTTTAGATTTACATGGTATTATGGTCTACCAAACCACTGCATCCAAAAAATTTTTTTAATTGTCAAAACCAGAGTCACCCCCATTTATGTTATAGCTATTTCAAGGTGTTTATAGAAATAGCTATAACACATTATAACATATTTTTTAATTGCTATATAAAAAAAAAAAAAAAATATTTTAACTACATGGATTCAAAATTGGTACTAACTAATAGGTTTTTAAATTATAAATTGGGGTTATTTTTATTAATTTTGTCAATTTTTTCGGTTATTTTAGTAATTTTAAATGCATCAATTTTTTGTGTTAAATTATTTAAATAGGTTTTGACAATTTTATTAAGGTTCTCTTGAATTTCGCCAGCATCTTTGATAATTCTTTCTGCTAATGTTCTACTTCTTTCTGCTTTAGTGTTAATTTTGTTTATTGATGCTTTTAGTGTTTTTTCTTTTCAGTCATCAAACTTTTGAATGATTTTACTTGTTTCTTCAAGACTTTGACTTTGAATCTCTAATTTATTTTCTTTGAGAATTATTGATTTTAAAAGCATTAAAAGTGCTAAATAAAAATGTGGGCGGCAAATGAAAATTTTTTCATAATTAGGGGCAACATCAATTGTAAAGTATTTCTCAGGTTCGAGTTCTGTTACTAAAATAGCATAGCTAGCTTTTTTCTTTTTACGGTCTTCCTCAATTTTTTTGAAAAAATCTTTGTTTTTTTGTTTTCCAGATTTTTCTTTTGATTCAGATTTTGCTTCTAAAATGATTTTTGTTTCAACATTGCGATTTTGATCGTTAATTGTAAAAATAAAGTCGGATTTTGTTGCTTTTTCTCCTGGTTCATCCTTAATATTTACAGTATCTTTTTTTAGTTCAACAACAACTGAATCATTGTCATCTTTGCCAAAAGGAAAAACGTCTCTATACCTTTCTAAAATTCAGTTTTCAAGATTTTCTCCTATTTGTTTTGAGCTAATATTTTTATATTTATATTTATTTAATTCCTCTTCTAGGTCATTTATTTTGGTATCTTTTTCGTTAAGGGAATGTTCAAATCCTGCTTTTACATCAGCGGTTGTTTTTTCACGCACTTCAGCTATTTGTTCTAGCCATTTTTTCTCAGTATCTTGCTTAAATTGCTCATATGCTTTAGATTGAGCAGATAAAAATTCCGATTGCTTATCTTTAATAGCACTATTAATAATGTTATCTTGGTTTTCTTCAAGAGCTTTAATTTTTTCTTGCAGTTGCTTAATTGTTCCTTCCATTTCAGCAATTGCAATTTCTTTTTTACCAATTTCTTTTATATGTTGTGTACTTAAGTCTGATTTTACCTTATCATTTTGGGATTTTAATTCCCTATTTTCCGCATTAAGTTTAGAATTTTCATCTTTTATTTTTTTAATTTCAGGATCATTTGTAAAAATATCATTGCGGATTTGTTTAGTATGTTCGCTTAATTTCTTTTTTGTTTGGTCATCTATATAATTTTGTACTTCACTTACAAGGGAAAATCAATCGCCTTTTTTGGCATCCTCTTGAAGTTGATATGTTAGTGTTTCTTTATTAATTAATTTGACTTTTATTTCATTGTTTTTCTTTATTTCCATAACAAAATAATTTTAACACATATTTAAAAATAGCAAATTTTACAAATTGAATAAAAAAAATTAAAAATGTGGTATAATTAAATTTTAGTTAATTTAAGAACGACCTTAAATTAAAACAGTCAAACTAATTATCTTAAAATGAAAATTAAAAAGAAATCAAAAGAAATTCACTTTGGTGAATGGGATCAAATATTAGATTTAACTCAAAGTCAAAAAAATAATATTTTTTCAAATTTTGATTTTGATGATAAAATAAGTTTTGACTTTCACGGTTTAGACACTCAAAAAACAGTAGCAATTGTTGAAAATTTAATGTTTGAATTTAAAAAATCCAATAAAAAATGTATAAATCTAATTTGTGGCGTTGGTTTAGGACATGTTCGTGAGCAAATTTTGGATAATTTATCATTTTATTCTAACGAATTTGTAATTGGATTTGAAAATCAAGGTCTAATTCGTGTTTGCAAAAAGTAAATTTTCGAAAAAACTAAAATTTTGTTAAAATTTGTTTTTATTTAAATTCAAATGAAACCAATCCAATTTTTAGTCTAGCAGGTGTCACTAAAAATTGTTGTTAGTTTGAAAATCATTTTTATAATAAATAATTCATTTTTATAAATTTAGAATTTATTATCTTTTAAAAAATATAATATTTGATAATTATGACAGGAAAAATATGTCACTAACTACTAATCCAACGCGTTTTTTTGGTCTTGGCGGAATGCAAGAAATCGGGAAATCAACCCTTGTAATTGAAGATAATTATGATATTGTAATTATTGATGCTGGTATTAAATTTGCTAACCTTTTTTCAACAGGAATCAAAGGAATGGTTCCAAATTACCAATATCTTTTAAAAAATCAAGCAAAAATTCGCGGTATTTTTATCACCCACGGTCATGAAGATCATATCGGCGGAATTGTCTACCTTGTTCAAGAAGTTCCAATTAAAAAAATTTTTGCGCCAAAAATTGCAATTGAATATTTAAAAGCCAAATTTGTTGACCATAAAATTAAAAGGGAAATTGAATTTGTTGAAATAAAAAAGGACGATGTCTATCATTTTCAAAGTTTTAAAGTTGACTTTTGAACAGCTCAGCACTCAATTCCTGATGCCTTTGGTGTTCGGGTGACTTCAAAACATGGCTCAATTATGTGTACTGGCGATTTCAGGTTTGACTATACACCAATTGGAAATTACACAGATTTTGATAAACTAAAACAAATCGGGAAGAACAATCTCACTGTACTTTTTTCAGATTCAACTAATGCAATGCGGCCAAACCACTCGCCCTCTGAACGGGACATTCTTGCTGATATTGAAATGCACATGCGTGCTGCGACACGAAAAATTATTATTACGGCATTTGCCTCAAACTTAACAAGAATTAAGGCACTAATTGAAATTGGAATTAAATTAGATAAGAAAATTCTTGTCTTTGGAAGATCGATGGTAAATGGGATTAATATCGGTCGGCGTTCTGGTTATATTAATGCCCCTGATGAGGCCTTTCTTGGTAAAAATTTATCAGGTGTTGAAGAAAATCAGATGCTAATTTTAACAACAGGATCCCAAGGTGAACAACTAGCTGCTCTTGATCGAATGTCAAACAAAAAACACCCTAAAATCAGTATTGAACCGCGTGATATGGTCATTTTTTCTTCATCGCCAATTCCAGGAAACAAAATTAAAATTGAGCATTTGATTAATCGACTTTATAAATTAGGGGCAATTATTAAAGAAAATGGGCCTGATGGTTATCTTCATACTTCAGGACATGCTTATAAATCTGAGCACGAAAAAATTTTCCAACTGACAAAGCCAAAATATTTTTTCCCTTATCATGGCGAATACCGAATGGCGCTTGCTCACTCTCAGACGGCAATTGAATCTGGAGTCAGTCCAAAAAATGTGATAATCCCGGATAATGGCGAAGTTTTTGAAATTGTTAATCAAGAAGTTCGTAAAACCAAGAGAAAAATTCCATGCGAGCCTATTTATATTGACGGAGATACAATTTCCCGTGATAATTCGCGGATTATAAATGAACGTCAATACATGCGTGAAAACGGTGTTGTTTTTATTTTTGTTCCTTTTGATAAAAAAAATAATGAAATTAAAGGTAGAATTTCAATTATTATAAAAGGTGTCTTTTCTATTCGAACAGGAAGTCCAATTATTGCTGATATTAGGCGAATTAGTTATTCATCAATTCGCTTTTTTGTGCAAAAAGATCCAAACTGATCAATGCCGCAATTAAAGCAACTTTTAAAAAATAGATTGGGTGCATATTTCCATCGGTCAAAACGTTGAAATCCGGTTATTTTGTCAAAATTTATTTTTGTTGATGAAAAATTTGATTTTTTAGCAAACTATGAACAAAAAGAAGCAGAAAAATTTGTTGACTATAAAGCAGAGCAGACAAAATTGGCAAGCCCAGTTGACAAAAAAGTCGCAAAACCAAGTCCAAATAATAAGCCCTCAAGCTTAAATTCACAAAAAAGTGCCAATTCTAGCGAAAAAACAGCTGTTAAGCCGAATAATTCAAGCAAAAAAAATCTAAATTATTATAATATCCCAAAAAGCACAGATGAAAAATTAAGTCAACCAAGTCAAAAAAATATCCCAAATAAAATAACAAAAAAATCATTAAATTCGCAAAATATTGTAAAAAATGAGGCTCAGACTAACTTAAATCAGGAAAAAACTTTTGCTAATGGCGAGTCTTCTCAAAACAAAAAAACACGGATTATAAGAAAAAAACCTGATTATTTGACAGCAAATTCAGCCAATTCTGGGGATAATTTAAACACTAAAAATATTCAGCCAAAATTTAGAAAAAATCAAAATACAGCCAATTCTAAACAATTTTTTGCAAAAAATATAAAAGAAAATCCTGTTGCTTTTTCAAAAAATGCTGATAGTGATAATTTTGAAAACTTAAATTATAATAATAAAAAATTTAATAAAAACAGTAAAAATTTAAACCAAAATTTTGTTAAAAAGCCAACCGCCCGCTTTAACAACGCTAAAATGTGCCCGGTTTTTTACCCTAAAAGCCCTGATTCTACGCAAGCAACTTTTCATAAAAAGCCAATGGCAGCCAAAAAAAATTATAAAAGCCAAAATTTGAATGATAAAATTGGCAAACCTGAAAATTCAAAACCTAAACAAACAACAGAAAGCAATTAAGAAATGTTAAAAAATAAAGACACGCATAATTTTATTTACATCAAAGGTGCAAGTGAGAACAATTTAAAGAATTTTGACCTTGTAATTCCTAAAAATAAATTAGTTGTCTTTACTGGGGTTTCAGGATCAGGAAAGTCATCTTTAGCCTTTAATACGATTTATGAAGAAGGAAAACGACGTTATATAGACTCTTTGAGTTCATATGCGCGACAATTTTTAGGTGGAACTAAGAAACCAAAAGTTGAAGCTATTTACGGACTTTTGCCAACAATTTCTGTTGAGCAAAAAACAAGTCATAACAATCCCCGTTCAACTGTTGGAACAATTACCGAAATTTATGACTATTTTCGGCTTTTATTTGCCAAAATTGGTAAGCCCTTTTGTCCTAATCATAAAGCTGAAATTGTTCCTCAAAAAATTGTCAACATTTTAAATTCAATTTTGTCGCGACCAAAAGGTACTAGAATTGTGATTATGGCTCCGGTTGTCCAATCTGAGCGCGGATCGCACCGAAATTTAATTGAAAATCTTAAAAATCAAGGTTTTTTGCGACTTAAAATTAATGATGTTACATATTATCTTGCAGATGAAATTAACCTTGATCCAAAACAAAGACACACAATTTCTGTTATTATTGATAGATTTGTTCTTGATGATGATGAAGAAACTAGACTTCAATCTTCACTTGAATTAGCATTTCAAATGGGAAAAGGAATTGCACTTTGCGAGTTTGATGAGTCTGAAATAGTTAGATTTTCAAAATTACAGGCTTGTCCTTTTGGCGATTTTGAAATGCCGAGTCTAGAAAATCGACTTTTTTCATTCAATTCACCTTATGGAATGTGCAAAACTTGTAAAGGATTAGGGACAAATTTAGAGGCTGATTTTGATCTTGTTGTTCCTGATAAAAATTTGTCTATTAATCAAGGTGCCATTAAATACTTTGGAAAATCAATAAATACAAAATCACTAGAATGGCAAGAGTTGCAAATTTTGCTTGAGTATTTTGAAATTTCACCTGATAAAAAAATCCACGAACTTACAAAAAAAGAGCTTGAAATTATCAATTATGGCTCAAAAGAATCAATAAATTACTCGCTGGTTTCCGAAAGTGGAAAAAGATATGACTATTTTCGGCCAATTGAAGGTATTTTAAGTCGAATCCAGCGTAAATTTTGGGACACAACTAGTGAAGATCTTCGTGTTTGATTTAAGAAAATGATGTCTGAATTTTTGTGTAGCACATGTCAAGGCGCTAGACTAAATAATTATGCTCTTGCTGTAAAAATTGAAAATTACAATATTTTTGAATTATCACAGCTGTCTATTAAAAATCTAATTGAGTTTTTTCAGAATTTAAATTTATCTGATTTTGATCAAAAAGTTTCTAAATTGATTCTTTCAGAAATCCGCGATCGACTTTCTTTTTTAGATAATGTTGGACTTTCATATTTGAACCTAAGCAGGTCAGCAGCAACACTTTCTGGAGGAGAATCGCAAAGAATTCGGCTTGCAAGTCAAGTAGGATCGCAATTAACTGGAGTACTTTATGTTCTTGATGAACCTTCAATTGGACTGCATCAAAAGGATAATGACAGATTAATTGCAACTTTGAAAAAAATGGTTGAAATTGGTAACAGTTTAATAGTTGTAGAGCATGATCTTGAGACTATTTTAGCCGCTGATTTTTTAGTTGATATAGGTGCTAATGCTGGCGAAAACGGTGGTTATTTAGTTGCTGCCGGAAAACTTGAGGACATTGAAAACGAACCAAAATCGATTACAGGGCAATTTTTAACTAATAAATTAGCAATTCCAGTTCCTAAAAAACGTCGCAGTGGCAATGGTAAATTTATAATTATCGAAAAAGCAAGAGAAAATAATTTAAAAAAAATCAGTATCAACATTCCTTTAGGTAAATTTGTTGTTATAACAGGGGTATCAGGTTCGGGTAAATCCACATTGGTAAATCAAATTTTGGTTAATGGGATTGCAAAACATCTTGGCGCAACAAACATTCGAGTCGGGAAATGTGATGAAATTAGGGGACTTTTTAATATTGACAAATTAGTTGCAGTCAATCAAAGTCCAATTGGAAGGACGCCTCGCTCAAATCCAGCAACATATACATCTGTTTTTGATGATATTCGTGAGATTTTTGCAAACACAGAGCAAGCAAGATCACTTGGATTTTCTAAGTCAAAATTCTCTTTTAACTTACAATCCGGAAGGTGCGACAAATGTCAAGGCGATGGGCAAATAAAAATTGAAATGCATTTTATGCCCGATATATATGTTTTATGTGATAACTGTCAAGGAAAAAGGTATAAACCTGATGTTCTGCAAATTCGTTTTCACGGTAAAACTATCGCAGATATTCTCGAATTAACAGTCTCAGCGGCACTTGAGTTTTTTCATAACTGGCCGAAAATTGTAACAAAATTGCAAACTTTAGTTGACGTTGGTCTTGGGTATATAAAATTAGGTCAATCAGCAACAACACTTTCAGGCGGCGAGGCTCAAAGAATTAAATTAGCGACATTTTTACAGAAAAAACCAACAGGAAAGTCACTTTTTGTTCTTGATGAGCCAACAACAGGGCTGCATAATTATGACGTTGCAAATTTAATTAAAGTACTTGATAGAATAGTGGATAATGGCGATAGCGTCGTGATTATAGAGCACAACTTGGATGTAATTAAAGTTGCAGATTATATTATTGACCTAGGACCTGAAGGCGGACAAGAGGGAGGAAATATCGTTGCAAAAGGAACTCCGGAGGCTGTTGCAAAGGTAGAAAAATCCTACACTGGCGCTTATTTGAAAAAGATTTTAAACGTTAAATAAGCCCCTTAATTAATAGAAAAACCACCAAAAAAATTGTTTTGGTGGTACAGTTTTTTGCTTTAACTACAACTGCAAAGTCAGAGAAGTTCATTTGAGCGGTTTGAACATAACCAAAGCATAACATACCTAAAAAGGTAGCTCAAAGGTAATTATACACTATTTTTGAAATTTATTTTTTTTTTTTTTTTTTAGAGCAATTTTGATGATGCTCAAATTGATAAAGCAAGTATCGAATTTTTAGACTGGACTTATATAGTAAATATTCTTGCCGGTGTAAAAAAATCCTTACTTGATAGTTTACAATATTAAAAAGTGATTATTTTTTACTTTTTACTCACAAAATGAAATTTTCATAGAAAAATATAGTAATACTTGCATAATTATTTTGCTATAATTTTATTTGCTTACTACTTACTCTAATAAAAAATAGGAGAATATTTGAAAGTAAAATTAAAAATTTTCATAGGCACTAGCATGAGACTAGCTCCTATGTCTTTTTTGGTTGCTTGTAAAGTTCAAAGTAATGATGATGAAATCTTTTTTAAAGCTTTTCAAGGTTTGCCAAGACCATTTACGCAAGCTTTAACAGGACAAAATTGATTAGTAAGTTATTATAAAAAAATCTTGAAAAATGATCAAGATTTTTTGGCACTTAAATCTCAAGTTAACCAAGAAAATCTTAAAAAACTAAAAAAATTAGAGCAAAAATATTTGCAAGAAATTAATATCCGACAAAACAAAAAAGGAATCAGTGTAAAACAAACAGACAGTAGTAAGATTCACTGAAATCCTTATTTAAAAATGCTGAATTTAGGAAATTCAGTTATTATTTGGCTGAAATTAATGTTGAATTTTCTTAAATCACAAAATACTAGACTTGTCTGGAAAACTAAAAACAAAAGTATAGCACAAATTTCTAACAAAATTGAAGATTTTTTAGTTCAAAATACTCGGCTTAAAAATCCAATGATTACTAAAAGCAATAAAATTCTAGAACAATTGACGGTAGTACAAAATCTACTTATTAGTCAAAAAAGTCTATAAAAATAGACACTTTTTATGAAAAATGATTAACTTATAAGGTTGGCTAATGACAAAATTTGAAATGCTTTCTGTCTTTTGAAATACTAGAGTTGCCTTTATTGAATTTTTAGGATCACTGCTTTTAATATTTTTCTTTTTGACATCAAAACATATTGTACATCAACTAAAGTCAAATATTTTTGTTTCAAGTTTTCTCTATACTCTTTCGTTTTTTTCAGCACTTTTTATCGCGCAAGCAACTTCTGGATTTTTATCAAATTCAGATATTAAACCCTTTTTAATACCACAAATTGTCATATTTGAATCAATTATCAAAGGCCTGACAAATTCTTTTACAGGAACATTACTTTATCGGGGTTATTTTTACATTTTTGGCAGTCAAATTTTAGGCGTTATTTTTGGTTATTTGGCCTTCTTTTTATATACAAAAATGGTGAAAAACATCACAAAATATAAAGAAGATTTTCACAAAATAGTTATGGTCGAAAAAGCACCTAAAATTGGTACTTATTTACAAAAAGAGATCTTTTTTGGTTCACTGTTTGTCTTTATTTTAATGAGTGTTCCAAGAATTCCTTTTAGCGCAAATTTAACTTTATTTGATCATCAGATTGTTTTATTTATCTTGTTGCTATTTTTCTTTATTATTAACACCAATACCGGTTTTATCAATTTTAATTTATGGTCAACTTTAGTGATCATACCTTACTTAGCAATAAGAAAAGTTAATAATTTTAATATTAGACTTTATTTGTGGCAAATCATTATTAACGTACTGACAACTATTTTAATACCTGCGATTTTAAGTCTAATATTTTTAGGCATTGCCAGTTCTTCAAACTTAAGTTTCAATTTATAAAATCTAACAAAGGAAAGAAAATGTTTAGAAAAAAATACAAAAAACTATTTTTAGGTGTACTAACTTCTGCTTTGTCCGTCTCAGTTGTTGTTTCTTGTGGAATAACCAATGACGCTAATGTATTTACGAGTTCTACTAATTTAGAGTTAAACAAAAACAACCCTTACTATTCAATTTATGAGCCACAATTTAATATTGATTTGTTTAAAGCGAATAATTTAGAACAATTTATAACAGCAGAATTTGCTAAAGTGCCTTATCAAGTGCAAAATTCTAACTCCAAATTAATTAACATTAATCAAGACTTTCAAGTATCGCATATTTCTGACTTACAACAACTTAATTCTAACAATGAAATAATTAATCCAACAGTTGAAAATAATACTTTAACTTTAGATCAAGCTAAAGTGGAAATCAAAAATTTTAAGCAAAATAAATTAGCAAATCGCTTTATCAAATTAAATTTAGATCTGCAAGGCCTAGAATCCAAAGCTAAACAAATCAATATGGACTTAAATAATTTCTATTATGAAATAAACTATAATCAAATTCAAGAAAATAATGATGACACAAGAATTTTAGATATTCCTATCACTATTAGATATTATAATGCTGATGACAAACAAAACCCTTATAAACGAGAAAATTTCATTACAATTTATAAACAAATTAGTGGTTTTGCTCCAAATAAAGCAAAGCAAGATAATATTAATAAAGCCAAAATGATTAGTAAAATTAACTATAAAAATAAGGCTAATGTTTCTATTTATAGCGCTCTAGAAAATTTAAATTCTAAAGAAGAAATCAAAGGTGAGACTGATACTTTAATTAGAACTAAATATCTTGATAAACAGCTAAAAAATATTGATTTGTTTACAGTAGAAATTCCTGAAAATACTAAAAGTCAATATTATCTAAAAGATGTTGCACTAGGCGAAGATCTAAAATCTATTTTAGTGACTGTTGTGACAACTACAGGCAGTGGGCAAAATGCTTACAGCACAGAAAAAGTCTATAAAATTGAAGGCTTTAAGCAACTAGATCAACAGGAAGTCCAGCAACTATTTAAAAAATATTTAAAAGTTCATGTCAAAGGTGGAATTAGTTTTTTTAACTATGATTTTGCCAATGTCAATAAAGATGATTTTGTAACTAACTTTGATAAAAATAGATTTTTTGATATTCAAATTAATATTTCAGAAAAAACTAACGATACTAGTTTAGCTCCATACACAACTAAGGCTAAAATTAGCTTTAAATCAAAAAGTTCTATTTTCCAAGATTTTGATATTGACGATTTTAATATTGGAGTACCAAAATTTGTTCCTTTATTTGATTCATCAACCTCATTATTAAATAAAAATCAAATTTTTTCACCTTATAATGCTTCAGTTTATATACCAGAATTAGAAAGAAGAAATATTGGTGAAATCAGCAATAGTATTAATGAAGAGAGTAAATCTTTTGTGACTTCTGGTGGTTACAAAGAATTTCGTACCTTCTACACTGATAATAAATTAACTCAGGCCGTTCACTATGGTGAAGATGTCTTAGTGCCAAGTGGTCTACCGCTAAAAACTTTTTCAAAATCAAAATTACTAGGGGCTTACTACTTACCAAATCAAGGGGCTGCTGAAGGAATTGGAACTACCGTTGCATTACAAGTTGATGTTAAGGACTTAGAAATTAGCCAAGAAACTAAAGACAAATATTTGCGTAATGTAGATGCTGTTGTTTTCTTTTTTATTCACTTAGACAATAATACACTTTCACTTTTAGGTCAAACAGCACAAGTTGAACAAGGTAATAAAAATACTTCAAGAATAGCAACTTATCTAAAAGATGCTAGTCCGATTAGTCCAAAAGAATTAGAAAAAAATACTACTTTTGGTACAATTGGACAAATGACTAACAATGGTGGTTGATCACCGCACGTTCACATTGAAGCTTATCCAATTAGATATGAAATCAAAAATGGTAAAAAAGTATTTGCAGAAAAATTTTTAAATCAGAAATATTTGCTTGAACCACAAAGAAATATTAGAATAGCACCAAACCGTATTAATAAATATATCGATGTAGATAAGCAAAATAAGCAAATTATTAACTTAACCAGTCTTAAAGCTGCGGGTGTACAAATTGATCAAAGCAAAGACATTAACTTAGTTGATAATAGTGGGAAAGATACTAAAAAGCTTGATACACAATTTAAGGGTTATAAAAACAGAGATTACACTAAATTAATCGAGGATTTATTTATTAGAAATCAGGCATTAGATCCAAATATATTTTTCCAATTTCGTGATGATAAATCCTCGCGAGTAAGACTGGATAATTTATTTACAAAAGCTAAACAAAATAGTTAAAAACTAAAAGATAAAAACACAAAGTTCGCTGTTGAATTTTTATCCCGAGTTTCCCGTTTAATGAGATAATCTTAAAAAAGTGTCTGTTTTTTGGGCACTTTTTTAACTTTTTTGGCAAACCCAGAAAAAATAACTATCAAAGCAAAAAAACTAAATTTTAAATCTACCACTCATGAATCCAAAATCTACTTATTAATAAAATAAGGCAAACTAAAAAAGGCTAAATTTTAACTTAAAAAGCAAAATTATGAAATGTTTAAACTACCTTTTTTAGTTAAAACGCTGACAAAAACAATATAAAAATACAACTACTATTTAAACTCAATGCAAATAGAAAACTCGTTTTTATTTGCAGCGAGCCTAAAAAAACATATGAAGTTTTGAAAGAACAATAACTAAAAGCCATAAATTTATAGATTTCTAAACGGTTAAATTTACGGCATACCATCATATTTAAAAATATAATGGATAATTCGCAATATCTGATTTTTTTATGACAAAAACATTCTTAATTCCCCCTAATTCAATATTAAAATTTATTAATTATTCTTAGTGACTCTATTATAACATAATTTTTTCTTAGATCAAACATTTTTTTTTTTTTTTTGGAGCAAATTTTGTTGGCTAATGAATAAAAGCTCTGAAAAAAATAAAAAACCCACGAATTTGTGGGTTTTTAGCTTCAAATTTTAAAGAAAAAGTTATGAATTAAGGTATTTTGAAAAATCAACTTTTTCAAGGATGGCGATTATTTCTTCTTTTGATGTAGCTTTAATAATTTTGTCAATATTATCAACATCTTCAAAAGCGGCAACTATCTGAGGCAGGGCAACTGCGGTGTGAATATCAGCACTTGTTGCGCCAAGAGTTATTAAAATTTGAACAGGACGGCTATCTTGGTCAAAATAAAAAGGCTTATCAAAAACAACAAGTGAAAAACAGTCTTTAAATACGTCTTTTCCGGCTTCAGCATGAGGCATTGCCAAAAAAGGTGCTAATATATAATAAGGTCCGTGTTCGATTGTTGAGTTGACTATCAAGTCAACATAATTTGGGCTTATTAAATTTTTTTCAATAAGCGGCTTGCATGAGATTGCAATTGCTTCTTGCCAGGTTTGGGCTTTTTGATTAATTAAAATTGAATCATTTTCAATTAAATTTGTGAGTAAATTAACTGACATAAGATTTTCTCCTAAATCAAAAAAAAGATAAATCTAAACAAGTTGCTCAAGAACTGGACTTAATGCGGTTTTAATTTCATTTTCGTCCATTAAATTAGTTACACCAACAATTTTAGCTTTTTGGTTTGGATTAAACTCACTAACAAGATGTTTTGAGGCGATAATTATATCTACTGAATTGGTTAGCCCTTTTGACTGACCCATTGAAAGAGCCTCAACAGAAGCTTCAACCCCTAATTCCTTTACTATTTTTTGAACTTTCAACTTAATTATCATTGAAGTTCCCATTCCATTTCCACATGCAGCAACAATTTTTAATGACATAATTACTCCTTTTTTTAGTACAAACAGACAAACAAAAATAATTTTTAATACTATTTTAAAATTATATAACAATTTTGCAAAAAGCAAATAAAAAAATCTCCTGAGTTTCCCAGTTTGATGGCAAAAATTAACTTTTTAGGGAATATAAATATGCAAAAAATACCCGGATTTACAGGTATTTTTGATGTAAAAACCTTAATTTTGATTATTTTAAATTTAACCCTTTACAAAAAAAAAAAAAAAAATTATTTGGTCTAAAATAAAATTATGTTATAATAATGCTCACTAAGAATAATTAATAAATTTTGGTATTGAATTAGGGAGGACTTAGTTATGTTTTTTGCATGATAAAATCAGATAGTGCGAATTATCCATTATGTTTTTAAATATAATGGAATGGCTTAAATTTAACCGTTTAGAAATCTACAAATTTAGGGCTTTTAGTTATTGTTCTTTCAAAACTTCATATATTTTTTAGGCTCAATGCAAATAAAAACGAGTTTTCTATTTGCATTGAGTTTAAATAGTAGTTGTATTTTTTTATGATTTTTGTTATTTTATCCTTTAATTGATTTTTGCTAGTGTTTTAAAATAGGTAATTAACTTTTGCCAAAAAAAGTTAAAAAAGCCCCAAAACGGGATACTTTTTAAGATTATCTCATCAAACTGGGAAGCTCGGGTATTTTAATTTTACAAAAAAGCAAATAAAAAATCCCGGTTTTTGCTAGAACCGAGATTTTTTATACAAAAAGTATAAAAATTTGAAAAACTAAATAATTAGGCTTCTTTTTGAACTAAATCAACATTGACTTTCAGTAATTTTTGCAGTCATGTTTTTTTAGTTTGTTTTGTTGAGTCAACACCTTGGGCTAAAAGAATTAGGCCAATCATTCCAACAAAAACAGTAATTCATCCTAAAACATAGTGGAATTGACCGATAATTAGACTAAGTCCAAAGAAAAGATTTCAGTCACCCATTCCTAAAAATCCGGTTGTAACTGGATTTTGAAGAACTGGATTTCCAGCATTATCTTGAAGAACAGGAATTCCAACATCGACAATATTTTGTACCAGTTTTAGACCAAATGAAATTACAATAATTTCAAAAAATCCAATAATTGCCGGAACAATAAAGGCAGCTTTTCAACCTCCAGAGGCATTAGCATAAACTCCCATTGCCCCTGAGTTGAAAAATAGTGTAATAAAGAGTGGAATTGCAACTAAGGAATAATTATTTCCTGGAATTGCAGCAAGTCCGACAGTAATAAATACGGCCAAAAATTGTCCGAAAACCCCACCAAGGAATCCGTAAGTAACGGCATTAATTGAAAATCCATAAGTAGCGGCAATGTCAACAGCAACAACAGCACCAGGAATTACTTTTTCAGAAATTCCATGGAAAGACTGTTGTAATTCAGTAACAAACATTCGAACACCAGTCATAATTGCAATTAAGGCAGCAATCATTCTGAGTACTCCACCAAAAATTATGAGAACAAAGTTTGCACCACTATATGATCCATTTCAAGTAGCTCCGATTTTCTCTGCAGCCCCAGTAAAGCCACTGTAAGTAGAATTAATGGTACTTTCTAATCCATGGTATCCAATAATTATCGCAAATAAAATTGCAAAGAGAAATAGCATAATTATTGTTTGGGTAAAAATATTGTCTTCAAAAATTTTGAGTGACTCAGGTAGTTTACGATTTTCAGCACTGTGTTCTTTGTTTCCAAAAAAGCGACCCATTTTGTAGCTAGTAAATAAAGTAAGCATTTGTTGGTGACCAACAGCAAAACCAGCATTTTGGGTGACAAGGTTAGTTATTTTTAGTGTTGCAACCGATGAAGTTGCCCAGTAAATTCCTAAAAACAGACCTGAAATAAGTACAAGTCCGACCTGAGATCCGGTAGAAATTGCCCCATCATCAAGAAGCGGAATTGAACGGAATAAAATTACATATAAAAGTGCGGTAACAATTGTTGACTGCTGGAGCATAATATGTCCGGTAATCACAATTGAATTTGTGTTAGTAAACCTTTTTGCTAAAACCATTAAAATATTAACAATAAAAGCAGCAATGAAGGTGAATGATGCTAAGGTAAGAAAGTTATTTGCCTTTCCAAAGCTTGTTTGAAGAAAATTCTCAGCAGAAGTCCAACCTAAATAAGGATCAAGCGGAACAACACCACCGGATTTAATATCTCCAATTGCGCGAAAAACTGGAGCAGCCAGACCAACTAGAATACTTGCTCCAATTCCTAAAAGGAAAACTCCAATAGCTGTCTTGAGCGCCCCAAGAAATGCATCGCGACCACCACGGCCTAAAACAAGATAACCAACAAGAACTAAAGATCCAAGCAAAAGTGGATTTTGTCTTAAATAGTTATCAAGATAAACTACTCGAACAAGAAAAACCAAGGCGGTTGAAAAACTCTCGCCATTGTGACCCATTCGAACACCGAGGGTGATCCCGATAATTAAAAGGTTAACAAACAAGAAAATAAGTAGGCCAAAAAGTAATTTATTATTTTTTTTACTAAGCGACATTTTATTTCCTTTCTTAAAATTTTTTTAAAATTTAAACTAACAAAGCAGTTTTGTTAGAATTTAAAATCGTTAGATTTTAAAGGTTTTTTTGAGTTCTAATACGTACTCAGGAAGAATTGACGGATCAAATTTTCGCGGCTGATCAAAGGTCAATATTTCAGCTGGATTGTTAATCAAAATATCATCAATCGCTTCTTGACTAACACCAACTTGTCTTAAAAGTGGAATAAACCGATCAAAAAGATAAGCAAATCCATGGCTCATTTTCCCTTTTTGCATTCCGTAGTTTTTTTGATATAAAACCCGACCTGCATCAAGTGATAAAGTTATATGCTTTTGGAGACCAAGATCAACTAGATATTTAATGTTTTCGGCTAAGGTTGCATCAGTATAATACTTAACACGATCAGGGCCATCAAAACACAAAGTCACACCTAATTCCTTAATTATTTTTGCATAATAATATTTGTCAGGATTTTTATTTAAGTGTGAAAGTTGAATTTTACGCGGATTAGCGCCAAAATCAATTAAATATTTAGCAGCCTCATAAGCCATTGTTCCTAGTTGGGTGTGAACCAAAATTGGCGCACCGGTTTCAATTGAGGCTCTTGCGGCAACTTCCAAAGATTTTAATTCCAGACGATCAATTGCCCCATAACCTGTTCCGGCTTTAATTATTCCCGCTTTTGCCTTTGAACGTTTAACAACTGGGCCAGAATAATTATACTCATCCATTCCTTGGGTTATTTCGGCAACAACCATTTTGGTAATTTCATCAGTTGGAACAAGCGCGAGTCAAGAAGCACCTTTGTCATAAAAAGCGGCCTTGTGAAAACCGGTGGACATAATAATATGAACTTTACCAGCTAATTCCTGGGCGATTTCGAGCATGCGATAAACATCTCTACCAACATTTGGCGGGTCCATTGTCACCAATGTTTTCCCGCCACGAGCTGCAAATTCGAGCGATTCGGCAATTGCAGCTTCGTTTGAAAGCATCACAAAATCAGGGTGTTCATGAGCTTCAGGACCATAATTTTTAATTAAATGGTCATGACAGTCAACAACTCCTAACTCTGAGGGACAAATATCTCCTAAAACAGTTCTAGAAAATTTTTCCGTATTTTGCATTAAAAAATTTTTTTCCTTTCTTTAGTTTTAAAGTCAACACTTAACAAATAAAATTTGTTTTTAAAATATATTTTTTATTATACCACTTTTTTAACAGAATGTGAAAAAAGCAAAACAAAAAATGTTTTGCGATTATAAATAACTATATTAAGCTTCGTTAAGCTTCTTTGAAAATATAAAATCCGTATTATTTTAACAAAAAAATAAAAAATAAAAACTAAAAATTTTTGGAATTTTCATGAGCTTGACAGTTTGATAGAAAAAATTCACTTTTTATTGAGTATAAATACGTAAAAATACCGATAAAAACCGTGTTTTTTGACACTAAAACCTTAATCTTTATTATTTAAAATTACCCTTTTGCAAAAAAAAAAAAAAAATGCTTGGTCAAAAATAAAATTATGTTATAATAACTCTCGCTTAAGAATAATTAATAAATGAATATTAGAATTAAGGAGGAATTAGTTATGTTTTTTGCCATACTAAAATCAGATAGTGCGAATTATCCATTATATTTTTAAATATGATGGAATGCCTTAAATTTACCCGTTTAGAAATCTACAAATTTATGGCTTTTGATTATGGCTCTTTCAAAACTTCACATATTTTTTTAGGCTCAATTTAAATAAAAGCGAGTTTTCTATTTACATTGAGTTTAAATAGTAGTTGTATTTTTATCCATAAATTGATTTTTGTCAGTGTTTTAAAATAGGTAATTAACTTTTGCCAAAAAAGCTAAAAAGCATGAAAAACCGGACAATTTTTTAGGATTATCTCACCAAATTGAGAAACTCGGGAAAATATATAAAGTGCGTATTATTTTAAGAAAAAAATAAAAAATAAAAACTAAAAATTTTGCGAATTTTTAGTTTTTATAAACAGCAGAATTTCTAATTTTTTAAAATTACCGCTAATTTAAGTTTTATTGGTTAATTAATGTTAGTAATTTATCAGAACTTTCGGCTTTACTATTTTCGAATTTTGTTGATTCAATTAGTGAATCTGTAATTGTTGCCGAAATTTTTGCTTCTTTAAAATTACCATTATCACTTAGAATTTTAACTTTGGATGCATCTTCTTTAAAAGCATTAAGCATTGATTCCATTGAAATTATAACTGATCTGAGATTTGCCATTTTTTCATACAAACTTCAGTCGATTTTTTTGGCATCTTCGCCAACTAGTTCAATACTTTTTTTGTTATTAGATTCAAATTCGACAATTTTATCATAGTATTCTTTATATTTTTTCTTTACTTGTTCCAATTTTTCCTGAGTTACAACCGCTTTTGTAGGAAGGAAATAACCAGTATTTTCCATTAAATAATCAGCATTATCGACCATTGTTCCGGGTTTGTCAATATCATTTTGACCAGTAAAGAGTCATTCTAAAAATTTAATTGCTGCTTTATTAATTTTTTCTGTGTCAGTTTTAATTGGGATTAGGGATGATCCACCTGAGTTATAGACAAAAAATTGAGAATCTTTGCGTGACTTTAATGGTTGGTTTGTTGTGAATACGTCATTAAATGTTGCAAAACCTTTGGCAAGTTCAGGGTTGCTTTTTGCGAATAGGCTACGGGTTGTTGCTGTGTCAATTGATTGCTTAATCCCAACTCCAGGAACATAGCCAAAAACGGTACGATATTGAAGAATATCATGACTTCCTCATTCACCAATGCTATCTTTTTTCTTAAAGTTTTTAAACTGAAATGCTTGCAAAATCTTGGTTTTTTGACCTACTTTTTGTTCGATTTTTTTGTTAGTTTTTGTAAATTTTTCGTAAGTTTTTTTAAATTCATCTTGCAAGGATGTATCTGTCGCAATATTAAAAGTTAAATCTTTACCTTTTGCTTCTCAGAATTTTTTACCTGATTTTGAAATAATATTTTTGTGGAAAACTAGACCTGAATAGTCAATATCAAAAATAGACGCATTTTCTGTATTTTCATCAATTTTTGCATCAGCTTTTAATTTTACACCATCAATAAATTTAGTTGAAAACTCAAGTGCTTCTTCAATATTTGAAAAAGTATCATAATTTACGTTCAAATCTTTGAAAATTTCGGCAGATTTTACTTCAAGATTGCTAAAAAAACTGTTTTCAGGAGTCGAGTTTCCTTTTTGAGCTGATTCTTGTGCTTTTTTGTAAATTTCGGCTGACTCATCAACTTTTCCGCCACCTTTTTTTACTAAGTCAAAAATAATCCGTAAATTATCAAGGTTAAATCCAAGTGCATCAACATCATTTACGTTAAAAGGAATGTTATAAAACTTATTTTCGCCAAAATTAAATGAATTGTATTTTCCTACAATTTGATCAGTGAATATTCCTGGCTTCAATTTATCACTTGTTATTTCTAAAAGTCGATTACGTTCTTGTAAAACACTCGCAGTTGAAGAATCCCCTAAAACAATTGATGGAAGTTGATCTGAATTTGTGTCCAGTAATTTTTTAATGTTTTCGGTTGTTTGTTGTTGAGTTACTGCTTTTGACTCATCACTCAAAACAAGTCTAACTGGCGCAAAATCAGGATCATCTTTAAACTTTTGGTTGTAATAAGGGATTAATCCTTTTTGATTTTTACCATAAACATTAAGTCCAAAAATTAATGGTCAAAAAGGACCTTGACTTGTTGTCATAACAACTTGAGTTTTTGGATCAATTGTATTCTCGCTTACTCCACAAGCACTCGCAATTAAGAAAAGACTTGGTGAGGTAAGTAACAAAGGTTTAAAAAATTTTTTAAAATTCATATATTTCTCACTTTTTCTAATTTTATGAAATTTTTTTCAGAAATATCAATAATTAAATATTAGTTATTTATAATTTTAATAAAAATAACTATACAACATTTACAAAAAAATTTTGAAAAAAAGGTAAAATTTTTTAATATGAATCACTTAACAATTGCTATAAGTATTAAAAACCTTATATTTTCGTATGATAAAAAGGCTTTTCTTAAAATTAATGACCTCGAAATACCAGCAAATAATATTATTACAATTTTAGGACCCTCAGGTGCAGGAAAGTCCACTTTCCTTAATATTTTAGCGGGTTTTTTACCAGTAAAGACAGGTATTGAATACCATGAAAAATTCAAAAATTTTGGATATATAATGCAGAAAAACAACTTATATGAAGAAATTTCGGTAAAGAAAAATCTTTGGATTAGTGCTAAAAATTCGCCTGAATGAACCTCAAAAGTATGAAAATTGAGCTGTGAAAATTTCGAAAAAGACAAAAATAGTCAAGATTTTAGCGACTCTATCGGAAATTTACTTTCAAATAAATCTACTTTAGGCGTACAAAAGGTTATAAAAAAATTCAAATTTTACTTTTATATATTGAAAAATATAAAATTTTATATTTTTTTCCTGAAATTTAGAAAAAAATATTTCGAAAAAGAAGTCCTAAATGTATTAAAAGCTTTAGAAATTGACGACATTTTTTTAAAAAAAGCCAAAAATATTAGTGGGGGGCAGCAACAACGCGTGGCTTTTGCAAAATCAATTATAAAAGGGGATAATTTAGTTTTAATGGATGAACCTTTTTCATCACTTGATGCAAAAATTAAGGAATCAACTATTAAATTATTACTTAAAATCAAACAAGAATTTAACATGACAATCGTTTTAGTAACTCACGACCAAACCGATGCAATGAAAATTAGCGACAAAATTATCCTTTTAAATAAAGGGGAAATTTTGCAATATTCTAATCCAGAAGAACTTTTTGAAAATCCTCATTCTATTTTTGCCGCAAAATTTATCGGAATGCCAGAAATCAATTTTATTGAAAAACAAGGAGAAATTGAATATTATATCCGTTCTAAATACATTAAAATTTCATCAACATCTGAACCAACAAATGGAAAAGTTTTTTATAAAAAAAATATTGCAGATAATTTTTATTACCAAATTCATGATACTGAAAAAAATATTGACCTTGAAATTATAAGTCCTGTTGATATTCAAGGCCAAAATGTAAAAATAGAATATAATAAAGATAAAATTTTTGCTTTTGATAAAGGCGGAAATCGTGTTAATAGTTAATAAAGAGTCCGTAAAAACAGTTATTTTTCACAAAAATACAAAAGCAATCTTACTTATAGGACCACTATTTATTTTTCTGTTTATTTTTTCAGTCTACCCTATTCTGGATTCGTTATTTAACTCTTTTAATGTTGGATCTGGACAAAACACACATTTAGGATTTGACAATTTTAGGGAATTATTTGCAAAATCAAATTTTAATGACGCACTAAGAAACAGCACTTTATTATTTTTTATTAGCTCTCCGATTGCACTTTTTCTAGGATTTGTTGTTGCAATTTTGCTCTCAAAACTCAAGAGTAAATTTCTTAGAATGTTAATAATAAGTGGACTTTATTCCCAGTTTTTCATTTCATCTTTTGCAATTGGGACTGCTTTTTCTTTCCTTTTTGGTCAAAAAAATGTTTTTGCAAAAATGCTCAATCTAAATTTTTCATTTGTCGGTGGAAACAATAAAATTGATTTAATTTGACTATATTTAATTTATCAACTCTGAAGGGCAATCCCGTTTAATTCAGTGCTTTTCTTTTTTGCAATTTCGAGCATTCATACAAAATATCAAAAAAACTTACAAATTGACAGAATTAACCTTAAAGACAAGATTTTCAACCTTTATCTTAAAGAAATTGGCAATCAATTTTTAGTTATCGCCTACACAAACTTCATTTTTGCAACAATGTTATACCCAAATGTTATTACGGGCGACATAAATTTGGATCTAAATAGAGGCCACACTCTTGCTTCATATATTTTATCTTCAAGCGATAATTCAGGGCTGCAATCTGCCGTGAGTTTAATGACTTTCTTTTATCTTTTAGCAGTTTTTTCAACCTTTATTATTTTTAGACCAAAAACATGGAAAAAAATGTTAAAACTTATTAAAAATAAAAGGGGTAAAAATGTCATTAAAATTTAATTTAAATAGTTTTTTTCTCCAATTTTTGCTATTTTCCTTTTTAATAATAGTACTTATTTTTTTCCTGTTTCCTTTATATTATTTAATTGTAAATGCTTCGCTGCCTAATGAATTGCAAGATAATCCTAATTTGACTTTGAAAATAGGCTCAAATTTACTTGAAAACTTTAAAAATTCAATTAATGATAATTTTTGAATTGGAATTACCACTTCAATTTTTGTGATTATGCTCATTAATTTTTTTAGAATTCTCCTGTATTCACTAGCTTCTTTTGGACTTTGAATGGCAAAAAAAAGACTGAAATTAACGTTTATTTCTCTTTTTGTGGCAATTTCTTTTATTCCAGAAATTAGCACTTATATTCCGCTGGCAAGAATTTTAAACAACAATCAGTTAGTAACAAATTCGCCAGTTTTTGCGCTGACAGTCAACCAAATTTTTTCCTTTTTTAACTTTTTTTACCTTTATAAAAGTATTAACAAAATTGACAAAAAGCAACTTTTACTTGCAAGAATTGATAATTTATCACTGTTTTTAAAAATAAAATTGATAATTTTTCCAAAAATAAAAATTTCCTATTATTTATTAATTATTTTTACAACAATTCAAGCTTGAAACGACTTTTTATGACCAAATTACATTTTTTCAAACCGTTCATACCAGACAATTTCGACTTGATTTCAGTATTCAGGCCAAAGTAGCCTTGGATTTCTACAAAACATTCAAGCTGCAGGTTCACTTTTTACAATAATTGTGCCATTATTTTCCTATATAATTTTTTCCAAATTTATTAATAATGCAACGGCAAACAATATTAAATAGTTTTGAAAAATGCAAAAAATTATCACAAAAGAAGCTGTTTTTGAATTAGAAGTCAAGAAATCTAAATTTATTTCTTATAGTTTCTTAGCAGAATCAAAGGAACACTCAGAAGCACTACTCTCAAAAATTCAACAAGAAAATAAGCATGCAAGTCATATTGTTTATGCAGTTTGTTTTGATTTATATAATTGTAAATTCAGTGATGCAGGCGAGCCAAAAGGTTCGGCAGGGCGGCAAATTTTTAACATTTTGAGAACAAAAAAAATTACTAATTCATTAATTATTGTTGTCAGGTACATGTATGGATCTAAATTAGGGCTAGGTTTATTACAAAATAGTTACAAAAAAGCGGCAATTGAAGTCTTAAATCTTAGTTTAGTTAGTGATTTTAAAATTTCTTATCACTATTTGTGCGAAGTTGACTTGGAAAAAATGAACTGGGTACTTCAATTAATAAAGAAAAATGGCTGCAGTATCCAAAAAAAGAATTTGGGCTAAAATTAAAAATTGAATTCAGCTGTCCTTTAAAATTAGAAGAAAGTTTTGAGCTAAATTTTAAGGAAATAATAAAATAATTTAGTTGAAAGAAATTATTTTCTGAGTTTACCATTTTGATGGAAAAATTCACTTTTTAGTGAATGTAAATAAGCAAAAATAACGGTAAATACGTGTTTTTTTACGGTAAAACCTTAATTTTTATTATTTTAAAATTAACCTTTTGCAAAAAAAAAAAAAATGTTTGGTCTAAAATAAAATTATGTTATAATAAACTCACTTAAGAATAAATTAATAAATTTAGATATTAGAATTAAGGGGGAATTAGTTATGTTTTTTGTTGTATTAAAATAAGATAATGCGAATTATCCATTATATTTTTAGATATGATGGAATGCCTTAAATTTGACCATTTAGAAATCTACAAATTTATGGCTTTGGTTATTGTTCTTTCAAAACTTCATATGTTTTTTTAGGCTCGCTGCAAATAAAAACGAGTTTTCTATTTGCATTGAGTTTAAATAGTAGTTGTATTTTTATGATTTTTGTTGTTTTATCCATAAATTGATTTTTGCCAGTGATTTAAAATAGGTAATTAGCTTTTGTCAAAAAGGTTAAAAAAGTGCCAAAAACATAGACTTTTTTAAAATTATCTCATCAAACTGGGAAACTCGGAAAAAAAAGAATTTGGGCTAAAATTGAAAATTGAATTTAAGGGTCCTTTAAAATTAGAAGAAATTTTTGAACTAAATTTTAAAGAAATAGTAAAATAATTTGGTTGAAAAAATTATTTTATATTAAAATATACACAATATTAAAAAAGCTATCTAGGTGCAAAAATGATTCAAATTCGTAACATCACAAAACGACTCGGAACAAAAATAATTTTAAATAACATTAGCTTTGATATTCCAACTAATAAATTAACGTTCATTTCTGGTCAATCTGGTGTTGGAAAAACGACGCTTTTGCATATTATTGCCAAGATTGCCAAAGCTGACAGCGGCCAAATTTCCTTTTTTGATAAAAATCAACAAGTTTTAAAAAACCCAAATGTTGACATTTTTTTTCAAGATGTCAATCTTATTGAAAATATTTCAGCTATTGACAACGTTCGAATTGGGACAAGTATTTTAGGTTATAAATTTAAGCAAGATGAATTTAGTAAAAATGCAAATTTTTTAAATCTTGACCAAAGTGTTTTTAAAACAAAAATGGAAAATCTCTCTGGTGGCGAGAAACAAAGAATCGCAATCCTTCGTTCTCTAAATCGTGGTTCAGAATTTATTTTGTTTGATGAACCAACTGCCGCCCTTGATAAAGAAAATGAGCAAATTATCTTTGAAAAAATTAAGCAAATGTCAAAAAATCACACAGTTGTGGTTATAAGCCATAATACTGAAATGATTCACAAATATGCTGATCAAATAATTTTTTTACAAAAAGACAAGCCACCAATTATTAAAATTAATGACACTAATATAATAGAAGACCAGAATTCTGAACAAACTAGCGAAACTAAACATAAAAAAGTTGCAAAAGTAGTTCAATATAAGAATAAATTAAATATTTCGCCGATTTTTGTTATTGCTGATATTAGTAAAAAATTAACGCTTAGTATTTTAATTATAATAGCTTTTTTAGCGGCCGTCTTTTCGATTAGTTTTGCTTTTGAATTAAATCTTGGGACGGCAAAAGTCGAACGGCAGCAAAAATATACCCTCTCACTTGACAAAAATTTAATTGAAAAAAAATCAAACGCTGCTTTTAACCAAGATGAAATTAAAAAAATTAGTGAGCTTGAATCAGTCAACGCGCTTGTTGCAAACAGGCCAACGACAAATATAAACTTGCACTATGAAAATCGAAAAATTAATCTTAGAGATGTTGATCAAGTTGAAATTAATAGCTTTTTCAAAAACAGAATCGAAAATGATCTTGTTAATTTTGAAGGAAAATTCATTGAAAATGCTCGGGAAATTATCCTTTCAAAATCAGCAATTGACATACTTAAAATTGAAAATCCAATAGGAAAAACAATTCATTTGGTTTATGATTCTAATAAAGAAATTGAGGAAAATCAAAATAAAATTGAACTAAAAATTGTTGGAATTAATAATGGAATTAAAAGTTCCGTTGCCAGATTAGATAGTTTTAATTTAATTAGTTTTCCATCTTTTATTAGCACTCAATCAATTAAAGATCTTGAAAATTTAGTTAAGCAAAATACAGTTAAAGAAAGCAAAGACCAAAACCTTCAACTTTTTAAGGAAATTAACTCGTATATTCCTAGTGAAAATGCCCAAAGCTCCGCACTTGAACCATTTAAAATTCCGCTAAAAAACACAAAAGTTTTCCCGCAAAACAATCTAAAATTAATAACTGGAACATTTCCAAGAAAAGTCGATGAAATTCTACTTTCAACAACAGCAATTGATTCAAATGCTAAATATAAATTAAAAGTTGGCGATATAATTCAAACAAACTCACCTTTAAATCAAACATTTAACTTACTTGTTGTTGGAATTTTTGACTCGCCAGATTCAGAATTATATTATCACCAAGATGCCAAAGAATTTTATACCAGCTTCCAACCAGCCAATCTTACTGCTTATTTAACAACAACTGACGAACAAAACAACCTTGATTTAGAGGCAAAAAATGCTAAATTTGACCTTAGAATTACTCCACCTTCAAGCTTAATTCGGGTGATAACTAGCCAATCTTTAGCGATTATTTCGATAGTTAATAAAGTTACTTTTGCGGTGTTTATAATTTTTGTTATTATATTAATTTCATTCATTTTAGTTTATGCCAAAACAATTTCTGAATCAAAACAGAGAATGATTGGAATCCTAAAATCGCTTGGTGGTTCAACTTTACTAACACTTTTTTATCATACTTTAAATATTGTTTTGATATCGATTGTTGTTCTAATTTTAAGTTTTGTAATTATTTTCCCGTCAATGGAATCGATTCATATTTTAATAGTTGGCAATGATTTTCCCGCCGCTTCTCAAGAAAATATAGCCCTGATTTTATTATCGTCCTGAGCCGGACTTTCAGCTGCTTTTATTCTAATTTATGTTTTAATGTCGTTAATTACGTACAAAAAAACCACTCAACAGTTATTAAAATAAAAATGAAAGGTATAATTGCCTTTCATTTTTATTTCTTTAACTTTTTAAGGCCATAAATTGTTGAAATATCTTCTTGTCAAAGCATAAATTTACTTTTTTTGGCAGATTCTTGGGCTTTTAAAATTTGGTCAATTAAACTTTTATATTCAGGATAATAATAAGTTTTTTTAGGGTTTTGATATTGGGCATAACGATGAATTGCAAGACCTTCGCTAACCATTTTGATATTAATGATCTCACCTTTTTCGTTTTTTAGAACAACAATAATCCTCTCATAGGGGTCATGTCCGACAATTTCAAATGAAATTCAACGATTTAAAATTAGTTGTTCTAGACGTTTTTTGGCTCTTAAACCGTGAAATTTCATAGTTTTTACGTTAATCAAACGATTTGTACGCTTAAGTTCGAGTTCAGGAGTGTCAATTCCAAAAATCCGAAAACGCATACCATTTTTATCAGTAAAAGTGTCGCCGTCATAAACACTTTTTATAAATGTTGTATAAGTTAAACCTTGTTTAATTCGTGAATTTTTAGAAAAAATAGGTAGTTTTTTTATTGGATTTAAGCCATCAGTTGGAACTGTTTTTTCTGAAATAATTTCTGAAAGATAATCATAACAACTTGTAAGTGAAAAAAGTGGCAAAAATCCTGGAACTAATAGTAGTTTTTTAAAAATTTTTGTGCCTCCCTTTTTTGATCTCGTTCTTTTATGGCGTTTCTTTTATCAACCTTAGTTTTCCCTTTTGCAAGTGCAATTTCGATTTTGATTCTACGGTTTTTTAGACCAACAAAAAGTGGAATAATTGTTAATTTTTGTGTAACTTTCTCTTTAAAAATTTTTTTTAACTCATGTTTGTGCAATAAAAGTTTTCTTGAGCGATCAGTTTGACCTCGGGATCCTTTATAAGCACTAATTGTTGCATTTGACAAATAAAGTTCTAACCCCTTAAAATAACAAAAAGAACCTACAAGCGATATATTTTTTGCTTGAACAGATTTAACTTCTCATCCTTCTAAGACAATTCCCGCTGTAAATTTGCTAATTATTTCGTAGTCAAAATAAGCTCTCTTATTTTCAATTAAAATTTTCATTTTTGAACCTAAAAAATTATATAATTATATTCTAAATAATTTTATATAAAAAAGGGCAAAAATGATCAAAAAAGAAAAAAAAGAGAAAATCAACTATAAAAATACCGATAAAATTACATTTTTAGAAGAAATTGACAAAAAAAGGGGGCTTAGTCAAGAACAGATTGAAAGATCAAAAAATTTTTTTGGCGAAAATAGACTACCAAAAATTCCGGAAAAATCAATATTTTTCCGTATTTTATTGCAACTAAAAGAGCCTCTTACCTTAGTTTTAATTTTTGTTATTATTATTTCGGTTATTATTAGTTCGGTTTTTGAACATGATTTGCCTTTTTGAGCTAAATTAATTTCGTATCTTGAGCCAGTAGTTATTGCTTTAATTATTGCAATTAATGTTTTTTTCTCTTTAGTTCAAGAAACTAAATCAAAAAAAGCAATAGATGCAATTTCAGATCTTAACTCACCAGTTTCAACACTAATTCGTGATGGAAAAAAAATAAGCCTAAAATCTGATGAGATTTTAGTAGGAGATATTCTTGAAGTTAGTTTTGGTGATTTAATTAGCGCCGATGGATTTGTCATTGAAAATAAAGAATTATCTGTATCTGAGGCAATTCTAACTGGTGAGTCAACATCAGTTTTTAAGGATGAATTTAAAAATTGGGATGATAAATCCGCAAAAGTTTACAGTGGAACAAGCGTCTTAAATGGACAGGCAAAAATTTTAGTCTCAGATGTTGGTCAGAATACTGAACTTGGAAAAATTGCTTCACTTGTAACAAAAACAGACGAATTAGAATCTCCACTTCAGAAAAAAATTGCTAAATTTTCGAAAATTATCACTTTTATTGCCGCATTTTTAGCAATTTCTTTCTTTTTTATTTATATATTTTTAGTTGAAAATGGCGATTTTAGCCAGTCAAAACACGCAGTTATAATATCACTTTCACTAGCAATTGGCTTTATTCCCGAGGGTTTGATTCCACTTGTTACTATAAATTTAATTATTGGTGTTAAAAAATTAGCAAAAAATAATGCGATTGTAAAAGATTTAAAAACAATTGAAACTCTTGGAGCAGTTTCAATTGTTTGTTCAGATAAAACTGGAACAATAACTGAAAATAAAATGCAAATTAAGGAAATTTATTATCACCAAATTGAGTCAAAAAATTTCTGGACACAAGCTGTTTTAAACACAACCGCATATAGTTTTTTTGATAACTCAGTTGAAAAATACTACGGTGATCCTGAGGAAATTTTAATTTTACAAAAGGCAAAAACTTTCGAAATCCAAAAAGAAGTAGTTGAAAAACAACACAAATTTTTAGACAAAATTGTCTTTAGTTCCAAGCTCAAATTTTCAGCTACTTTTTATGAAATTGACAACAAAAAGTTTCTTTTTATCAAAGGGGCACCTGAAATTATTTTTAAAAAGGCAGACAATTTAGACCCTATTTTAGAAGAAAAATTAGCCCAAATGCAAAATTTAGGATATCGTATTTTTGCATTTGGATATCGTGAAATTGAAAATGAACTTCAGCCTAATGAAAATCTAGAAAATTATGTAAAAAACATAAATATTTCAGGACTTGTATGTTTTCAAGATCCACCACGAAAAGAAATTAAACCAATTGTCAAAGATCTTTTAGATGCAGAAATTAAAACAATAATGATAACAGGAGATAATTTTCACACTGCCGCAACAATTGCAAGAAATGTTGAAATTTTAGGCCCTGAATCACTTGCAACAGGCAATCCTGATTGAAAAAAAGATGACTTTTGACGTGAAAATGTTGAAAAATTTCATCTTTATTCACGAGTTCAACCTGAAGATAAATTAGAAATTGTCGGCGCACTACAATCAAAAAAACATGTCGTTGCTATGCTAGGTGACGGAGTTAACGATGCTCCATCATTAAAAAAAGCTGATGTTGGTTTTGCAATGGGAATAACTGGCTCACAAGTTTCAAAACAAGTTGCAAATGTTGTTTTAGCTGATGATAATTTTAAAACCCTTTATCAAGCAATAAAAATTGGCCGTAATATTGTTGCAAATATTAAAAAACTGTTTGTTTTTTTACTAGTTGCTAATTTTTCAATGCTTTTATCAGTTATTTTTGCAACTTTAATTTTTAAGGAACAAATTTTTACATCACTACAAATACTTTGAATAAATGTTGTTTCTGAAACTTTCGGGGGAATCGCCCTTGGTCTTACAAATATTTCAAAAAATGTTATGAATCAAGGTTTTTTAAATGAAAATAAATCACTTTTTAATAAAAAACTGATTTTTAGCATAATGTTTTGAGCAATTTTCATCTCATTTTTAGCGCTGCTAAGTTTTTGAATCACAAATTCACAAACCTTTTCCTTTTTAATTATCAGCATTAGCCTTTCAAGTCTTTCTTATATACTTGCCGCCGATGAGAATATTTTTAAATATAAATTTGCAGATTTAAAATTTTTACACCTTGGATTTTTAGCTAGTTTTACTTCAATTCTAATTGTTTCCTTTATTCCCGGAATAAATTTTGTCTTTTCACAGAATGATTTTAGCGACTCAAACTATCTTATTTTAAAGAATAATTATAATTATCTGTTACTTTTAACAATTTTTGCCCCGTTTGTATTAGACCAAATTTTAAAATTTTTTAAAATATACTTTAAAAAATTTTAGCTAATTTTGATTTTTTCAACAATCAAGTTCAACTGTGGTTTCATCAAATTTAGCTGGGTCTTCAATATTAAACAAAATATACAACATTGTTCGTTTTATGCGCGAATTAGTGTAACGTTTTGAATTAGTGGCGCTCAAAAAACTATCTAAGTCAGGTTGATCGATATGTTTTTTGAATAAATTTTCAATTCCTTCTTTTACTAGTCAGATTTTTCTTAGTGATTCAGGCGACTTTTGTCGAATAATTTCCTGAAATTTTGGATATAACAAAGCTAACGAGCAAACTGGTTGGCTAAATTCCATTGGTGAAAACTGAGAAATTGACTTATTTTGGCTAATTAATTTTCGCAAATATGTTGCTGAAGCAAACTTTCCAGTTGGTGTTTCTTCATTATAATCAACAGTTCTTTTAAGACTATATGCCTGAATTGGATAATTATTTAGCACAATTTGTTTAACATATTCAAATCCAAGAATATCATTAGGGTAGATAATTTTTTTCGAACTGATTTTTTCAAGGGCAATTGCCGCTGCATTTGGAAAAGAATTCCCTAATTTTAATGCTTTTTTAAGATGAATATTATATTCATCAATGTTATTTTTCCACAAATTTGCTAAATTATATAGATTTTGAACATCATTTGATTCTGATCCAAAAATAATTTTGTCGATTTTATGGTCAAAAATTAATTTTAGCGCACCTTGGGCAAAAATATGAGCGGCTTGACTTGTATATTCAAAAGGCAATCTAATTACAAAATCAGCTCCATATTTTAGTGCTATTTTCTTTTTTGTTTCAAAATTAGCAAGACTGATCTCGCCTCGTTGGGTGAAATTTCCGCCTAAAATTATGTAAATTTTGTCGTTAGGAAAGTTTTTTTTAACATACTCAAGCTGATAAATATGACCATTATGAAAAGGATTGTACTCAGCGATAATTGCAATTGCCATTTTTCCTCTTTTTTTAAAAATAGTATTACTTTTTAATTTAAAAAAACCTATGAATTTATAGGTTAATTTTTTTCTTGATTAATTATTTGGTGAATTTTATCTAAATTTGTGCCAGTTTTTGCCGAAACATTTAAACACTCAAGTGATAAATTTTTACACACCTTTAACAGTTTTGAGCGCTGGGACTGATTTGTTTTATCAATTTTATTAGCTAAAATTTGCACCTTTATATTTAATGAAACCAAAAACTCAATCATACTAAAATCAAGATCAGTAAAACCGATTTGACTATCAATTAGCAAAAAAACTAATAAAATATTGCTATTTTTACTAAAATAATTAAAAATCATTGATTCAATTTGATCTTTCTTTGCATGAGAAAGTCGCGCATATCCATAACCTGGAAGGTCAACAATTAACTTATTTTGACTAGTTTGATAATAATTTAAAAGTTGAGTTTTTCCAGGAGTTGATGAAATACGGGCAATTTTTTGCCTTGCTAGTGCATTAATTAGCGAGGATTTTCCAACATTTGAACGTCCAATAAAAGCAAATTGATCTTCAGAAAAACAGTGTTCTGGACATGATTTAAGAAATTTTCACATTATATACTTCTAAAATTATAAATTAATTATACAATCCTTTTTTAACTATGACTTACCTATCCAAAAACACCACCAGTTTGAGTGATAAGACTAATATTTTGATTATTTCCGGTAGTTTGTAACTGTAATTTTTCAATTATTTCATTTCTTCACATCTCGCGAACCCGATCTACAGTAGCTTCATTTGGATAAAAACTGGCATAAGAATTAGTTCAAAAGGTGATTAAATTTGAGATAGCTTGATTAGTTTTAACTTCTGGCAATTTTTCTAAAAATAATGGCATTTGTGATGCTTTTGTAAATTTGTATTTATCCAAAAGTTTGTAAGCAAAACCGTGATTCAAATCAGGGTCTTTTGCCATAGATTTTACCATTTGATCAACTATTTCAATATCAGATGTGACTTCAATTTCAGGGCTTTCTGGACTTGAAGAATTAGATTTAGAACTATTGTCATCTTGGTTATTTTCTATTATTTGTGATTTTTGTTCTTCTTTTTGTTGGTGCAATTCTTCGGGAGGATTTTGGTTTTGAGTTTTTTCTTGACTTTCAGTTTTAGGTGTAATTTCTGTTGGTTTTTGATTTTGGGATTCTATAATTGGTTGTTCAGTCAAATTTTGTACAGGTTCACTAGACAAACTTAATGGAAGTTTTTCCTGAGGTTCATTTATTTTTTTGATTTCAGATTCAACTATTACTTGCGAAGATATAGGCGGATTTTTGGATTTAGTTTTTTCTCTTGAGTCTAAAACTGATGGTGAAAATGGAGTTTTTGGCTTGACTTCATTTTTGTCAACTTTTGGAATAACAAGAGGCAAATTATCCGGTTTTTCAGTAGATTTTTGAATTTTTGGACTTTGAGATCTAGGGGTTGCAAAACTTCTTTTTGAAGGTAAACTTTCAATTTTTTGTTGCTTTTTTTCAATTTTTTTTAGTGGAACTGCTTTTTTAGACAAAATTATTATATTCTTTGGGGTCTTATTAGATTTAGGACTTGGCGGCAAAGTTAAGGGAGTTTTAACTTGATTATTCTGAGTTTGATTCATTAACTTTGAATCAATTTGACCTTGTTTTTCCGTTGTTTTTTTAGTATTTAAATCAGAAACACTAGAATTTTCAGCTTCCTTTTTATCTTTAGCTAAACCTTGTAAAATTATTGTATCAGCAATTTGATTTCCAGCTTTTTGTGAATTTACAAGCGAAGGCGCCAAGGTACTAACCCTAATATTTCCTTCACGAACTTCATTTTGATTCAAAGGGAGGGTAGAATTACCTAAACTAAAATAAACTACCGCCCCTACAGAACCAGCAACAACCGGGATAAACCCTAGAGCTAACTTAAATAATTTTGTCATTTTTTCTACTTTTATAAATTTTTAGGATTTTTTAGCACCAGCTGGCGTTACTGGTTGAGCCTCAACTCACTCATCGCTATTTATATTTGTTTCATCGATAATAAACACATGACCACCTGTTGTTCTATTAAAAGCCCCAATTTCTGGTGTTTTAATAATTGTCAAAACTTTTTGAAGCTCTTTTCTTCAATTTTCACGAGTTTTTTTTGATTTAGCTAGTCGAGGATTAAAATGAGCGTAATTATTCTCCCAAAAGTCGAATAAAAAGCGTGCTTCTTCTTCAGTTAATGGTTTTTTTGGGAATCTTTCTTTAAAAATTCTCATTTGATCTTTTGTTTTAAAGATATATTTATAAAGTCGCTTTTTTGCTTGTGAATAATTTTGGGGATCCTGATATTTTGAAGGTTGAGCCAATATTTTTAAATCATTTTCTAGGTTTTTAATAATTTCATCAACTTCACGCTCTGATTCGGTTGTCGCAGGAGAAATTGAATAGGATGATGTTGACTTTAAAATATCACTTTGGGTTTGTGTTTTAGGTTTAGGAGTATCTTCTTTGTGTTCAACTTTTGGAGTTTCACTAATAACGATAACTTCAGGAGTTTTTACAATTTTTGGTTCTAAAACTGGTTTTACACCTTCATTAGAAACTACAGGCGAACTTAATGGGGTTGGATCTTGAATTTTCTCTTCAGTTTGAGTCGGTTCTTGCTTAATTATGACAACTTTTTCAACAATTTCAGAAGAGTTTGATGGGGATTTGTCTAAATTTGTTGGCTTTTGAGGTTCTAAAACTGAAATAGAAGAATTTTTACTTTCACTACTTTGAATTTTACTAACTGAAACAGATTTTTTTGTTTCATCAACTTGTTTTTTGACAGGTTCGACCAATAAGATTTTTGGTTGTGTGTTTGGTGAATTTTTTGGTAGTTCAATTTGTTTATTAGAAAAAATTATTTTTGGATTTTTTGTGTTTTTAGTAACTTTAATAGGTTGAGATTTTGGAGAATCTTTTGAGACTTCCGGACTTTTTAGAACAATTGTTTCATCATTTTTTACAGTTTCCTGGGTTGATAATTCTTCAGAATTTTGGTTGAATTCATTATCTTGTGAATCAGAAAGTGGTGAAAAACGAGTTTCAACTTGAAGTGTTTGACGTGCTAAAGTTGTATTGTCCAAATTAGAAATAGCATTACTAGAAGTCAAATAAATAGCTGTTCCTGCTGAGCCTGCAACAACTGGAACTAATCCAAAAACCAATTTTAAAGATTTTCTCATATTTCACCCCTAGAAATTAAAACCAACACCAATAATTTATAATAATACCACGAATATAAAATTATTTAAAAAAATAAAACAGGAATGATCTAGCTCATCCTGTTTGTTTGATTTACTATATTTATTAATTATAAACCAAAAATTTTAAAAGTCAAGCAAAACCTAAAAATTTATTTATATCAATTCTTCAAAGTATTAAAATATTTCTAACTTGAAAAATAAAACACAATTATAATAATGCAGTATTTTAACTTCTTTTAGTCTATAATTTAAGGATATTTTAGCTATTTTTCAAATATAACTTATTTACTAGCAATAAAATTTTAGACTGATCTTTTGATGAATTTGCTGGAATATCAGGATTATCGCTGGACGAAATTATTTCTGGTTGATTTATTTTTTCACTAGATTCTACGGGTTGAAAGCTTGGAGGCGGATCAAAAAGACCATCAGGGACTTCTACGGTAATTGAATTTTTTTCGTCTTCTTTAGTATTTTTATATTTATAAATCAAAACAAACGCAGCTGTTCCTGCTACAACAACAGCCGATCCTAATATAAGTGCTATTTTTCAAAATTTTTTCATATTTCACCCCTAATAATTAAGGTCTAAACCAAAATAAATTAGTATAATTATATCAAAATATGAACTTATTTATAAAATAAAAATTGAATGTACCTAGCCTAGCAAGAATCGACAAAAATTTTAACCAACAAAAAACACATTTCTATGTTTTAAATAATAGTATTTTTTAAGATATATTAGAAAACTAGCTATTTTTATGTTATAATTTAATCTAACCTGTGAGGAGAATTATGAAAAGAATATATCCAAAAAAATGGTTTTTAGGAAGTTTTACAGTTTTAATTCCAACGTTTTTTGTCGCTGCAGCATGTGGCCAAAATAACGGTGATAAAAATAAGGAAGATAACAAAAATCCGAAATTAGGCAAGGAAAAACCTAATCCACCAAAGGAAAACCCTAGCCCACCAAAAGATGATACTAATGTGCAAGGAGATCCTGTTGCTTTTCTTGACACACAAAAAGGCAAAATTGATTCAGACACTTTAAAATTAATCGAAGAAACAAAAAAACAAAAAGAAAATATCGAAAAAACAGAAGAACAAACAAAACAAATTGAAGAAAAACAAGCAGAAATAAACAAAGAACTTGATAAAATTAAACAAAATCAAGCTTCAACTGATGATCAAAAAGGCACTAAAATTTCAGAAGAAATCAAAAAAGAAAAAGAAAAACTAGAAATTGAAAAGGAAAAATTAGAAAAACAAAAAAAGGAACAAGCCGAAAAACTACTTAAAGAAAAAGAACGCCTTTCAAAACTTGAGGAAGAAAAAAGGCAAAAAGAACTAGAAAAACAAAAAATAATACTTGAAAAAAATAGACTACATATCCAAACAGTCAGTGATTTGAATGCTGTTTTAGCAAAAATTCCAAATTCTTTAGAAATAGCCGAACAAGAAAAAAAATCATCAATTAATGTTGCAACCGTACTTTTTCATTACAAGCAAAAACCTTCAACTTTTCATTATGAAAATTTTGTAAAAAAAATTGATAACTTTGATGAGCAAAATTATACAATTAGCTTTAGTTTTCCTTTTGAGGTTAAAACTGTTGGAAATAACAGCGATATTAATCAAAGCAGGCTAGAAGGTGTTGAACTTTCAGTGTCCAAAAAGGGTTCAGACACAAAAGTCACAAAACGAGTAAACCTTTTTTGAGATTTAGAAAAATCAAAAGAAATTCAACAAAATGAAGAGCCAGAATTATACCAAAAAGAATTACGACCTGTTTTTAGCAAAATAAGTCCTTCAATTTTGGCATACGCCTTAGTCAATTCTGATAATGAAGCTGTTTTAAATTCGGTACTTTTTGGCGATTTTAATGCTGCTTTTAGCGAAGTTTCCCTTTCAGTTGGGCTTAAAGATGAATTTTTAGGGATAAAATCACTAAATGAAGAAGAAAAATTTTCCTTTGATATTATAAGTGCAACTCCTAATGATGAAAATGGGACTTTAAAACTTAAAGTCAAAAAAACAAAATTTAAAGAGCAAAAAGAAGAAATTGGCGATCTTCAAGAATTTACTTTTTCCAATTTAAAGAAAAATGACAAAAATACGGCTGAATTTGAGTTTGAGGTTGACAATAATAAAGTTTGGCCTCAAATAAGAGAAAAAGGAATTTTTAAAAACAATAGACATAATAATAGCCAATTATCAGAGATTCAAAAAGGCCTAATAGCTAAAATAATTTTTGACAGTCTTTATTTTAAAATAAAAAACCCTGATCCTGAGATTCTTTTAAAGGAATTTTTAGTCAAGGATCATATTAAAAACAACAACTTTTTCCCTTATCCGCAAATTATTTCCCTAGAATGAGATGGCATGATCAGAAATGATGCCCACAAAAAAATTGCACTCAAACTAGAAAATAAGAAGTTAAGTTATAGTTTTGAACTAAAATATGCAAATCTTTTGCCAAATTCAACGCTGACTCCTCAAGATCAGACGCTCCAATTTTCAGATTACAAAACCACTGAAATTAAAGGCGAAATTCCCCTTGATCAATTTTTAATTTAAATAAAATTTTGTAATTTTACCAACAAAATTATCCTTTTATTTTAGAGCAACAACTAATAAACTAGATGTTAAAACCCTTTGATTTAGATGATAATTTGTATTCTAGGTACATTTTTTAATAATTTTGGCAAAAAAATGTGTGGTCATCACAATTATAAATTTTGTTGGTAAAAAACCGTTGGAATTAGTTGTTAAAAAACCTTAATTTTTTGAGTTTCACAGTTTGATGGCAAAATTCACTTTTTTGAATGCAAAAACGCAAAAATACCCGTAAATCCGGGTTTTTTTATGCTAAAATCTTAATTTTTATTATTTTAAAATTAACCCTTTGCAAAAAAAAAAAAAAAATGTTTGGTCAAAAATAAAATTATGTTATAATAACACTCACTAAGAATAAATTAATAAATTTTGATATTGAATTAAGGGGCACTTGATTATGTTTTTTGTCTAAAAAAATCAGACATTGCGAATTATCCATTATATTTTCAAATATGATGGAATGCCTTAAATTTACCCGTTTAAAAATCTTTAAATTTAGGGCTTTTGGTTATTGTTCTTTCAAAACTTCACATGTTTTTTTAAACTCAATGCAAATAAAAACGAGTTTTCTATTTGCATTGAGTTTAAATAGTAGTTGTATTTTTTTATGATTTTGTCAGTGTTTTGAACTAAAAAAGTAGTTTAAAAATTAATAATTTTACTTTTTAAGTTAAAATTTTAGTTTTTTAAGTATTAAGGGCCATCTGGAAATAGTAAAGTTTTGCGAAAATCTTTAAATTCACCTTCATTTTCAGATAATTTTTTTAAGTTTTGCCGATATGATTTTTCTTGTTTGGGAAACAGTTTTTTATTTGTACCATCAATTAAGTTGTGTGCTAGTCCATAAGAGTCAAAATCAGCAATTTGGATAAAAGGAGTATAACCAGCTTTGCCACTAATGTCTAAATTACCTCCTTTGGTTTGAACAGCAGAATAAATACCAACAGGTAAGCCATAATCGTTAATGACGAGCGACCCAGAGGCTCCATAATATAGTCCACTATTTTCAATAAAGGTTATAAAGCCAAAAGGAGAATAACTTCTGTTAGGGCTGAGGATGTCATTTAGCACTAAACCATTGCTAAAACTATCGTTGGAAATTGCAAAAGCCTTGTTAGTTAAGTTTTTTGGATAATTTCTCATCAAAAATTGTTGTCCATCAAGGCTTGGATAACCTAATAAATAAAGTTTTGTGGTATTAGGAGATAAAATGGCAGATTCGCTAATTCCTAATTTTTCTGGCTCAGCAATACCTTTTTGATAAATTGAGGTATAATCATAACTTATATAAGGCACTGCCTTTTTGTCATGATTTGGATACTGTTGTGTCTGAAACTTAGCAATATCTTGCTCGATGTCTACAATCGCCTTTTCGATATGCTCTTTGAATAATTGAAGATTTTCCTTGTTTGCATCATTTTTTGAAATGAACTCATCTAATTTTGCTAAATTAACTTTTAGTCCAAAAACGGCAAAATCTTTACCAATTCCATTGTTTATTTTTTGACTACCAGGAGATGCGGTCGATGTTTGTTTTAGTTGCTCATTTATTTGATTATCAAAGATATTTAAAGCCACAAAGACAGTTTTGGGATTATCAAAAATTCCTTCAATACCAATCTCTCTCCCTCCTCCTGATTGCTTGTTAATAAAGTAAACGGGAGTATTGTTTACATCCGGTTTTGAGTTATTATCAATTGCTTGGATGTTAGCTTCTTTTTTTGGCACACCAATAATAAAGCTATCTACTTTTTTGCCTTTGTTTGGCTCAGTAAAATATTCAGGGAAAGTGTCTTTATATTTTGAATCTAAAGTGTTAAAAGATCTAGCAAAAACGTGAGCATTTGTAGCAATATACAACATTACTTCCGTCTTGTTTTCATTATAAGCAGCATCTAACAATCAACCTGTTCCTGTCGGCTCATATTTGACAACATCATCAGGATTGTTCTCATCTGTTTTGTCAACGCTATTGAAAGCGATTGCAAAAGTTCTGTTTTTTAGCTTTTCATATGCTTGCGCATCTGTTAGTTTTGCTAAATTAGATGCTAATTCTTGTTTTTGTTGTTTTCTTAAGCGTTTAGCATTTTCTATTCCTGTTTGTATAAAATTCGGATTGAAATGAGGGGCAAAATTCTGTTGGCCATTTTGCGGGTTATTTTGTGATGGAGTAGTTATTGTTTCTTTTGTACTATCTGATGGAGTGTTTGGTTTTTGTTCTATCTCTTTTTTTGGTTGTTCTTTTTCATGGCAAGCAACTAGAAAGGCCACTGCACTTAAAGGTGTAACAATTGAACCAGAAGTGATTAAAAATGTTTTCAATTTTCTTATTTCTTTATTATTTTTTTTCATAAGTTTGCACATCTTAAAATAAAAGTTTGATTAAATTAGTAGAGAAAATTAAGACAACTAGTTTTTTATCTATGATTTTGATTAACCACTTTTGTTAATTTTTTCTACTAATTTAGGTGCAAAGATTTTATTTTAAATATGCATTAATAAAAGAACGTTTAATTTCTTCGCGAGCTGGTTTTCCTAACGGGCTAGTCAATTGAGAATCGTTATAAACAGCAAGACCTTTAAGAATTATAGAGGCATTTGATTCTTGACTTTGAGTTGAATCTGATCCATCTAAGCCAGTATTAGTTGTCATTTTTTCAGGATTAGGGCCAATTTGAGATCAATCAAGATTGAAAAAATTAGGAAATGGGGTTCACTCGTGAGTTAAATGGTTTATATTATAAATTGTTTTAGCATTTAAACTAACTGAAAATGGCGAATTTAGTTGATTATTTGACGAAGAATAAGCTGTGATTTCAATAGATCAAGGAGTTTTAATAATTTCAAGGAGAATATCCTGGTCTTGTTCGATTATTGGATTAATTTTTTGGCCAACAAATGGCGAAGAATTTCGAAATTCTTGTGAAAAAAAACGGCCTTCATCTGTACGATTTGCGATTTCCATTGATGGGCGATATTCAGAATTAGGCGGAAATCCAGTAGAATTTTCATTTATATCTGCCGAAAAAAACCTATTTTTTATATTTCAAGAATTATGACCAAGAACAACAGCTTGTTTTTCTTTTAAAGAAGTTGAAAATGATTCTAATCCTAAATGCAGTGAATTTTGACCCTGGCGAAAATGATTATTATACGATTTAAAATCTTCGACTTGTTGAAAATCAAAACCAATAACATATTCGTCAATTTTTGCATCAGCCTGTTTGGTATCTATTGAAGGACTGGGATTAATTCAAACCTTACCACCTCCAATTTTCCCTTCAATTGGTTTTGATTTTTCAACATATTTAGATCTTCCAACTTTTTGAATGAAAAGTCCACTACCATTTGAATCTGAAAGTAAATAATGTTTTTTATAATCATTAATATTTTTTGGTCTAAAAGCTAAGTAAACAACTCCTGAATTGACTCTTGAAAATGGGGCGGGATTTGTTTTTGGTTGCTCAGTTGAACTAGAAGTATTCTCGGTTTTTGGCGAATTATCCATGAATTTAAAGGCTTTTTTGATTTCAAAACCATTGTGGGTTAGCTTATTTTCGATAGAATTACTATCCTGAAAATGAATGTCGTTATCAGATAAGTCTTGAATTTTTAGCAATTCAGTTGATGAAGCTTGGGAAAAACTGGCTTTTCCATCAAGGAAAAAGGTTGGATAAAATTTGGAAACAACATCAAAGGCACTTTGTTGTGAACTTAAAACATTATTAATCTGGATTTTTGAAGAGGCCAATTTTTCGTTGTTTTTAGTAGAAACCAGTGAAAATTCAATGACAAAATTATCACTTTGTTTTTCAAAATTTATTTCTGGTTTAACATCAAGTGAAATAAAATTATGCTGTAAATTTAAAGCTTTTCAGATAGATTTTCCCAAAGTTAATGGTTCATTTTTACTTTGATTTTCATTTTTCTGCTCTTCTGAATCTGAAAAAGTTTGGGCTTGAATTGCTTGAGATTTTGAACTTTCTGAAATTTCTATTAACTCTTTTTTATACTTTTCAAGCGAATCCTTAGTTGGATTTTTACCAAAATCAAGCAAATAAAGTTGAGTAACTAATTTTTCACTAGGATTTTTGGTGTCAATTTGATTAGATGATTCCTTAATTTCATTAAAAATTTGAACTAATCTATCCGAACTAAGCGCTGGAGTATTTGAAGCTTTTGGCACAGAAAAATTTTGTAATTTAGTTTGAGGTAAATTCTTTGCAAAAATACGTGAAAATTCGTTTAGGTCAGGTTTGATATCGGTATTCAATTTAAAATCTAAAACTTTTATAAATTTTTGATGGTCTCTTTTTGTTAAGGTTCCGCTTAAACTTAAACGAACTTTTCCGTCTTTAATTAAATTTAGCCGATCTTGTTCACTAATTTCCGACAAATCTTTAAGAACAATATCTATATTTACGAAATAATTTTTTAATTTATTAGTATTTAAACTAAATTCATTGCTAGTGTAATTAAATAATTCTGAAAAATTTTTTGATAGTGATCTGTTAGTTTCATCTTGAGTTGAATACAAATATGATCCAAGTGATAAATTTTTGCTAACAAGGTCTTGCTGTATTTCAGGTTTTAATTTTATTTCAGGAATTAACTCATCATTTATTCAAAATTTTATTTCTGATTCAATTTCTTGATCAGTTGCAATTCCTTTTATTTCCAGCTGAATTGGAGTTTTTTTATCCCCGTCAATTAACTCAAAATTAAGGTAATTTTTACCAGCTTCAGAAAAAAAACTAAGATTATTGTCAACAATTGTCGGTTCAAGAGTCAAACCATTGCGAATAAAGGACGGATTTCCTAAGCTATTTACAAAATTATAACTTCCTTTGAGTGCTAAAAGTGCTTTTTCAAATGCAATAAATTTTTGGCTTTCTGTGGCTTGAGCCCCACTGAAACTTGCTTGAATTTTCGATTTAAATTCAGCAAAACTAATTAAATTTTTTGAGTCTATATTAATTGATGACTTTTTTTCATCAATTTCAAATTTAGAAAAATCAACAACTTTATTTTCATCAGCAAAATTTTTGATATCAATTGCTTTGGAAAAAATTTGATTGTCATTTTTTGACTTTAAAAATAAGACAATATTTTTTATCGAATTTCCACTAACTTGCGCATTTATCAAATCATAAGTAATCTGATATTCATTTTCATATAATTTATCAAGATCTATTAATGATAAAAGGTCAAAATTATAAATTTTGCTTTTTGCCAAATTTAGTGCGGTAAAAGCGGTTAAATTTTTAAAATCTTCTTTAACCGTCAAATTATCAAACAAACCAGCTAGCCCATTTTTAAAAGGATTTTGTTCTTGATCTAAACTCAATGTTTGGATTTCTTCATTTAATTTTTGATAGTAAGAACGGTTATAAGAATAAATTCCTAAGGGAATTGAAATAGCAAGCCCGCTAACTATTGTTAAAGATGAAATTCCGATAACTATATTTGATGTTTTACTTGAAAAATGCTTAAAATTGAAGAACTTTTTCATTTTGACCTCGTTAGTTTGATTGTTGACCTGAAGTGGATGACTGAGAATTATTTGATTTTTTTACTGAAATTTTTAAACTGCGTGAGGCTAAAACTTCGGCTTGATTTGTGTTATTTTCGCCAGAATTTTGAGTCTGAGAATTTTTATCAAGAATAGAAACTGTTAGTAAAAAACTTATTGTATCTGTTTTTATTGAATTTTCGAAACTAGGAAATATATCAAATTTTAGTTGGTCATTTCCTAATGGTTTTGAAAAATATTCTTTAGTTTTTTTCAAATTATTAAGATCGGTTTCTAATGATGAAATTTGTGAAGTTTGACCACTTTGTTGTCCAGTTGTGCTAGTTTGAGATTGACTAATTTTTTTAAATGTTTCTTCATTTACTTCAAAATTCAATAATTCAGAAGGAATTGAGTCTGCTAGTGAATTGAGTTTTTCTTGATCTAAAACTTTTGGATCAATTTTTTCGGTAGATAAATTAATCAAAATTTTTCTAACAGGTGTTTGAAGGGAAAATTTGTTAGTATTTTCATCCCCAATATTGTAATAAAAATTTAGTGTTAAATATTCATAATTTGGATTATTTGGTAAATTTTGCGGAGATTCTTGGGGCAGTTGAGACTGTTGAGTCCCTTCAGACTGAACAGTCTGTTCAGTCGATTCAGCCTGTTGAGCCTCTTCGGCCTGTCCTTCAGTTTGTTGTTGTTCAGTTTTAGGTTGCTCTGTTATTTTTTTAATTTCTTGTTCGAGAGTTTGCTTTGAAATTTCATTGCCTTTTTTAAAAACTATTTCATAATTTAAATTTGAATCTATTTTTTCTCATGCCAAAAAATTACTCAACTGGGCTGATTTTAAATAGAAAGCTAATAAAACATCAGCAAGAGTAGAAAATTTAACACTTTTTTTGTAATTATCCTTTATTTGATTAAGATCAAAATGAGCGTTAGATTCCTTAAAAATTTCTTGATCTTTCAATGCTGCTAAAACATCTGAAGTTGATTTTTCTTTCAAATCACCAATTTGAGTTTTTATCGTTTGGGGTAAAAATAATGTTGAAAAAAAGCCTTGATTAAAAACATCTTCAAAATGATTATTAAAGCTTAAAACTTGAATATTTTTGTTATCAAGATTAATTTTTGCTGCTTTTTTAAAGATATCTTCCTGCAAATCATCATCAAAAAGTTGCAAAGAAGAACGATTTTGATTAAGAAGCCCAAAAAATTTAGCTAATTCAAAAAATGTTTTAGCAATTTTATTCGGTTCTTGCTGAATATAGTTTGCAAAAAAAGCAGCTACATCAGATGGATTTTGAAAAAAAGTATTTGAAACTAAAGAACTAACTGTTAAATTTTGAGATGAATTTGAGGAATTTATACTAGTTATTGTTTCAAACTTTTTAAAACGGGAAATATCGTCTAGGTTAGGAATCAAAGTTTTGCCTGCTCAAGATCTAACTTTTGCCTCAAAGTTATCAAAATTATAATTATAAGATGAAGGCAAACTCAATTTATCGGCCAAGGCTTTATAATCCTGTTTTAGTAATAAATTGTCTAATTCTTCTTTATTTAACGGGACTTTTGCAAAAACAGGTTCACCAAAAGTTGAGATAAATTGAGCTAAATTAGCACTTTTATTATCAAAAAGTGGATTTTGTTGATAAATTATCCCTTTTTGTGTTCCAGGAATAGAAAAATTACCAAAAGCATTTCCAGAAGCAGCATTAGAATTTATAGGCAAACCAAATCCTTCAATTCTTAAAATTAATTCCTTTTCATTGATAATTTCGTTTGAATTATTATCAAAAAAAGACTCATTTAAGACAATTTTATACGGTAATTCGATAATATATTTTCCGTTGTCATTTATTAGTTTTGCATTTGGTGTGTCAAAAATAAAATCAATACCTTGTTTATCTGAAGGGATTGACTTATTAAAATTACCAAAATCTAGAGATAAATTTTCAGCTAACAATGGGTTTATCAAGTCTTTAATGCTTGAATTTTTTAAAAAAGGGTTGGATTCAAATTTTATTTTTGCAAAAAAATCAAAAGGATTTTGCTTGCTTATAATAAGTTTATTATCTTTTTCCTCTGTATTATAAATTAATGGTTTTAATTTGAGATTTGCAAAAAAATCATTAACATCCAAAAATATTGATTTTTTATCTTTGGATTCAAGGTTTATATCGATAATTTTATTTCCATTATTTTCAAAATTATCGCCTAATTGATCAAGTGCTGACTGAGTCAAACTAGCCTGCAAAAACATTGTCACAATATTGTTTTGAACACTAACAAATTGATTGGTTGAGGCATCTTTTGCAAAATTTATATCGAAAATTTGGGCATTTGTTTCAGGAATTAAATTTTCTTTTGAATTTTTAACAGAAGAAATTAAATCAGTAAGTTTTGGAAAAATTTGACCTAAACTATTTTCAACTTCTGAAGAATTTTGGCTAGAATTAATTTTAGCGGCAAAATCTGATGCTCGGTATAAATTATTTTGCGCTAAATTCGAATTTTCCTCAGAAAAATTCGATATTGTCGTATTGAAATTAGAAACTGCATCTTCTATTTTTTTTGTAATTTTTTGCAGCGCAAAGTTAAAATCTGCTTTCAAAAATTTTCTTGAGTCATAAAAAGAAACAGGATATAAAACAAAATCTGACTGTGCAAAATTTTGGTCAGTTATTTGTTGTCTTGCTCTAAATTTAATAATAAAATTTTGATTTAAATCATCAAAATTTAAATCAACAAAGTCTAAAATTGGCGAACTAGCTTTTTCATTTTGCTGTTCAAATTTAACAAGTTGTTTTGAATCTTCACTAAAATAATAAGGAATCAAATACTCATCAAGTTTAATCGTGTTTTTAAGAGCATTTCCGTCAAATAATAAACTTTTGATTGCAGAAAAATCGCTATTTTTGCTTATTTTTTCAGGATTAAATGCAACATATTTTACTTTCTTTACAAATTGCTGGACTTCTTCGCGCGGATGTTTTCCGTTATATTTAAATGTAAAACTAATTCCGACTGTTATTCCAACAAAAGCTAATCCTGTGAAAAATGATGACAAAATTAACACTTTTCTTTTATTTTTTTTAATTTTTGCTGCTAAACTTGATGAATTCATAGTCCACTCCTAAATTTTAATAAATTAATAAATTATAGCATATTTTGGCTTTTTGGCATAGAACTGCTATTATTATTAATTTTATGTTTAAAAATAAAAGCAAATTGATTTTTAAAACATAAAATAAGAAAATTAGCAACTTTTTTGCTTTATTTGCTAAAAAAGTAAATAAAATTTTGCTTTTGCTTTTGTAAGTTATGCTATAATTTTACCTTATTTAATTTAAATCTCTTTCTATTTTAACATTTTAAAACTTAAAACTCTTAGATCATGCCAAACTCACTTAATTTAATATCACTTTTAACTAAAAGAATTACTGATTTTTTATCTATCTACGGTTTTGAACACATTAAATCTGATGAACTGACAACTTTTGAGAAAAATTTTGTAAAGCTAAATATTGACAAATCTCACCCTGCTTTTGACCCAACTCAAAGTCTTGTTTTTGATAACGAAAATTTGTTGGCAACTCATAAAACTGGTGTTTCAATTGAAGCAATTGCAAAATATCCTAATCAAGAGCGAGCTTTTTTCTCTTTTGGAAAAGTTTTCCGAAACGACGAAGAAGACTCTACTCATTCTCATCAATTTAATCAATTAGATTTAGTTGCAACCGGAAAATACACTGTCTCACATCTCAAAGGATTGCTTAGTGATTTGCTTGAATTTGTCTTTGAAACAAAATTAGAAACCCGTTTTCGGCCATCATATTTCCCATTTACGCAACCTTCTTTTGAAGTAGATATTTTTTATCAAGGACGTTGAATTGAGGTTTTAGGATGTGGACTTTTACACCCGAAAGTTATGAAAAATGCCGGATTTACTGATAAAAATATTTACGGAATTGCCGCTGGAATTGGGATTGAAAGACTAGCTGCTATTAAATTCGGGATAAGTGATATTCGTGAATTTTATAAAAATGATTTACGTTTTTTAAAACAATTTTGATAGGTAAAAAAATGCTTTTTTCATTAAGAAGATTAAAAAAAATAGCTAATATTGATCATATTAGCGACGAAAAAGTGATTGATGCTTTGATTAGTCTTAGTTTTGAAGTTGATAAAATTTCAAAACTAAACGAAATTTCCGGCATAAAATTTGGAAATATTCTAGAAGTTAAAAAAAATGAAAACGCTGACAATTTAACGATTTGTCAAGTTCAATTTGACGACAAAATAAGACAAATTCAAACTGCAGCAAAAAATGTCCAAAAAGACAAGCAAGTTTTAGCTTTTGTTCCTGGTTCAACAAATGGAAAAATAACTTTTGAAGCTAAAAAATTGCGTGGTCACATTTCTGAAGGAATGCTAGTTTCAGCTAGTGAATTAGGATTTAGCACTAAACTTTTAAGTCCAGAACTAGATCAAGGAGTGCTTGTTTTGGATCCAATTTTTGATCTAAAACAAAATCCGCTTGAAATTTTAGAATTATCTGACCTAATTTTAGATATCAAACTTTTATGAAACCGGCCAGATGCAAATTCTTATTTAGTAATAGCAATTGAACTTGCTGCTTTTTTTGGCACAAAATTAGATTTGGACTTTGACAAACTAAATTTTGATGGCAAAAATAAGTCAAATTTAGAAATTATTACTGAAAAAAATGAGTCAAAAGTTGCTGCTATTGAGATTGAAAAAGTTCCTAATCTTGGCTTAGTAGATATTTTTTTACTTTTAAAATCAGGTGTTAAAATTACTGATTTAAACCAAAATTTTGCTAATTTTGTCTTAATTTATACAGGTCAGCCATCTTATTTTTTACAAACAAATAAAAATCAAGACCAAATTAAATTGACTTATCAAGAAACAAAATTACCGGAAATTCAAAATTCATTTGCTACTTTCCAATTTTGAAACAATGATGAATTAGTATTAATTCCTGAAATATTCCAAAAACCAATAGAAAAAGATCAAAATTTATACCTATTAATGCCTAAATTTGACTCTGCAAAAATTAGGCAAATTAATCATAATTTTAATTTAAGCAGTCCTTCAGCAAGACAATTGGCAAAAAATTACAGTCAAGGAACAACACTTTTAAGCTTTATTTTTTTAGAATTTTTCCTTGAAAAACACGGGATTAATTTTTCTGCACCAATTAATTTTGACAAAAATCAATTTGACCAAAGATCTAGCATTAATTTTGGACTTCAAGAAGTCCAAAATATTTTAGGGATTGAACTTGAGCAAAAAGATTTTGAAAAAATTAACTCAATTCTTGAGAAAATCTATTATAATTTTAACTCTCAGAGTTTTTTAGCGCCGTTTTATCGTGTTGACATTGAATTTTTTGCCGATTATGCAGCTGATTTTCTTAGATTTTATGGACTTGAAAAATTAGGAAACAAAAAATTAGCTAAAGTAAAGAGATCAATTTCTGTTGTTGATCCAAAGCCAATCCAACTAAAAACTTTAGGTTATTTTGAAGCTAATTCGTTCCTTTTAATTTCCCAGTCAGAAAATTTTAATCCTTTAAATCTAAAAACTCAAACTTTATCGACTTATACATCCCAAGAACATACAACAATTAGATATTCGCTTGCCTGACAGTTAGCAAAAATTGTAAAATATAATGTTAAGCGAAAAATGACTGATATTAGTCTTTATGAAACAGGTAGTGTCTCTGAGAAACATCAAGTTTTTGCTATGGCTTCGACAGTTTATAATCTTGAAACTCTCAAAGATCATTTAAAAATTTTATACAGTGATAACTTTAGTTTTAAGCCGGCCAAATCTGAATTTCTAAATCCTTCAGTGTCCCAATTTATTTATTGAAATAATACTTTAGTTGGCTGAGTTGGACAAATAAGTGAAAAATATGACTACCAAAATATCAATTTTCTTGAAATAATTGTTTCAAAAATTGATCTTGAACAGAAAAATAAACTTGTTAAGTTCGAGCAATATGATAATTCGCAACTTAAATATCGAGATATTACGCTATCTTTAGATAAAAATGATATTCCTGACACTTATTTAGACGTTATTAAAAAAATTCCAGAAATTTTTTCAATAAAATTAAAAGATTATGTTATAATTAATAATCGCCAGAAAATTACTTACAGAGTAACTGGAACTGACAAGGTTTGTCAGGAAATAGATAAATTTTACAAATAATTTCTTCTATTTTTAAAGGAAAAAAATGGCTATAGTTCCGAAACGAAAAACCTCCAAGCAAAGAAAACATAAGCGAAATTCTCATTCGGCATTAACATTGCCAAACCTTGTGAATTGCAGTAATTGTTCTAATAAACAATTACAACATCATGTTTGTCAATTTTGTGGATTTTATAAGAATCGTAAAGTTATAAATTTCCGAGCAATCAATGATAAACATTAACAAGAAAAAAATTTTAAAAATTTTCTTGTTAAAATAAAATTTTATAGTATAATTACTTTTGGTTTTATTTTGCCGATTTAGCTCAGCGGTAGAGCAGCTGGCTGTTAACCAGTTGGTCGCAGGTTCGATCCCCGCAATCGGCGCCATTGGCCCGTTGGTGAAGCGGTTAACACACATGGTTTTCATCCATGGATTCACGGGTTCGAGTCCCGTACGGGTCACCAAAGATTGGAAGATTAGCTCAGCTGGGAGAGCAACGCCCTTACAAGGCGAAGGTCAGGGGTTCAAGTCCCTTATCTTCCACCATTAGCCACTTTAGCTCAGCAGGCAGAGCAGTCGCCTTGTAAGCGAAAGGTCGTAGGTTCGATTCCTATAAGTGGCACCATCTTTTTAGATAGAGTTTCTAAGTTATGCGCGCAAGTGGTGAAATGGCAGACACGCTAGATTTAGGCTCTAGTGCCTTCGGGCGTAAGGGTTCAAGTCCCTTCTTGCGCACCAGCTTAAGATCAACTTTTAGTTGATTTTTTTATTTTTATAATAATGGTTACATTCCTTTATAAGCCAAAAAATATTAGTTCTGCGACTTTTTTAAGAAAATGAGCAAAAATAAACTCAATCAAAAAAGCAGGTCACTCAGGAACTCTCGATCCTTTTGCATCTGGTTTGTTATTAGTCGCTACTGATGATGATACAAAATTATTGCCTTATTTAGATCAAGAAAACAAAACTTACATTGCCCAAGTCAATTTCGGTTTTTATTCAACAACTTTTGATATAGATGGGGAAATTTTTGCCTGTAAATCCGCAACTTGAGTCACTAAAGCAGCGCTCGAGTCCAAATTGCTAGAATTAGAACAGCTAGAATTACAGGTTCCGCCGATTTTTTCAAGCAAAAAAATTAGCGGGAAGCGTGCTTATGAATATGCGCGAAATGGTAAAGATATAGAATTAGCGCCTATTAAAATAAAAATATCTAAAACCATTTTATTAGAATTTAATGAAGAAAAACAAATCGCAACAATACTCTGAGAAGTTTCAAAAGGTTGTTATATCCGTTCACTGGCTAATGATTTGGGTAAAATGCTGAAAACCGGTGGATATTTGTCTGAATTAGAGCGTGTTAAAATCGGTAATTTTGATTTTTCATTTGTTAATTTACCTTTAAAAATACAGAATTTCCTTGATTTTCCACAAATTTTAGTCAATTTAGATCAACTTATTGAACTTTTTCGTGGTAAGAAAATTAATTATTTTACCAAAGACAGCGAATTTATTCAACTTGTTTTTGATGAACATTTAGTTGGTTTTGGCAAAATAATTAATAATGAACTAATACCAAAAAAAATTTTTGGTAACAAAGTTAAAAACTTAATAAAAATTTAGGCTTATAATGAATAAATTTAAAATTTTTGCAACAGATATTGATGATACAATTGTGCCTCATGGTGGTCAAGAAATTCCTGAAAAAATAAACTTACTTTTTTCAAAATTAAAAGAGAAAAATATTATCACAACTTTTGTAACTGGGCGTGATTTTGTGACAATTGGGCAATTAATTAATGCAAAAAATGTCGATTACTTCATTGGAGCCAACGGTGCTTTCATTTTTGATTTCAAAAAAAAGCAAATGATTTACGAAAATCCTATTAAAATCAGTGATTTTTTAAAAATTGTTGAGTTTTTCGATCAGCACAAAATTCGCTACATAATTATGGACTCTGAGTGAATTTATACCTCAAACTACTTTCCACAACATTCTTCAAAGTTTTTAAGTCCATATTTTGATCGAATGAAGCCATTAAAAATGTGTAATTTTAAGAATAATTTCCACATTTTTACAGTTGTTGATGACCAGGACACAACTTCTGAAATACAGTTAAAATTTGAAGAATTTGCACAAAAAAATAATCTAAATGTTAGCGTCAGCTCAAGGTGATCATGAGGATTTTTCATTGGCGCAAAAAACGTTGACAAAATGGAAACTTTAGAAATTCTTGCAAAAATGCATAATGTTGAAATTCACGAAATTATCGCCTTTGGTGATTCACGAAATGACACTAAAATGTTAAAAAATGTTGGCTTTGGTGTTGCAATGGAAAACTCAACAGTTCCAGAGGTAAAAGAAGCTGCAAAAGATATTGCCCCGCCTGTAGATTCTTTTGGCGTTTACCTTAAGGCAATAGAATTAAACATAATTGATTAAAATGACAAAAGTCTTTTATTATCCAAGCTCAAAATTTGATTTTGCTGATCCTGTTTTTGTTCTGGGTGGATTTGAATCATTTCATTTAGGCCATCTTGAACTTCTTAAAAATGCAACAATTTTAGGGCAAAACGTTATCTTAATGTTGATTAGAGACCCATCAAAACTGCCAAAAAATACAGGAAAAAATTTCACTGATCTTGATGCTCGTATTCAAATGATGGCTAATTCTGGAGTTGATAATATTTTAATTTTTGACTTTGATTCCAAAATGCAAGAACTTGATGGCCAAGAGTTTATTGAAATTTTTTTAAATTATGGGGCTAAATTTTTTGTTGTTGGCAAAAATTTTAGTTTTGGTAAAAACGCTAGTTGAAATTCGAAGAAATTGCAAAATTTCTTCGCCAAAACTAAAATTATTGATCATTTAGCCGAAAATAATAAAAAAATTTCAACAAAAAATTTAAAACTTTTCCTTGAATTTGGTGACTTTGAAAATTTAAATAAGTTTTTGTCTTCAAATTTTTTAGTTAGCATGACCATTAGCCCAGAAGGAAAATTTACTTGAGACTCATCATTAATTTGTCCTGCCTCTGGTATTTATCTTGGTTATTTTGTTAATATAAAAGAAAATATAAAATTTCCGGTCATTATTCATATAGAATTTGATAGCACAACCGGAAGTGTTCATTTTTTTGAACACCCAAATACACATTTAGGTTTTCTTGAGATTATCAAGCAAATTCGCCTTATTTATTCAAAAAAAAACAATGTCTTGAAAGATCAAGACATTGAAAATGCAAAACATTTATTTAAAGAAAAACATACAAAAACTAGTCAAATTTAGTTTTTCTATGCCAAACACGCATAAATTCGGTATATAAATCTGAGCGGTTAACGTTTAGTTCTCTTTGAAGCTTTGTAGTTAATAAGTCTGCCACAAAAAGTTGGGATATTTTTGCACCAATTGAAAAAAGACTATTATTTTGCTCTAAATTATCAACATAAACAACTTCTGAATATTGAGTCGGCTCGAGTGAAATATTAGAAGTAATAAAAATAGTATAAATTTGTTGTTGCTTTAATAGTTTAGCAATCGTAAGTGCACTTTTTGAAGTCATAGAAGTTGAAAAAATAAATAAACAAGTATTCATAGGTGAATCAACTCAGGCAGCAATATCAGTGATTGAATTTGCCCTAAAAGCATTTAAGTGTAAATTTCTTAAATTATTTGTAAATTCAGTTGCGGCAATTACGGATGCGCCAGCACCAAAAACAATAATTTTATCCATTTTTAACATCATATTAGCAATTCGATTAATTTGATCAACATCTAAAATTGCCAAAGTTTTTTCAATACTGTGAGCATAAAGAAGGTTTATGTTCTCAATTTCATCATTTTCATTATATAAATTGTTATCTTTATCGATTTTTAGTCATTCAATTACGAATTTTTTTAGTTCTTTAAAATTGTTAAAACCAAGCTTTTTAGTTAATTGAGTAATTGTTCCAACGCTAATAAATAAAATTGCAGCAAGTTCATTAATTGTCAGTTCCACAAATTTTTGTGGTTTTGTTTCTATGAAACGAATTATTAGTTTTTCAATATGCGTTAATTTAAAATTTTTCGAAATAGTAAGTACACTCATAATAATTTAATTATACTAAAAAAATAAAAAAAATTATATAAATTTTATAAATTTTTATACTATTAAAAAAATTTATAAAATCAAGGGGTAAAACTCCGAAAAAATTATTTTCAAACACAATTATAAAGTAAATTTAGCACATTTTTTTATATTTCATTAAAGTTTGTCTCACATTTTATGATTCAACCTTAATTTTTATAAATTTAATATCAGCAAACCATTTTTCACCAAAATTTTTGAAATAAATTCACTTTTGATATCATCTTCAACCTAAATTCGCAAAACTTTTACTCTTTTGGCGCTGGTTTTCCTTTCCTTTTATAACCAATTGATTTTATTCCTAAAAATTGGTAGTGTTTATGAAACACGTACGTGGATACAAAATTTCCCTCATTTTTGTAAATCTTATATAGGGCGTCGCGACCTATTGCTTTTTGATTTAAAATGAAAGTTTTACGAATTCACTCAAGCAACTTTTCATCATAAATCATTTCCTTTGGTGGTTTTTTCACCCTTATTTTTTCATAAATCGAAGTACGATTAACATTTAAAATACTAGAAATTCTAGTGCTATTTTCGATTTTATCTTTATATTTTTCTTGTTCTTGTTTTCGTTTTTTAAGCTCCTCAACAACAATTGCGTGCTTAATCCCTGATCTTCTAAGAATATTTTCCACTATTTCTTGATAAATTACACGATCATTTTCAGAAAGATCGTTAATTGTATATTTCTTTTTTGGTTTGCGTGGAGATTTGTTTTTCCCACCAGCACTTATTGGACTTTTCATACCATTATTATAATACTTTTTTTGCCAATTTGCTATCAAATTATTACCATATATATGCAAATTTCATTGTTTATGGAGATTTTTACTTTTTGATTTATTTTGTAAATTTGTCTAAATTTTTCTTAAAAAGGTAAAATTCAATTTTTAATCCTTTAGTTTCGGCATTTTAATGTATTTAAATTCCTATTCAACTGCGAATTTGTATTGTTTCATTTTGACAATCTTTTTTTGAATGCGTCTAAAATTAGTATACTAACTTACTTACTTTTTTTTTTTTTTTTTATTGTACAATTTATTACTACAATAAAAAAAATAATATTGCCACTACATTTTTACACTTATAGATTTAAGCTATAAATTAGTAAAAAAATGAACAACTTCATAATTTGGAGGACTTAACTAAATAATGAAAACATTTAAAATAAACGAGCGATTATATCTTAAACCTACAGACATGTATCAAGTTGCTTATGAACAATGGTATGCATTCGAAAAAAAAGTTATCGTATTAAAACCTTACAACCTTACTTATCAACAATTACAAAGTACACCTATTAGAATAGCACTTTGCGAGGTTTATTTTGATGGACTTATTGCCGAATTTAGAATTACCCACCAAACCCAAATTACCGAACTTTCTAAAATACTTCAACGATTAAATTTTTCTGGAAATTTAATTGCTGATATTTCAAAAGTAATACTAAACAATTGAGAAGATCAATTTAAAAATAAAGATCAATTTAAAAATAAAGACCTAGAACTTGTAACATTCCCAAGTACACCAGATCACTTTTACAAATCAGTGTTTAACGACAAACACGAACCTTTTCCAAAAGGTCGTATTGATTTCTAATTCTAACGAGCTAGTTATTGCATTCGCTTTTAAAACCCAGACTATAATAAATAAAATAAGTAGTAAAAAAGCTATTTAATAGATGTTGCATGTAAAGAACATATAAGCAAAGTCAAACTTACAAAATAGAAATAGACCACATCCACCTATTAATAACAAAATATTTTATTTTAATATTACTAATTTTGACCTAGGTACTATTAAAACATTTTTTGACTATCTATTTCATTTGAGAGCTACACAAAATACTTAATATTCCAGAATTTGATGAACAAAAAATTTCTTTTTTTTACTTGATAAGTTAAAAAAAAGAAATTTTTTATTTTATAAATTGTCATTTTTAAAATTTTAGACAAAAATCGAATTTTTCAATTAAATGTTTGTCTAAATTATGCAAAACTAACAAGAGGGTAACATCCTGCTTAAGTAGCCAATTTATAAGATTATTAATATTTGATTTGTCAAGATTTGAAAAGCCTTCATCGATAATTAATATTTTTTTTGTTTCAAAAACATGACTTGCAAAATTAATTAACTGTTTTTGTCCAACTGATAGATCTGTTTTTTCTTGGTAATTAATTAAGTTTTTGTCTTTTAGGTCATTTAAATTAACTAAATTAATTAATTCATTGATTTTTTCAAGATTAGTTTTTGAATAAAAACTAATATTTTCAGCTAAATTGCCCTCAATTAAGGCCGGATTATTATCAATAAAACTTATATTTTGAATAATATTTTTATCAGAAATGGTTTTTAAATTAGTTGAATTGAAAAGAATCTCACCTTTATAATCGCGCTCTATACCCATTAAAATCTTTAAAAACGTCGATTTTCCAGAGCCATTATCGCCTTGAAGCAAATATTTTTTGCCACCGATAATTTCAAAATTAATATTTTCTAGCACTTTTTTATTTTCATAGTCAAAATTCAAGTTTTTGACGCTAATTTTATGAATTTTTTCTGTAAAATCATCAAAATTCATGTTTGTTTTAGGCTTATTTTCGTTTAATTTAGAATCTTTAAATTGCTTTTTCAGTGATAAATATTGAACAACCAGAACAATAAAAGTGTTAAATTCATTGATAAATAACTGATTGGCGCTATTGATAGTTACCAAAGCAATAATTGTTGATGCTGGATTTTCATAATAAATTCCTAAAAAAATGATTGCTAAATCCGTTAAAATTAAAAATGATTTGCGAATTGTTAAGTTTATATTTAAATTAAATTGATCCCACAATCTATATCTTCTTTGCATAAAACTTGCGTTTTTTGATGTTGGTTTTAGGATTTTTTTTAGTAAGTGAATTTTACCGAAAAATAAAAATGCCTCAAATTTATTTAATTTTTCGCTAAATTCACTGTTTAAATTTTCAAGTGAATCTAGTTGTTGTCTAATTTTTTGACTAAAAAATTTTCTAAAAAAAACAGGAAAACTAATTCAAGCCAAAGTCAAACCAAGAACTATTGACCCAATTATTGGATTTATATAAAAAATAGTCGCCAAAATCGCAATAATTGGAAAAATTAAAGAAATAATATAAAATAAAAATGAAAAAAGTGACTCGCCCTTTGTGAAAGCCTCATTAAAAAACAATGAAAAATAGTTGCCAGGCGTATTTTTAACATATTCTTTATATGATAAATTGTTAAATATACTCAATTTTTCTTTAATTAATTTTACCGCACTTACTTGTCCAAAAATTCTTGTAAAAAGTGAATTATAAATAACTGATAAAAGAGAGTTAATTATAATTGCAAACATATCTAACCCTAACCAAATTCACATTTGAACTTGGTTATTGTCTAATAAAGCCTGGTATAAAAATCTTTTTGTAACCACCGAAAGACCAGTAAGACAAAATATAAAAAGTGAATAAAAAATATTAAAAATATGTAATTTAACTATTTTTTTCATGATTATTTTTCTCCAGGTTAATTATTTCATCAAAGCCTAATTTTTGCAAATCACTTATATGGTGACTAACAAAAATAATAGTTAATTCAGGGTTTTTTAACAATTGACCTATTAAAATATTTGAATAATCCTTCTGAATATTATCAAAAGCTTCATCAATTAATCAAAATTTAATAGGAGAATATTGGAGTCGTGCAAAAACAATTTTTTGTTTTTGACCTTCTGAAAGATTATTAGAACTAATTTGGGCTTCAAGGTCAAAGTCAATTTCTAGTGATTTCAGAATTGAATTTAACTTTTGATAATCAGGATTTTCTGCAAATAAAGTAATGTTGTTTTTCAGACTTGTATTAAAAATTAAATTTTGGTTATCAATAAGTCCAATTTGCTCTCTTAGATATTTTTGGTTCAATTCTTTCTGCTCATAGTTATTATTTATTAAGATTTTGCCTTCGTAAGTGTCATAAACTCCGGAAATTATTTTAATTAGGGTGGATTTCCCGGCGCCATTTGGTGCTGAAATCAAGTATTTTTTATTTTTTTCGAAAATAAAATTGAAATTATCGACGATAGTTTGATCTTCAAATTTAAAATTAACATTTTGAAATTTAATACTATTGATAGGTTCTTCAATCATTACTTTTTGTTTTGACAAATTATTATCTTCAACAATTTTGTCAAACAAAAATGATGATTGTTTGTATGAAAATAATGCAAGAACGATACCTCCAATATCAGAATGCAATCGATTTGAATATAAAAGTAGTGATAGAAAAACCGTCAAACTATAAAAATTATAAAATGTTAAAACTGATAGTTCCATAATGATAAATGCTACTGAAATACTAAATAAAACACTTAATCAAAGATTTAGTTTTGTCAATTTTTTATACTCTTTTATTTGTTTTTCGGAAAAATTTTTATAACTTGTGTAAAATAATTGTTTAAATTTTTCTATTTTATTGTGAAAATAAAATGATTTAAATGAATTAAGAAGCCCTAAATTATACTGTGAAAAAATTTCACTATTTGTTGATAGATTCATGACAGGTCCAGATGCAAACTTGTTAATTTTTTGTTGAAACAATAGCAAAACTAAACTTAAAATCATGGTTGATAAAATCAAAATTCAACTTCAGTTTAATGACAAAATTATCATTAATGAGATTGCGCCAAAAATTGATATAAGTGGAGTTATTATGTTTAAAAAGTTACCAATTATTTCCAAAGCAAGTCTAAGATCATAATTAAACCAGGAAATCATAGAATTTCTGTTAAATTTCAAGTCAAAATAAGAGCTGTTTTGAATTTTTTTAATAATAATATCGCTTAATTTATTCCTGATATCCATTTCTAAAATACTGAAAATCCAACCTCTTAGAAATGAAAAAAGGATAAAAATTCCAAGTGGCGCTATCAACATAACCAAAGTTAAACCTAAATTAAGGGTAGGTTTTTCTTCGGAAAAAAATTCAATAACAAATTTATAACTAAAAATGTGAACTAAAAGTCCTGCTTCTTTTATAAATATTATAAAAAATATTAGTATGAATTTTGCTCTTGCTAAGTTGAATAATTTGAAAACGTTCATTTTTTCTCCACAATTATTCTGATTAAGATAGTATAAATTAATCTAGGGAAAGTAATTTAGGCGAATAATTCTGAAATTGTTATTATACAGGCATAAATTTTTAACTTATAATTATTATTTTTTAATTTTTTTGGAGAATATTAACTAAAAAAGCAGAGGTTTTATTAAAAAACTTGTCATTAAATAATGAAATTTTACTTAATATTTTTTTTGTTTTAGAACTTCAACATATCAAGTTTCTAGAAAATTTATCTAACATGTCCAAAAAATGCAGTTTTTTCTAATTTTGGTAATAAAATTAAATCTAGAAATTTCATCACATACACCCACAATATTTTTTTCATAATTTTAACATTTTAATAAAATTTTAAAAAGAAAAAGTAATGAAATTTTCTATGTTTTTTATTGGTTATAAGTATTAAATAAAACTAGCTAAATCAAAAAAACTATGAATTTCTTGCATGTAATTAATATCTTCAGTATCTGATTTTACTTTAGAACCAAATAATTTTTTAACTACTGGAAATTTAAAATTCAATGTAAATAGTTTTAAATTTGATTTGAATAATCCAAAAGAATTTGAATTTAATTCTGAAAATAACAAATCTTCAAGCACAAAATTATGAATATACCGAATTTTTTAGCAATTTGTAGGAAAAAATGAAATTTATGGTACAATTTGTTATCAAAGGAAAAATTATGCCAAAATATATTTTTGTCAGCGGTGGAGTTTTATCCGGGATTGGCAAAGGTGTTTCAGTTGCTTCAGTTGCTAATTTATTAAAAAATTGCGGCTATTCGGTTTATATTTTGAAACTGGATCCATATTTAAATGTTGATCCAGGAGTTTTATCGCCTTATGAACATGGTGAAGTTTTTGTAACCGCCGATGGTGGTGAAACTGACTTAGATTTAGGCCATTACGAGCGATTTGTTGGTCAAAATTTTTCAAAAGATTCAAATCACACAAGTGGTAAAATTTTACTTTCAATTATTAAAAAAGAAAGAAAAGGTTTTTATCAAGGAAAAACTGTCCAAATAATTCCACATGTAATTGATGAAATTATTTCACGAATTAAAAGTGTTGGCAATAAATACCAAAGTGATTTTATTTTAGTCGAAATTGGTGGGACTGTTGGTGATATGGAATCAAACCCATTTTTCTTTGCAGCCTCACAGATGGCCGCTGAGTCAAATTTTAAAAATGTGTTTTTTATTCACACAACATACATTCCTTTTTTGAATGCTTCTAATGAATTTAAAACTAAACCGGCTCAGTTTTCTATAGCCGAATTAAATTCGCGTGGAATTCGTGCAAATGCGATTTTTTTACGACTTGAACATGACCAAATTGATGATCATGTTGCAAAAAAAGTTGCAAAAAGTGCCTTTTTGCCATTAGAAAATGTTATTGTAGTTCCGAATCTTAAAAATATCTACCAACTTCCGTTGTTATTAGAAAAAAGTAACCTATTAAATGCTATTTTTTCCCATTTTGAATTAGAACATAGGCAACCTAAATTAGACAAATGGAGAGATTTTACTAATTTATTATTAAAAAAATGAGATAAAACAATAAAAATAGGTGCACTTGGAAAATACACACAATTTTTAGATGCTTATAAGTCAATTTTAGAAGCGCTAAAAATAACAGCCGCTTACCAAAAGATAAATTTAGAATTAGAATTTATTAATACCGCTGATCTAAACTTTTCAACTAGTCAGTTAGAAAAATTTGATGGTATAATAATTTTACCAGGTTTTGGTTTTCGTGGATTTGAAAATAAAGTAGAATCTGCTATTTTTACTTATCAAAATAATATTCCAACATTTGGAATTTGCCTTGGAATGCAAGCAATGACAGTTGCAATCGCGCGTCTAAATGGGATTAAAAACGCACATTCAGCTGAATTTTTAGCAGAAAAACCTAACCAAACAAGTGTTCTTGATTATAATAAAATTGATGGTTCTAAACTTCAAATCGGCGGAACTCTCAGACTTGGTGAGTATAAGGTTGTTTTTGCCCAAAATTCCAGAATTGCTCAGATTTATGGAACTTCTTTTGCATATGAAAGACACCGTCATCGATTTGAAGTTGTTCAAAAATATGTTGACCAACTTGAGAATTCTGACTTTAGTTTTACTGGTCGAGATTCAGTTTCTAATTTAATTGAAGTTTGCGAATCTAAATCTCATATTTTTTATATTGGTGTCCAATATCATCCTGAATTTGTAACAAGACCTCTAGAATCTCACCCGCTTTTTAATAGCTTCTTTGAAACAATTATTAAAAATAAGTACTAAATTATTGTTTTTTTACTAATTTAAAAACAGGGGCAACATAATAAATACCAGAAATTACTGATATAATTGCTGCAAAAATAGTTGTCAAATTAAATAAATAATAGTGTTTTATAAAAATTTCAGCACTAATTGAGTATCCAAGGAAAATGATAATAATCGCTAAAATTTGTAAAACTGTCTTTAGTTTTCCTAAAAAATTAGCAGCTACATTAATATTTTTTTTCGCAAGAAAAATACGAAAGCCATCGACAATAATGTCGCGCAAAACAAAAACCAAAACAAGATATCACGGAGTTAATTCTAAATAAGATAAGAGAAAAAAGGTCGTTGTTGTCAGTATTTTATCGGTTATTGGGTCAAAAATTTTGCCTAATTCTGACTCAAGTCTAAATTTTCGGGCAAGGTAACCATCAAGAAAATCGGTCAAACTTGAAGCAACAAAAAAGAAAAACGCTATATAAAATAGCAAAAAATAACTATATTTGGAAAAAAGATAAAGTAAAATAAAAATTATTAAGCCGCCAAGAAACCGAAAAAAAGTTAAAAAATTAATAAAATAAAATAAAAAATCTATTTTTTTCTTCATTTTTTTCAAAAAGGTAGCTTAATCGGTTTGGTCGGAATGCGATTTTGATCAAAATATTGCTGACTTAATGTTGAAAGATCGTCAATTTTAACTTTTTTTTGTTTTAAATCAGCAATTAAATGACTGTAATATTTCAAAAAGCGGATTTTTTCGTCATTATATAATCCAAGAATATTTTTGTCAAATTTTTTCAAATAACTAGCAAAATCAGTGAAATAATTAAGTTCCTTAGTATTATGTTTTGCTCATAAATTTGATTTACTTTTGGATAAAATATTTATATTATTGAAAAAAATTTTTTCAGTTTCATATCCTGTTTGAATAATTTGGGACACAACTTGATCATTTTGGAGAACTTCAAGGTGAACGCGCGCCAAATTGTTTACATCTGACATTTTTAGATTAGCGCCAACAACAAAATTTGATACTAAATCAATATTTTTTTCGATTATTACAATAATTCGCGCTAAAAAAATTGCTAAGGTTTTGTTGCTTAAGTCCTTAAGTTCAGCTTTTTCTATCTTTAGTCGTCTTAATTTAAGACGATTTGAAATAAAACCATAGGCTAAAAATCCAATGATTAGTGTTGTGAGCAGTGCAATTACGACTATTAAATTAGTATCAACCATAAATAAAAATTAAAAAATATAGCTATCTATTTTGTTTTTTTCTTAAATTTTGCCTTAAAATTATAGGTATTTTTGCTTTCAGGATCAGGTTTTAGAAAGCGACATTTAGGAAAACCACTACATGCAATAAAACGCTGTGAAGTTTTGCGATTGTAACGGTAAACCAAATCCATACTGCATTCAGGACATTTTTCACCAGTTGTTTCAATTTCCATAACTATTTTTTCAAGCGGTTTTGATGAATCTGTAATTTTCTCTATTTGTGTCCAAAAATTATCAAGAAATTCTTTATAATCTTGTTTCCCTTGAGCAATCAAATCAAGTTCTTCTTCAATTTTAGCGGTAAAATTAGTATTAATAATATCTGGTGAAATTTTTAAAAGATTTTCCAAAACTACTCGCCCAAATTCACTCGGAATTAACGCTTTTGACTCACTTTTAACATATAAGTGATCTTTAAGTTTTTTAACTGAGATTGCAAAAGTTGATGGACGGCCAACTTTGATATCATCTAACTTTTCAATTAAAGTACCATCATTAAATCTTGCCGGCGGTTGGGTTTCGTGCCTGGATTCCTTAATAGTTTTTTCAAAATTTGATTGAACTTCAAATTTTGAGTCAACTAAATTCTCTAATGATTCAAATTCAGGTTTAAATTTTAATTCTGGAAGTTCGGTTGCCTTGAAGTATCCATCAAACACAAATTCTGAAAATGAATAAGTAAAATTGTGTTTTTTTGAAGATGTTTTAAATAATAGACGGGTAATTTTCCGAACAGGAACTTCCATCATTGCTGAAAGTGTTGTATTATAAACTAATTGATAAATTTGGAAATCTAGTTGACTTAAAGGATATTTTTCTTTCGCTTCTTCAGGACTAAGTTCTAAATCTGTTGGTCTAATGGCCTCGTGGGCATCTTGATCACCAGCAAAACCTTTAATTGATTTAGCTATATAATTTTGACCAAAATTTTTTGAAATAAAATCACGACCTTTTTCTAAAAATGTTTCACTAAGACGAGTTGAGTCGGTTCTTGGATAGGAAATTAAACCATGGTCACCAAAACCTTCATAAAGTTTTTGGAGCGATAATGAAACAGAAGAAGACGAATATTGCGACATTTTTTTAAAAACAATCGCTTGTTTTAAAGGTGAAATTTTAGGATCCTTTTTTTGGGAAATCTTAAATTCATCAAGAATTAAAAACGGATTAGCTTTAATTTCATCAGTAATTTCTGCCAGAGATTCTTGGGAAAAAATCCAGTCAGATTTTTTGGACTCATTTTCTGGATTATAGTAATTAACCTCAAAAGAATTGTGTTTTTCATCTTTTAAAAGAACTGAAAGATTAAAATAAACCTCGGGAATAAAAGCTTTAATTTCTTCTTCCCTTTCAACAACTAACTTTAGTCCAATAGATTGGACACGTCCTGCAGCTGGAATTTTAGGTGCATTTTGAATTTTAGTTTTTAACAACGAAGAAAGACGAAAACCAATAATTCGATCAAGCATTCGTCTAGTTTGCTGTGAATTTACCAAATTTTGATTGATACGATCCGGTTTTTCAAGAGCAGAAATAATTGCTGGTTTTGTAATTTCGTTATATTTTATCCGTTCATATTTATCATCAACATCAAGATATTCAACAAGTGAAGCGCCAATTGCCTCACCTTCGCGATCAGCATCGGTTGCTATAATGACTTTTTTAGCTTTTTTTGCTAATTTTTTTAATTCAGTTACAGTTTTTCTCTTAGCTTTATCAATTACATAAGTAGGCGTTCAGGTTTTTAAATTAATTCCAAGCCCAAATTCACCAGTTTTAGCCAAATTTGTAATGTGACCAACACAGGATGTTACTGTATAAGATGAATCTAGATAAGATGAAATCGTATTGATTTTATTTGGAGATTCGACAATTATTAGTTTTTCCACGATTTAAGGGCAATTTTAACTTTTTAATTCTTTTCTTTTGATTTCTTTAAGACGTGCAGATTTTCCAGAACGTTCCTTCATATAATATAATTTTGCACGACGAACTTTGTTTGAACGGACAACTTCAATTTTATCAACAAGTGGAGAATGAAGTAGAAATGTTCTCTCAACACCAACGCCGTGGGAAATTTTACGAACTACAAAGCTTGAAGATAGCCCATTTTTCTTAAATTTAATTACTAAACCTTCAAAAATTTGAATTCTACTTTTGTTACCTTCTTGAATTTTAACGTGAACACGTACATTATCACCTGGCTGAAAAGTTTGGAAATCACGTATTTGGGTTGCTTCAACAATTTCCATTAATCTTGTTTGCATGTCTTCTCCTTAAAATTTTTTTATAGATTTATAAATTATAATAAAAAAATTTATTTAGCTATTTTTTTTCTTTAAATTTTATATACTTTTCTCATAAATCAGGGCGTTTTTTTTGGGTATTAATTTCTCTTTGCTTTTGACGCCAGGATTCAATTTCTTTATGATTGCCTGAAATTAAAACTTCAGGAACTAATAACCCACGAAAATTTGCTGGTCTAGAATATTGAGGATAATCTAATAAAAAATTATTAAAAGTCTCATTATCTAAAGAATTTGGGTTTATTACGTTTGGCTGTAAACGCGAAATAGCATCAATTATTGCCATTGCTGCTATTTCGCCACCAGTTAAAACAAAATCACCTAAAGACAATTCAAAATCAATGAAATTATCAATAATTCTTTGATCAAAACCTTCATAATGACCACATAAAAGAGTTATTTCTGACTCTTTTGCTAGTTTTTTTGCAATATTTTGGTCAAATTTTTTACCTTGAGGGCTCAAGGCTATTTTTATGCCTCCAACCTTTTCAAGAGCATCAACAACTGGCTGAATTTGCAAAAGCAAGCCAGGGCCACCGCCATAAACATAATCATCTACTTTTTGATGCTTATTTTGACTAAAATCGCGAAAATTAATAATATTAACTGTTATATCTCCTCTCTGAATTGCCTTTCCAATGATTGATTCAGAAGTAAAGGTTTCAAAATAGCGGGGAAACAATGTTAAAACATTAATTTTCATCTTTTAAGTTTTGAAAGAACTTTATGCTGAATGTTTTTGTTCTAAAAAAGTTTCAAAAATACCTTTTTTAGAAAAAATAGTTCGCACAGTGTCTGTTGTTTGAGCGCCTATATGTAATCAACGATATGTTTTTTCTAAATTAACCCTTGCAACTTTTTTTTGTGGATCATAAAATCCAAGTGATTCAATAAAACGGCCATCACGAGGCGCACGCGCATCTGCGACAACTATTTTATAAATTGGATTAAATTTAGAGCCCATTCTTTGAAGACGAATTTTTACCATTTTAGTTCCTTTACTAGCTTTTTGGGTTATTTTCATTAAGCAATTAAATAATTATATCATAAAATAATAAAAAACAAATTTTTAAATAATTTTTGAGTGTGGAAAATCTAAAAAGATTAGGAAACATAGTTAATTTTATTGTTTCTTGAAATATATTAAATATTTAGTTAAAATATTGTCTAAGAAAAGCGGTTCTAATTTTTTTTTTAACAGTCAATTATTACCTTATAATATAATGATAAATTTTGTTTTTTTATCGTTATTTACTAAGACAATGAAACTTTTTTCTAACCTTTTCATCATAGGGTTGATGAGACTAGTTTTGCCAAAATCATTGTTGATAAAATTATTTAAATCTAAATTATTTCATAAATTTGCAAATTAAAAATTGAATAAAGATAGTTTACCATAAATTCTAAATTTTTTAAATTATAACATAAAATTTTAACTTAAAAGCAAAATTATGAAATTTTTAAACTGCTTTTTTAGCTTAAAACACTGACAAAAACCATAAAAAATACAACCGCTATTTAAACTCAATGCAAATAGAAAACTCGTTTTTATTTGCATTGAGCCTAAAAAAAATATGAAGTTTTGAAAGAACAATAATTAAAAGCCCTAAATTTGAAGATTTCCAAACGGTTAAATTTAAAGCATTCCATCATATTTAAAAATATAATGGATAATTCGCATTTGCTGATTTTTTTATGACAAAAAACATAATAAGTCCCCCTAATTCAATATGAAAATTTATTAATAATTCTTAATTGAGTTTATTATAACATAATTTTATTTTAAACCAAGCATTTTTTTTTTGTTTTTTGCAAAAGGTTAGTTTTAAAACAATAAAAATTAAGATTTTAGGTCAAAAAACACGGATTTACCGGTATTTTTGCATATTTGTATTCAATAAAAATAAATTTTTCATCGAACTGGGAAACTCAGGAGTTTTGTTAATTATTTTTTTATAGTTAAATATTAACAAAAGGTTGTGATAATTTCAAGACGGTAAATTTTTTATTAAATAAAATTTAGTCGCTGAATCAATTAAAAATTCGGAAAAATATTGCAAAAATTTTAAACTATGCTATAATTATTTTGCATTTTTAAATTAACAGCATTAAATATTGTTAAAAAAAATTCAAAATTTGTCAAGATTTGTGAGTATCCTGCTGTTGGTGAAAACATTAGATTTTGAATTCATTTAATAAATATTTAGTTTTCTCTTTTTAGTCTAAAAATGCAAATTAAATTAGTAAAAGGAGAAAAAATGTCACGCTATACAGGCCCAATTTTTAAAAAATCACGTCGTGTTGGCTTTTCTATTCTTGAAACTGGAAAAGAATTTGCAAAAGGTAAACAACGAAAATACGCACCAGGGCAACATGGTCAAAGACGTTCAAAACTTTCTGACTACGGTGTTCACCTTCGTGAAAAACAAAAAGTCCGTTTTATGTACGGTTTATCAGAAAAACAGTTTAGAAATACATATAAAAAAGCAACTAAAAAAACTGGTATTGCCGGAACTTTATTCTTACAGGCGCTCGAATCTCGACTTGATAATTCCGTATATCGCGCAGGATTTGCCGAAACTCGTCGTCAAGCTCGTCAATTAGTTAGCCACGGTCATTTTTTGGTTAATGGGAAAAAAGTTAATATTCCATCATACCAATTAAGACAAGGTGATACATTTGAATTAACTAAGTTAAAAAATGAAAAAATCCGTAAAAACGAGCAAATTTTAACAGCATTAGAAACAAAAACAGCCGCTCCTTGGCTTGAAGTTGATAAACAAAATTTCAAAGTTGTTTTTTCTCGTCGTCCGGAACGTTCTGAGTTAAATCAAGAAATTAAAGAATCACTAATTGTTGAGTTCTACAGTAAATAATCTAATATTATATAATTGAAAAATCCAAACCTTGATTAGTTTGGATTTTTTTTGTTAAAAAATGGTATAATTTAACAAAAAATAAGGGGGAAAAATGCCAAAAAAATTTGCTATATCTTCAGATCATGCTGGTTTTGAAAGAAAAAAAGAAATAATTCAATACCTTGAATCTTTAGGTCATCAAGTTACTGACTTAGGTCCATATAATGATGAGTCAAGTTCTTATGCAGTTTATGGAAAAAAGTTAGCTAATTTTTTGCTTGAAAATAAAAATCAAATTGGAATTGGAATTTGCGGGACTGGTCTTGGTATGTCTTATGCGCTAAATCGTTTTAAAGGAATTCGCGCTGCAAGAGTAACAAATGAAAATGATGCTTTTCTGGCCAAATTACATAATAATGCAAACGCTTTAGCTCTTTCAGGTAGATTTAATTCCCTTGAAGAATCTAAAAAAATTATTGATAAATTTTTAGAAGCAGAGTACGAAGCTGGCCGTCACCAATCTCGAATTGACGAATTGGACAAATAAAATGCCTGAATTGCCAGAAGTTGTAACCGTTGTAAATGCCTTAAAAAAAGAGATTATCGGTAAAAAAATAGTTAATGTTTTGGCTAAAGATGAGAGTTTTATAAAAGAAATTTCATTTGTTGAATTTCAAAAAATACTGAAAAATTCAACTATAATTGATGTTCAAAATAGGGCTAAACATATTTTATTTTTCTTAGATAACCAAAAAGTTTTACTCTCACATTTACGAATGAACGGGAAATATTTTACTTATAAGTACCCAAAATGAAATAAATTTGACTATATTTCCTTTATTTTTTCAGATAATTCAGTTTTAAATTATAATGATAGTCGAAAATTCGGGACTTTTGTTATTAGAGATTGTTTTAATTTATTCAAAACTAAACCCTTAGTCGATTTAGGACCTGAACCTTTTTATATTAATGTTGAGGATTTTTATCAAAAAATCCAAAAATCAACTCGCTCAATCAAATCGATTTTACTTGATCAGAAAATAATGAGTGGGCTAGGAAATATTTATGCTGATGAGGTTTGTTTTGCGGCTAAAATTTCTCCAGACAAAATTGCTAACCAAATAACCTTAAAACAAGCCAAAATAATCGTTGAAAAGAGCAAAGAAATTCTGCAAAAATCAATTGAATTGGGTGGATCAAGTATAAATTCATATACTTCTTTGAATGCAAAAGAGGGTAAATTTCAAAATTTTTTGAAGGTACATACTAAAAAAAATTTACCTTGCACTAAGTGCAATGAAAAAATTTTAAAAGTTGTTGTTGCTGGCAGAGGAACTTATTTTTGCCCAACTTGCCAAGTTGAATAAAAAACCTATCCCGAGTTTCCCAGTTTGATAAAATAATCTTAAAAAAGTGTCCGGTTTTTTGGGTACTTCTTTAACTTTTTTGGCAAAAGTTAATTGCATATTTTAAAACACTGACAAAAACATAAAAAAATACAACTACTATTTAAACTCAATGCAAATAGAAAACTCGTTTTTATTTAAATTGAGCCTAAAAAAATATATGAAGTTTTGAAAGAACAATAACTAAAAGCCTTAAATTTGTAGATTTCTAAACGGTCAAATTTAAGGCATACCATCATATCTAAAAATATAATGGATAATTCGCATTTACTGATTTTTTTATGGCAAAAACATATCTTATCCTCCCTAATTCAATATCAAAATTTATTAATTCATTCTTAGTGACTCCATTATAACATAATTTTATTTTAGACCAAGAATTTTTTTTTTTTTTTTCAAATGGTTAATTTTAAAATAATAAAAATTAAGAATTTAGGTCAAAAAACCCGGATTTACGGGTATTTTTGCATATTTGTATTCAATAAAAGTTAATTTTTTCCGTCAAACTTGTAAACTCGGAGCAACTTATTTTTGCCCAAGTTGTCAAATTGAATAAAAAACCTATGAAATTATAGGATTTTTTATTCAATTTTACTTTTTATTAGCTCTCAAAATTCTTCTTCTGAGATTCTTTTAACGCCTAATTTAATTGCTTTTTCTATTTTTGATCCGGTCGATTCACCCGTTACCAAATAAGCGGTTTGTTTTGTTATTGATGTGTGAAAATATGCACCTGTTTGTTCGATAATTTTAACAAATTCGTGTCTTGGTTTTGATAATTTTCCTGAAATTGCAAATGATGTTCAACCAATTAAAGACGGTGAAATAGTTGGATTTTTAAAATTAAAATTAACCTTTTCAAGACAGTCAAGTAGTTTTTGATTTTCCTCATTATTAAAATATTCAGTCAATGAATTAATTATAACAGGGCCAAAATCATTTTGATTTTTTAGTATTTCAAAATCTAATTTTCTTAATTCAGAGATATTTTTAGCATATCTTGCAAGAATTTTAGCAGCTTTTATTCCAACATTTTTTATTCCTAAACCAAAAATTAACCTATGAAAATCGATGTTTTTTGCTTTTTCAACCTCATTAAGCAATTTAATTACTGACTTAATTTGTAAAGATGGAACACGCTTATTTTCTGAATTTAATTGGCTAGGTTTAAATTCAGAATAAATTTTTTCAAGGTTATTTTTAAGGTCAAAAATATCACAAATATTAGAAATAATTTTTTTATCTAATAGTGTTTGAATTCTTTTTTCGGCTAAAGTTTCAATATTTAAAGCGGCTTTTGATGAAAAGTGAACAATTTTTTGGAGAATTATGCCAGGACAATTTTTGTTTTGACAAAATTGATCAATTCCTGATTCACTAAAAATTAATTCAGACTGACATTTAGGACAGTTTTTTGCAATTGAAAAATTAGTTTTTTCATGTTTTTCAACACTTCCGATAATTTGCGGGATAATTTCGCCCGCTTTTTTAACAAAAACATCAGACATTAAATTTAATTTTAGATTTTCAATATAAGAATAATTAGGTAAAACTGCCGAGGAAATAAGACTACCGCCAAGATTTACGGGTTCAATTTTGGCATTATATGTGACTTTTCCAGTTCTTCCAATTGTAGGAAAAATTTCTAGTAGTTTGGTTTTTACAACGTCATCTTCAAATTTAAAGGCAATAATACTGTGAGGAAATTTTGATGTATAACCTAGCTGATCATAAAGGAAAAACTCGTTAATTTTGATAACAACGCCGTCAATATTGTAATTTAGTTGCTCTCTTTTTTTTTTAATTTGGCCAATAAAGTCAAAAACATCGTTTAAATTCTTACATTCTTTTTGAAAATCATTAGTTTTAAAACCTAATTTTTTTAAAAAAGTGATTGCCTCTAACTGTCTAAAAATTTTATGTTTTTCTGGTTCAACAAGTGTATAAAAAAACCCGCTTAAAAATGAAAAATCTTCGCTAGCTGAATCTTTTTGGTTCTTTTTATATCGTCTAAGAATTCCACTTGCGGCATTTCGAGGATTTTTGAAGACATTTGTCTCAGTTTGTAAACTTTCAAAGGCAGAATTATCTATGTAAATTTCCCCTCTTATTTCAAGGTCATCAAAATAATCTATTGTTTTAGGGATAAATTCATCCTTAATTTTAAGGACATTAACTAAAACATCCTCACCAAAAACACCATCCCCACGAGTCAGTGCTTGAATAAGTTGGCCATTTTTATAAATTAGTGAAAGTGAAATTCCATCAATTTTTGGCTCGACAAAAAAAGTTACATTTTCTAAAATTACCATTGCTTTTTGGGCTCATTTTTCAAGTTCAGATTTTGTATGAGCCTTGTTGAGCGATAACATCGGAACTGAGTGTTTAATTTTGGCAAATTTTGATGTAATTTTGCTACCAACTTGTTGACTTGGCGATGAATTAAGTTCGTCTAAAGTAAAAAGATAGTAATATTTTTGCTCCAAATTTATTAATTCTCTCAGTTTTTTATCATAAATTAAATCATCAACAAGCGGATTTTGCAGTTGATAGTAATGATGATTTCAAGTTTCAATTTGTTTTCTTAGCTCAAGAATTTCATTGCGTATTTTAGAATTATTTTCCATGATTAAATTTTTTGATTAGTGTAGAGTCATCAAAATGGAAGGCGCGAAATTGGAATAATATTCATTTCCATTAAAACTGTTAAAGTAATAAGGGCAATAAAAATAAGGGCAAAAAGATAATCAAGCTTGTTAAAAACTAGACGGCGATAACGGCTTCTCTTTGCATAAACATCATAACCGCGGACATCCATAGCATTTGAGAGATCTTCAGCCCGTGAAAAAGCAAGCACAAAAAGTGGAATTACTAGAGTTATTAATGATTTGACTTTATCCCTAATTTTTCCGTGTTTAAAATCTACCCCACGTGAAGACTGAGCTTTCATAATTCGGGTCGCCTCAAGTAACAAAGTCGGAATAAAACGAATCGCGATTGAAATAATCATTGCAATTATATGGGTCGGAATAAATAAAAGTTTTAAAGGCAGAATTAAATCTTCAATTGCACGGGTTAGTAAAAATGGCTTTGTTGAATAAGTTAAAATTGTAGTTGAAATTATCATGCCATAAATTCGAACCGCTAAAACTAGAGAGCGAATTATGCTAACAGTTCCAATTGAAAATTTTATACTTCCAAATAAAACGGTCGGCTTTACTAAATATCAAGAAATAAAATGCGTTGTTTCTTCAGGATTTAGACCTAAAACTTTATATTTAGGCGGTTCATTATCAGATGAAATGCCTAAAATTGTATTAATATTTTGGTGATCAATAATAAATCCGTAAATTATTAACATAATTATGAAAATGATTATTGGCATTTTCATTAAAGTAAAAATTTGCTTAACTCTTTTTGTTGTTATATAGAAAAAAACAAGTGAAAGAAAAAGCAAAATTGAAATTGTCGCTAAATGGGTAGTGACAAAAAAAAGCACTGCAAAAAGAATATTAAAGGCTATTTTTAGTCGGGGGTCCATTTTATGAATTATTGTGTTTCTTGGGACATATTTAGCAACACTAATTTGCATTTTTTTCCTTTTTTATTAATAGATTAATTTGACTAATCAGTTCGTCAATTGACTTAACTTTCGAAATTGGATATCCTATTTTTACTAATTTTTCACGGAAATTTAGCAAATTTGTAGGTAACATTTGGTTTTCAATAAGAAATTGATTATTATCTAAAATAGGATATGTTTCACCATCGTATATAATTTTACCATCTTTAAAAAAAATACAACGTTTTGTTCACTCTAAAACACTGTCAAGATCATGAGTTGCTAAAATGATTGTCTTTCCATTTTTATGAAGAGTGTCGAGTATTTCAAGCATTTTTACTGAACCTTGAGGGTCAAGACCTGCCGTTGGTTCGTCAAAAAAAATTATATCTGGATCCATTGCTAAAATTCCGGCAATTGCAACTCTTCGTTTTTGGCCACCTGAAAGTTCAAAAGGTGATTTATCTAAAAAAGTCTCATCAAGACCGACTAGTTTTATCATTTCAGCTGCTTTTTTCTTGGCCTCTTCTTTGCTGACTCCCATTGAAACTGCGCCAAAAATAATGTCTTTTTCAATAGTTTGCTCAAAAAGTTGGTATTCAGCAAATTGAAAAACCACTCCAACTCGACGGCGAATTTGTTTTATAAATTTAAACTTTGATTTTAAAAATCTTGGTCTTTGAACAACTAATTTTTTTTCAGTTTTTGACTCTTGATCAAAATAAAAATACTCAACTTCACCCTTATCAGGGAGCAAAAGAGCGTTCATATGTTGGATAAAAGTCGTTTTTCCTGAGCCGGTTTGACCTATTATTGCGATAAATTCACCTTGATTAATTTCTGCAGATACATTGTCAAGCGCTTTTATTTCAATTGGTAATTTTTGGTCGTAAATTTTTACGATGTTTTTTGCTTTAATTTTCATAATTGTTCCAGCAATTCATTTTCATCATAGGTCGGACTAATAAAATCAAGGTTTTTTGAAATTTTATAAATAAAAGGCGAGTCAATTTTAGCTTTTTCGATTATTTCATCATTATTTAAAATTAATTTTGGATCACCTTTTGCAATAATTTGGCCTTTTGCAAAGACAACAACTTCATCGGCCAAAATCGCTTCGTTCATATTGTGCGTTATTGAAATCAAGGTTTTACTTTTATCTTTACGGAGGTCATCTAAAATTTTAACAACATCACTTTTTCCTTTTGGATCAAGCATTGAAGTTATTTCGTCAAAAATTATTATTTGCGGATTTAGGGCTAAAACTGAAGCAATAGCAACTCTTTGCTTTTGACCACCAGATAAAAATTGTGGTTCGCGCTCGAGATAAGATTGCATTTGTACTTTTTGTGCCAATTCTGCTATGATTTTGGGCATTTTTTTTGGATCTTCGTTAATATTTTCCAAACTAAAAGCAATATCGTCCTCAACTGTTGCCCCAACAAATTGATTATCTGGGTTTTGAAAAATAATACCGATTTTCTTTCTAATTTTAGGTAGGCTTTCTTTATTTAATAAGATTGAATCAACTTCAACTGTACCTTTTTGCGGTTTAGCGATTCCGGAAATAATTTTAGAAAATGTCGACTTTCCTGATCCATTATGGCCTAAAATTGCATAATATTTGCCTTTTTCAAAAGTTAGACTAACATCTTTGAGCGCTAATTGATTCATATCGTTAGTGTAACTAAAGGAAATATTTGTAACTTTTATCATTTTTTTATTTTATTCCTTTTTGTTTGGATCAAAAATTGCAACAAAAGGTCAATTTCGATATTTTTCCTGATAATCAAGTCCATAACCAACAAGAAAAGCATCGGGAACTTCAAAGCCAAAATAATCTGGTTCGATATCAGTTTTTCTTTTTTCTCTTTTATAAAATAAAGTAATTATTTTTAGTGATTTTGGTTTTTTTAATTTTAAATGTTCACTAATTTTTGTCAAGGTTATCCCTGAATCAAAAATATCATCAATTAAAATAACATCTTTATTTTCAATTTTTAGGTCAATATCGGTAATAACTTTCAATTCGCCACCTGATTGTGTACCACCAAAATAGGATTTAGCAATTATGCAATCCACCATTGAATCAACTTCGACTTGCTGAATTAAATCAGTAAGAAAAATTAATGAACCTTTAAGAACAGCAACAAAAACAATTTCTTGTGAATTTTTATAGTTTGAATTTATTCACTTTGCAATCTCATCAATTCTAGTTTTAATTTGTTTATTGTCAAACAAAATTTTTACAATATGCTTGTTAATCATTTTAACCCGTCTTTTTAAAATATTTTAATCTAAAATTTTACACTATTTTTCGAAAAATTTTCATATTTATTTGCTTTTAACTTTGGCTTTTCATCGTTTTTTAGCCTTAAAACCATAGTGAATTCACCTTTGGTAGAATTTTGAAGCTGAGCTAAAATTTTTGAAGGAGAACCAAAAAAATATTTTTGATGAATTTTTGTCATTTCTTTAACAAGAAAAATTTCAACTTTGTCGCCATAAAATTCATTAATTACTTCAAGAATATAAATTAATTTATATGGCGAAACATAAAAAATATAACTATAATTTGGTATAAAATGTTCAATTTGTTTAATTATTTGCTGCTTTTTTGAGTTAAAAAAACCCATAAAAACTAACGGTAAATCAAAACCAGAAAGAACAAAAGCGCCAACAAAAGCACATGCGCCAGGTAAAAAATCAACTTCGACATCGTTTTCATGGGCTCATTTTACCAAAATTTGACCCGGATCACTAACTGAAGGGGTACCTGCATCTGACATTAGAATAATGTTTTGGTTAGTTAAAAATATGTCAGACATTTTGGCGATAGTTGATTTTTCATTAAATTTGTGATAGGAAATTAACTTTTTATCTTTAACTTCCAAAAAATTTAGTATTTTTTTGGAAGTTCGGGTGTCCTCGCACAAAATTAAATCAGCTGATTTTATTGCTTGAATTGCTCGCAAAGTTATATCTTGTAAATTTCCAATTGGAGTTGCTATAACTGTGATTTTTGCCATAATTTTAAGTTAAAATGTTATTTAGTCGAACTAAAAAGCCCAATTTTTGAATATTAAAGTTTGCATTTGTTTCAAGTGAGGAAAGAAATTTTTTAAATGTCTGATTAATCTTTACCATTTTTTCAGAATTCAAATCGAAAAAATTCCCTTTTTTAGCGTCTTTTTTGCTAAGACCAGAATTACTTAAAAAAAATTGTTTGAAATGAGCGATTATTATCTGAAGAAAAATAAATGAGTTTTCTTTTGTTAAAACTTGATTTAAAAACAGTAAAAAATCAAATTTTGATTTAGTTAAATTATTTAGTAATGACTTTAATTTATCTAAATCCAAATCACTAATGGCTTTAATAGCCAAAGTTGCTTGATCAAAATTGGTGAAAATATTTGCATATATAGCATTATAAGGCGATTTTTTTCATGTATCTAGCTTTTTTTTGAGTTCGTTTTTTCTATTTAAATCATTGAAAAAAAATATTTGACAACGAGAAACAATGGTCGGAATAATTAAGTCTGAAGAAAAAGAAGTTAGTAAAAAATATGTATTCAAAGGAGGGTCTTCTAAAATTTTTAGAAATGAGTTTAGCACAGAAATATGGGCATTTTCAATGTTTTTTATTAGGAAAATTTTTGAATTATCGCCATAAAGAGAAGAAAAATACAACTTGTTTACCTCTTCTAAAAATTCTGTTTTTGAAAGGCGATTATCTGCAAAATCATGTTGAAAAATTTGTGGTTTTTGACTAAATATCTCTAAAAATTCAGCTATTTTCTCATCTAGAAAATCTGAATAACTCGAAACAAGTAAAATTGCATGTGGAATTGTCTTAGTTTTTGACAAATTATCGAAAAAATGGCGCCAATTTGTCGTAATTTGCTTCATAATAGCTCTCAAAAAAATTAATTATATCTGTTAAAACATGATCATAGTCGCCATTACCGTCAATTTTAATGAAATTTTTTCTTGTTTTTAATAAATATTCATATCCTTTAATAACTTGTTTATAAAAATCCTCGCCGCGATTTTCAAGTCGATCTCGCTTTTCGTTTCGATAAATTTCCATTCGTTCGCGAGATTTTGAAATTTTAACATCAAGGAAAATTGTAAAATCTGGAAAAGTGTTTTCAGAAATTAAACTATTTAAATTAAAAACTAAATCTGGGCTTAAATTATTTCCAAACCCTTGATATGCAATCGAAGAATCAATGTAGCGATCACAAAGAACAATTTTTCCAGATTTTAAAGCTGGCCAAATTACTTGTTCAAGATGAATCCTTCTTGAGGTTGAAAATAAAAGCATCTCAACATATGGGCTAATTTGATTTTTTTTATTAAGCAAAAACTCACGGATTTGCTGTGCTTCTTGTGAATCATTGCCACTATATGGTTCAAAAGTTGTAAGAATTTCTTTTTCTGGAAATTTAATTCTTAAATACTTTGCAAACAAATTCATAACGGTTGATTTTCCGCTTGCATCAATCCCTTCAAAACTTATAAACATATTATTTTTCCATTTCTTGACGATTTTCCAGCGCTTGATTTAAGGTTACATTGTCAATATAATCAATTGCTGCCCCAAAAGGGATGCCAGTAGCTAGCCTAGTAATTTTTGTTGAGGATAAAAACTTGTGTTTTGCAAGATAATTTGCAAAAATTCAACCTTCCATTGTTGAAGAAAGAGCAATAATAATTTCGCTTTTTTCATTAGCAAGGTCTGCAAGTTTTTTTATTTGCAAGTCATGATTTTCGAGCTTTTTGATATCATATTTGCCAAAAACAAAATACTTGCCATCATATTTTCCTAGTTTTTCAAATTTTGTGACCATTTCAGAATTTTCAACCACTAATATTTTAAAAGAACGCTGAAAATCAAGGCATATTTGGCAAACTGAATTAGCATTTAGATATCCGCATCTTTCACAATACTGAAGATTTCTTTTTAAATTATAAATTTGCTCGACAAATGTCTCAATTTGACTAAGGGGAGTATCGATTAGAGAAAATAAAATATTTGTGGCTTGTTTTTTTGTGATTCCGGGAACTTTTCTTAATTGGTCAACTAGTTTTTCAAAATTTTCATCTACCATGATTTAAAATTAATGTGATTGAGTTGGAGCAATTTTTTCATTTTCTTCTCTAATTTTCAACAAAGCTTGATTTAATGTGATAGAAATTAAATCTTCTAATGTTTCAATATCGTCTTTGTCGACTAAAAATGGAGCAATTTTTAACTTTTTTAACTCAAAACCTCCTGAAATAGTCAGCGAAATTCCTTGATTTTCAAAGTCAAAATCTGTTTTTTCTAACAAATCTTTTTTTACTTTGTGATCTTTTTGCATTTTTTGAGCTTCTTTTAATAGTTTTTGAAGATTCATTTTTTTTCCTTTCTCTTATTTAAATAAATTATATAAACTATTTTAAAAAGTTTAAAAATTTTTATTCATCAAAGAATAATTTTTGTAAATCTGTCTTAGAAATAGTGCGTTTTTTTGGTTTTTCAAAAGGTTTTAGCACAAATTTTTCACCACGGGATCTCATTTCACTTGCCATTTTTTTTGTTTCTTCAACAAGATTATTACTCATGGCAAAGCCGTAGATATCCTGACCAAAAACGGTTTTTAATAATCGGTTGACATCATTGCCTTCTTTTTCCACTTTTTCAATTAGTAATTCTTCATACTCTAGATTTTTAGTGATAAAACACACAAAATTAGATGTTAATGTAAGAATTTCTGCATGCTTTAATACTCCGACAGTATCTATGAATTCAAAATTATACTGAAAATCTAACAAATTTTGGCTCCATTTTTTGCGCAAATCGAAATAAATTTCGCGGTTTGTGTCATAAAATTTTTTTCCCAAAAGTATAAGATTAAATACCTCATCAACGGACAAATAATCATTTGGCAGATTATTTTTTAAAAATTTATTTACGTATGAATTTCTATCAACTGAAAAATTATTGTCATTTTCTTCATTTTTACTAAAATATGATGTTTGAATATTTGTTTTTGGGCCTGAATCAATGGAGTTAACATTTTTTTTGGCAATATCATCAGTATTTTTATCATTAAAATTTAAAAATGAGTTTGAAAAATCGATGTTTTCAGACGAATTCAAATTTGAATTTTCAGTTTTATTTGAAAAATTACTTTGATAACTAGAGCCCTCGGGGTCTAACAAAGGATTAAAAGCATTGTCCCTGTTTTTAAAATTATCGCCTATTTTATTGCTTTTTTGAGTTTTTAAGATTTTTGTCTCTAAATTATTTTTGATTTTACGGTCAAAACTTCTTGCAAAATCAAAATCATCGCTACCATGCAAATCTAAATTGCCATCATCATCGTCTTCAAGAATCGGATCGTCATAATCAAATAAATTTTGGGTATTTGTTTTTTGACTCAAATTATAATTTGAGTCAAAATTTTTATCACGGACAGTAACAAACTCTAATTTTTTTGGCGGTTTTTGCTCTTTTTTGATATTTTCTTCGCTTTCTTCAGTGTCGATTTTTAGCTCTTCTTTTGGTTTTTCAGCAAATTTTTCTGTATTTTTTAAGACAGTTTGGCTTTTTTCTTGCAAGTTTTCCTTTTTAAAGGCAAGAATTTTCATGACTAAAATTTCAAGCGCTAAACTTTGAAACTTATCATGATTAATGTCTTTTAGAGTTGAAAAACCAATATCTAAAAATTTAAAAGCAAAATCATGGCTAATTTTTAACTTTTCCAAATCAGAAGTTGAATAAATTTCAATTAAGTCTTCTTCTTGAGTTTTTTCTCAAATAATTCACTCTTTGACTAAATTTATTAAGGCCTCAATTAAAATTTGAAAATTTTTGCTTTGCAATAAAAGTTTATCTAATAAATCAAAGGCTTTTTGGGACTGTGCTAAAAAAAGAACGTTTATAAATTCAACAAGTTTTTCACTTGAAACTAGTCCAAAAAGTTCTTCAACACTTTTTTTACTCAGAAAGTTGTTGCCAAAAATTACCGCCTGCTCAAGAATTGAAATCGCATCCCGCAAACTGTTGTGACTTAATAAACACACGGATTTTAGAGCTTCTTCTTCATATTCTACGCCTTCATAGTCTAAAATTTGTGAAAGTCGTTGTGAAATTTGCTCTTTATTTAGGCCAAGAAAATTATACCTCTGGACTCTTGAGAGAATTGTCAAAGGGATTTTATGAACTTCGGTAGTTGCTAAAATGAAAATAATATGACTTGGCGGTTCTTCTAGAGTTTTTAAAAATGCATTAAAAGCTGAAGTTGAAAGCATATGAACCTCATCTAAAATATAAATTTTATAGGGACTAACCTGAGGTAGATTAATAGAATTTTCAACAATTTCACGGATTTCTTTAACGCCATTGTGTGAAGCAGCGTCCATTTCAACTATATCAATAGAATTATTTATATTTTTAAGGCAATTTTGACACGGGTCGATAGAATTTTGCTCTTTGTGAGTGCAATTTATTGCATTTGCAAATATTTTTGCAAGTGAAGTTTTTCCAGTACCTCTAGGTCCTGAAAAAAGATAAGCGTGAAAAAACTTTTTTGACTTAACAATATTTTTTAAACTTTCAACTAAATATTGTTGGCCAACAACATCGGAAAATTTAGTAGGTCGATATTTTCGGTATCAAGCTACATATTCATTTTTATTTTTCATATTTCTCCAAGATTTTCAAAAAAAATCCTTTATAATTTTTAAATTTAATTTTTAAAAATAAAAGTATACTTAAATAGTTTATAATTATAAATTATAATAAAATAAAAAACACACTTTATATAATTTAAGGATTTTTAGATGTCAGTTTCATTTAACAAGGAACAAAACTCAGCTCAAAAGAAATGTCCTATAAACGAAAGATTTGTATTTAATTTTCGAATTTTAAGCTATTCCTTTCGAAAATTAGAAATTTCAGTTGAAGCTCCTAATAAAACAATCGATTACAATTCAGAATATTTTTTTTGGTTTGTTGAAAATTTAATCTACTTTTTATCAAAAAACAAGTATGCGCTTCGTTGAGACTATGAAAAAATAACACTTTTTAATTTAGAAAATTTACAATTAGCAGAAAATCTTGATGATTTTAAATCAAAATTTAAATTAATTACAACTTTTGATTTAGAACATAACTAAAATATGGAGGAAATATGAAGATTTATACTACTAAAAAAACAAGCCCATTTTACACGTTAGTTTGTGAGGAACTAATTCTAAAAGATGACCAAAATCAGGGCGATATTTTATATTTTTACCAGCATAATAATGCAATAATTATCGGTAAAAATCAAAATATTTACGAGGAAATTAAGCTTGAAGAAGTTGAAAAACAAAGAATTGAAATTTACCGTCGACTTTCTGGAGGTGGCGCTGTTTATCATGATTTAGGAAACATTAATTTCTCATTTATAACTAAAAAACAGAATCACAGTTATCAAAAATTCTTGACACCGATTATAGAATTTTTTAAAACTTTTGGTTTAGATGCTGAATTCAAAGGTAGAAATGATCTAATAGTTAATGGCGCAAAAGTTTCAGGAAATGCTCAAATAATTTACAAAGATAGAATTGTTCATCATGGAACAATTCTATTTAATGCTAATTTGGCAAAATTAGGTCAAGTTTTAAAGCCAAATCGATTAAAAATTGAGTCTAAAGGAATAAAATCTATCCGTCAACGAGTAACAAATATTTTGCATGAAATTGAAGAACAAATGGAAGATTCTGAGTTTATTTCAAGACTAATTACATTTTTTGAAAATAAATATCAAACAAAAGCCCAAGATGTTGAAACTTATTTTCAAGATCGAATGATATCTGAAAAAGATTTTCAAGAAACTCAAACCTTAAGACAATCTAGAGAATGAGTTTTTGGTTCAAATCCTTATTTTAGCTATGAAAATATCGCCCGAACTAGTGGTGGAACTTTAAAAGTGCTTGCAAATATTGAGAAAAATCACATTGTTAAAATAAAGTTTGAAGGTGATTTTTTATCTCAAAGATCAGTTGAAGATATTCAAGAAATTTTAGAAAATAAAGAATTTACTAGATCAATTATAGAATCACAACTTCTTCAAATCACAAATCTTGATGAATATTTTGGTGCAATTCCTCTTAATGAAATTTTGGATACAATTTTTGGAAGTTAATTATTAATGATAGTTCATTCTAAAATTACTGTTGAAAATGAGGATATTTTTTATTTTTTAGAAGAAACTGGAAAGCAAAAAATACTATTTTTACATGGTTTTAATTCAAGTCATAATTTCATTTTTCAACTTAAAAATAAACAAAATCGTAACTATGACATTGTTTCATTTGATTTTCCCGGTTGTGGTCAAAGTACTAATAATAATGAAATTAATGTTAAAAATTACCAGAAAATTGCAGCTAGTTTCATTAAAAAGCTCAATTTAGATATCCAAATTGTAATCGGCCACTCACTTGGTGGAGCTATTGCTCTTTATATTTTAAGTGAAAATTTAGTAAAAAAAGCAATTTTAGTTGCTCCACTCAATCCTTTTATTTTAGAGAAAAATTCGCAAAACGAAGCTGAAAAATTATCAAATTGGCTTTTGCCTCAAGACATTATATCTGCAACAGATAGTCTTGAACATTTAGTTTTTATTGATAAATTTAGTTATAAGAAAAATTTAGCAAAAAATGCTATTAATTTTCTTGAAAATGTCACAAAAAAAAGAGAAATTTTTAGAAAGATTGTTTTTGAAGAAATCTTTAACTTGGAATGGCTGAAAACCGAATTATTGCCACTTTACCAACAAAATAATAATTATTTTTTAATTGCTGGTGTTGAAGACAATTTTGTGTCATTAGAAAGTCTTCGCAAAGTTTCTGAAAATTTTAATAAAAATCTTATAAAATTTGAACAAACTGGTCATGCAGTTTTTTTCGAAAGAAGCGATGAAATTAACACTGAAATTGAAAAAATTCTAGAAATTTAAGCTTGAAATCCATCTCTTATTTCTTTCAGCAATTTCTCTTCCCGAGTTTGACAGTTTGATGGTAAAAATTCACTTTTCAGTGAACATAAATACGAAAAATAACGGTAAATCCGTGTTTTTTGACGTTAAAATTTTAATTTTTTTTAGTTTAAAATTAACCTTTTGCAAAAAAAAAAAAAAAATGCTTGGTCTAAAATAAAATTATGTTATAATAAGACTCACTAAGAATAATTAATAAATTTTGATATTGAATTAAGGGGGGTTAGTTATGTTTTTGCTATAAAAAAATCAGAAAATGCGAATTTTCCATTATGTTTTTAAATATGATGGTATGCCTTAAATTTAACCATTTAGAAATCTTCAAATTTAAGGCTTTTAATTATGGCTCTTTCAAAACTTCACATATTTTTTTAGGCTCGCTGCAAATAAAAACGAGTTTTCTATTTGCATTGAGTTTAAATAGTAGCTGTATTTTTTATGATTTTTGTTGTTTAATCCATAAATTGATTTTTGCCAGTGTTTTAAAATAGGTAATTAACTTTTCCCAAAAAAGTTAAAAAAGCGCCCAGAAACTAAACCAGGACACTTTTTTAAGATTACTCATCAAACTGGAAAACTCGAGAAATTCTAGAAATTTAAGCTTGAAATCCGTCTCTTATTTTTTCAGCAATTTCTTTTGAAGCTATTTTTTCAATAACTTTAAATGCAAATTCAGCTGAAGATGAGGCATTTCTGGCTGAAATATAATTTCTATCAACTGTAACTAAATCGTTTTTTCTTGTTGGTATGTCTGAATTTGTTTCATCAGGGTATGAACTAAATTCATAATTTGGCGCTAAATTACGCTCAAAAATAGCATTTGGTGCATCACAAATTGCAAAAACATCCTTGTTTTGGGCGAAAAAATCACCGATTAATTTGATTGCTGGCTCACAAGCTCGAAGATATTGGGCGGCAACTCCTCCTGGTATAAAAATTGCATCAAATTCAACAGATTTTCAATGATTTTTGGCCTCAATTTGAACAACTCCAAATTGCCCTGTTACTATTTTGTTTTCAGGATTATAAAATTCAATTTTATCGTATAAATCGGCCTTTTTTATTAAGGAAACAAAAGTTGTAAATTCTATATCCTGAAATTTATCAAGCAAAACTACCAATAATTTTTTCATTATTACTCCTTATTTAATTAAATAAAATAAAATTGTACCATAAAAAATCTACGGTACAATTTTATTCATTAAAAATTTATATATAAAAACTAATTAAAATAAGGTTTTAAAACTTCTGGTATTGTTCAACTACCATCAGGGTTTTGATTTTGTTCGAGTAAAATCGCGACAATTCTATCAATTGCAAGGCCAGATCCGTTAATTGTGTGCGCATAAATGTTATTTTTTTCATCACGGTAGCGAATTTTTGCTCTTCTAGCTTGAAAATCACCACAATAACTAATTGATGAAACTTCACGGTATGTCTGTTCTGATGGAAGTCATGCTTCTAAATCGATAGTTTTTTTACTTGAAAATCCAAGATCACCAGTACACAAAAGCACAGCGCGATAAGGAATGTTTAGTAATTTCAAAATTTTAGCAGCATCTTGAACCACATTGTCAAATTCTTTCATTCCATCAACTTCATTTGTTATTTTAACAAGTTCAACTTTGTGAAATTCATGAAGTCGGATCAAACCTCTTGTGTCTTTGCCGCCACTTCCGGCCTCAGAACGATAACATTTACTATAACCAACAAGCGAAATTGGTTTTTCTAAGTTAATAATTTCGTCTTGATAATAATTTGTTAACGGAACTTCGGCTGTCGGAATTAGTCAAAGATCAGAATTTTTTAAAGAATACAAATCTTCTGAAAATTTTGGAAGTTGACCTGTTCCATATAGCGAATTTTCAAGAACTAAAGTATTTGGAACAATTTCCTGATAACCTGAATTTACATGAGTGTCAATCATAAAATTTATCAAAGCTCGAACTAATTTAGCCGCTAAATTTTTATAAATTACAAAGCGATTTCCTGAAATTTTTACAGCTCGTTTGAAATCTAAAATGTCTTTAGATTTCCCAAATTCATAGTGAGGCTTGATTTTAGGATCGATTTTTTTTGGCTGTCCTCAGTGATAAATTACTTGGTTATCAAGTTCAGAATTTCCAAAAGGAACTGAATCATCAGGAAGATTTGGCACTTCAAGAATTTTTTGACTAACTCAGTCATCAAGTTCTTGTCACTCTGTTTCTAAATTTGCCAGTTTATCTTTAATTTGACTTACTTGGTTTTTCAAATCTTCAGAATCTTTATTTTCACGGACAAAAAGGCCTATTTGTTTGCTTGTTTTATTTTTTTGCGCTAATAATTCATCAATTTCTTGACGCAAAAAGTTACGTTTTTGGGCTTTTTCATACAAGTCCGCAATTATAGAAATATCAAAACCACGGTCTGATAATTTTTTTTCAACAAAAGATTTGTTGTTTAAAATCAAACGAATATCCATATTTTAAATTATTTTTTTTTTTTTTTTTAGATTATTTTTTTAAATTGTAAAAAACGTCTCTTCCAGTATATTCACTTTTTGAATATGTGTCTAAAAATTCTTCAATTACTAGAAGACGATTATATTTTGCAATTCTGTCAGTTCTTGAAAGTGATCCTGTTTTGATTTGACCAGATGAAACTGCGATTGCAAGATCAGAAATTGTAGTATCTTCTGATTCACCAGAACGGTGTGAAATAACTGCGGTTAATCCTGATTTTTGCGCAAGTTGAATTGCATCAAGTGTTTCAGTTAGTGTTCCAATTTGATTTAATTTAATTAAAATGGAGTTAATTGCTTTTGTTTTGATAGCTTCTTTTAAAATTTTTACATTTGTAACAGTTAAATCATCACCGACAATTTGGTGTGTTTGTCCAAATCTTTTTGTAAAAGCAATAAATCCGTCTCAGTCTGATTCAGCAAAACCATCTTCGACTGAAATTATTGGATATTTTGCAAAAAGTTGTCCGTAATAATCAAGCAATTCTTCTGATGTAAATTCATATTTTTGGTGATTTTCTTGATCAGCAGAAGCTGCTTTTAATTTTTTAAAGACATATTTTGTCCCATCATAAAACTCACTAGCAGCAGCATCAATTGAAATTGCAATGGCATTTTCACCTTCAACAGCCGGATTAAATCCTGCTTCTTTGATTGCTTCAACTAAAAAATCAAGCGCATGTTCATGAGAACTTAAGTTAGGAGCAAATCCACCTTCATCGCCAACTTGGGTTCCAAATCCTGATTTTTTAAGAAGTTTTGCTAAAGTGTGAAATACTTTATTTGATGCTTGTAAAGCTTTTCTAAATGTTGAAAAACCAAGTGGCATAATCATAAACTCTTGAAAATCAAGTGTATTTGAAGCATGCTCACCACCGTTTATCACATTAAGCATTGGAACTGGCATTAAAGTTGGGTTTGGTCCACCTAAATAACGGAAAAGTGGAAGTCTCAACTCACTTGCGGCTGCTTTTGCAACTGCTAAAGAAACACCTAAAATAGCATTTGCACCAAGTCTTTCTTTGTTTGGAGTTCCGTCTAAATCGATCATTTTTTGATCAATAAGTCTTTGATTTTTAACGCAAAGACCGATAATTTCAGGAGCAATAATATTATTTACATTATTAACTGCGGTCATTACACCTTTTTGACCGAATCAATTATAAGCATATTCTGTATTTGAATCACGTAATTCAAGCGCTTCTCTTGATCCAGTTGAAGCTCCTGATGGAACAATTGCAGAGCCAAAACCGCCCGCTTGGGTGTGAACCTCAACTTGAATTGTTGGGTTTCCCCGTGAATCAAGAATTTCTCTTGCAAAAATTCTTGTAATTTTTGACATAAAACACCTCGAATTTGTATATATAGTTTAAATTTATTGAATGTATTATTTGTAAGTAAAGATCGAAAATAATAACATGCTAAAAATTATATCACAAACTATGAATTTAACAAATTCTTAAATAGTAATTTTTGCTTGTCATTTTAGTGTTAATTTAATAACTTTTGGATTTTAGTTTTATTTGGTTTTTGAGCAAGAAAAGTTCCTACAACAATCACATCAGCCCCTGATTCAAAGACTTTTTTTGCATTGTAATCTTTAATTCCACCGTCAACTTGGATTAAAATGTTGTAATTTGACTCACGAATTATTTTTGCTAGGTTACTAATTTTTTGATATGTTTCTTGGATAAAATCCTGACCGCCTTTTCCAGGCTCAACTGACATTACCAAAATCAGATCAATTTTGGGTAGAAAGTCTAAAATTTCTTCAATATTTGTAGACGGTTTTATTGCAAGACCTATTTTAATTTTTTCAGAATATTTTAGAATTATCCTTTGAATTTCGTCATAATTTTTACTTTCAAAGTGAATTGTGACAAAATCAACATAGCCAATTAGTTCTTCAATTTGACTTTCAGGATCAACTGACATTAAATGAGCATCAGAAATAAACTTTTTTGATTTAGTTACAATTTTTTTAATTTCTGAAACAGAAATTGCTGTATTTTCAACAAATTTACCGTCCATAAAATCAAAATGAAATCATTTTATTCCAAGATTCAAAAAAGTTCTAACTAATTTTAGACGGTTATTTTTGCTAACATTCAAAAGTGATGGACTAATAATCTTTTTTTTCATATTTTTCTAAAAGATAGAGATAATTTTTATACCTAGTTTCTGAAATTATGCCGTTTTTTACAGCATTTTTTACTGCACAGTTTTCTATTTGCTCATGAAAATGAAAGCATGTTCTAAATTTACATTTAGGCAAAAACTGGCGAAAAATTTCAAATGAACTTTTAATTTGATCTTTGGGAATTTCATCGTAATTAAAACTAGAAAATCCAGGCGTATCTACTATCTGAAAGTCTCCTTTTCTTATAATTTGGACAACTCGCGTAGTGTGTTTTCCGCGATTTAATGACAAAGAAATTTCCTGAACCTGGAATTGTGTGCCAAACAAATTATTAATAAAACTTGTTTTTCCAACTCCACTTTGTCCGATGACAAAATTCAGTTTATTTTTAAGTTTTTCTTGCAAATCGCTAGGAATTTTTTTTTTATTGTTATTAATAAAGAAAATAGAATATCCCATTTTTTGATAATCAAGCAACAAATTTTTATAATCTGGTTCAAGATCAACTTTGGTAACTATCAAAATTGGACTAATATTTTTAAATTCAATCATTAACAAAAAAGTGTCAAGTAATAAAGGCGAAAAATTAGGCTCTTTTAGGGAAACAAAAATAAGTGCTTGGTCAATATTAGCAACTTTTGGGCGTTTTAGTCAGTTTTTTCTTGGAAGAATTTCTTTAATAAATCCACTAGGATCAAATTCAACAAAATCTCCAACTAAAGGAGATATTTGTTTTTGCCTAAGTGATCCAGATCCTCTCAAAAGTGGATAGAGTTTTTGGGTTGATGGTTCAAAAACATCATAAAAACCCGCTATAACTCTAACAATTTGTCCCTTCATCTACAGCTCTTTTATTTCTGTTGTTATAATTTTTTCAATTTCATCGACACATTGTTCTAAATTGTCATTTACAACTTGAAACTTGAATAAATCCTTAATTTTAATTTCAGATTCAGCCTTTTTAAGTCGAAGATCGATTTGATTTGATGTCTCTGTGAGTCGATTTTCAATTCTATTTTTCAGAACTTCAAGCGAGGGAGGTAAAATAAAAATAGTTAAAATTTTATCTAATTGGTTATTTTTCTTATAGTTTTCAATAATATTTTTAGCGCCGTTTGTGTCAATTTCTAATAACGGAATGAAATTTTGCTCTTGAATATATTTAATTTGAGACTCCAAAGTTCCATAATAGTTATCAAGATGACAACTTCACTCAATAAATTCATTATTTTTGATTTTTTGTTTAAAAGTTTCGTGGTCTAAAAAAAAATAACTCACACCGTCAACTTCATTAGCTCGCTTTTGCCTGGTTGTTGCAGAAATTGCAAGTTTTATAGGCAATTTTTTGTTTTTTAATAAAATTGACTCAATTGTCCCTTTGCCAACACCTGAAGGACCGGAAATTACAATTAGTTTATTCATCTTTTGCTTCATTATTAAATCTTAGGAAAAAAACAGTATTTTTAGCATATTTTTTTATTTTTTCAATTGAAAAAAATTTGGGAATTAATTTAGAACCTAAATTAGTTTTGTAAATTATAATTCCAGATTCTTCTAATAAATTATTTTTTGCAATTTTTAAAAAACATTTCTTGGTAATTTCTTCTTCAGCATGTGGCGGATCCAAAAAAATAAAGTCAAACTTTTGCCCACTAAGATCGTTAAGCAAAAATATTGCATTTTTATTAAATATTTCGTATTTTTTTACGTTATATTTTTTGCAAAAATCAACAATATTTTGGTATGCCTGCTGATTTAATTCTGAAGCTACAACTTTTTTTGCCCCACGCGAAGAGGCTTCAAGACCGATTGCACCTGTTCCAGCAAACAAATCTAAAACTTTTGAATTTGGAATTTCAAATTGTAACTGTGAAAAAATTGACTCACGACAACGATCGGACATAGGCCTAACTACTGAAAATTCAGGATTTTTTATTACAGCACGCCTATAATTACCAGAAATTATTCTAATCATAAATATTTATAAAATTATACCAAAAATTTAAAAAATAATATATGAATTTTTTTTTAAAAACATCTTTAAAATTTCAAAAATAGAATAAACATGGTCAAAATTGATTTTTTCTAAATATTCATCAAGCGAAAAATTGGCTCAATACAAAATTTCCAATTCCTTGACATTAAATCTAAAAAAAGGTTTTAAAGTGCGATGATAAACGCATTCCATTCCGCCATAAAAATCAAAATTTACAAGCCTTTTATTGGTTTTGCAAACTTTACAACTAGTTAAATTGCCAATTCAACCGTTAATTTTAATTCAGTTGATAATTACATATACTATTATTGCGTCTACATTTTCTTCGTTTATTTTGGAAAAGGCACTTTGAAAAATATTGAAAAGTTCAGAGTCATAGTTATTTTCATCACTAAATTGATAAATTACTTTTCAAAACTTATAAATATTTTCGTTAGTTAAATCTAAACGAACAAGGCACTCGCCCTTTTTTAGTTTAGATAATTTATTAGGATTTTTGGCCAAAAAAATCTCAAACTCACCAAGGCAGCCGGGATTTAATATATAAATATTTTTGCTAGTTGGCCGACGTACGCCGAGGGCAACCATCTTAAGAATACCAAAATTTGTTACTAATTTAACTATTAAATCAAAGTCCCTAAAGTTAAATCTTTCGACAACTATCCCTTTAACGATTTTTTCAGCCATTTTTCATTAAAACTTATTATATGGTATTTAGCTTTGAAGATCTAAAATTAGTTAATTCTATCAAAATGAAATTTAATTTTTAGTAAAAAATGAATTTCTAAAATATTTTGATTATAAATATAATTATACCACAAATTAATTTTTTTTTTATTGGTTTGTCATTTTTTTTATTAATTTTTTTTGATAATGCTTCAAAGTGGGCAATTACACAAGTGGTTCAACTTAAAATTTAGTCTTTTTATGCTATAATTTGGTTAGCAAAACTTAATAAAAATGTATAAGATTTAAATTTAAGTTTGTAAAAAACAAAACGGTTTGTTTTATGAAAAAGCTTAGTAAACTAATTTTTTCTAATTTGTTTTTTGGTTCATTATCAATAATTTTATTTTCAGCATGCAATGTAAACAGCGATAAATTTGACTCTAAAGAACAAATTAGACCTAAAATTCATGCAAAAATTGAAAACCAACAGCAAACCAGTCTTGATGATGTTGACTGGAAAAACATTAACTTTGAATATGATAGCGAAAAATACAATTTGCAAAAATTGAGTTTAAATAAAAATTTTGACCAAAATTTGCTAAGAGTTAATGTTTTGCTTGTTGATACTAAAAAGCAACTTTCAATACCAAAAGAGTTTGTTTTTACTTCCTTTTTAAAGGTAAAAAACGAAAAACCAGAACAAAATTTAGATGAAGTTCAAAAACCAGTTAAAGAAGAAGAGTCAAAAAAAGTTGAAAAAAGCCCTAATCCTCAACCTAATTTTTCTAAAACTAAAATACAAAAAATTTTAAAACCACCTAGCCCTAATAAACCTGAAATTACCAGAATTATTAAGCCACAAGAAAAACCAAAATCACAAATTATAAATAATTTTAGCCCCAAAATCAATAATGTTCCGACTAATAATTCCCCTATTAATAATGTAAATTTAAGTCAATTTCAAACTGTAAATTACAATACAAAAATTTATAATCCACTTTTTGAAGGAACTCCAAAGTTAAAATACACAAATAAAATTTACAGTGAATCACAAAATCCTGAATATTTTAAAGATGATCATTATTTTGGCAAAGATTTTTTACTAAATCATTCAGTGTTGCAAATTATTCAAAATACACCAAAATATCAAACTGGAGTGCATAATTTATACACTTTTTTGTACAATGGCGAAAATAATCAGCCAATTAATTTTCTTGATCCAAATGACCCAAATAAAAATAAAAGATTCTGAGAATTAGCAAAAAATGTCGGTCATTACGGCGATTTTGGTAGAAACAACGATGAAAAATTAATGTTTTATAACCGTGGTATTTCCTATAATGGAATGGCTGAACAAGTATATCTTCCAAAGTTTTCTGAAGTTGAATCTTCTGGGGCGCTAAGTAATTCTGAAAATTTGACAGAAATTGTAAAGAAAAATCCTTTTGGTTTTTTACCTTCTAATTTAAGTCAGTTATTTTATTACATGAAAATCGATGAAATTGGCAAAATTTTTAAAATTCATAATTTAAAAAAAGTTAGCGCCAATTTCGATGACAAAAAAGGTGAAATTAGTATTTTGTTTGAAAGCGGTGAAGGAAAAAAACAAATTTGAAAATCAAATCAGGTTAATTCTAATTTAAAAAAAGATATTGACTATGAAAAGTTCATTTATGATCGCTCATTTAGTCTTGGAATTTATGGATTTAAATATTATCAAGATCAATTTTTTGGAAATAGATACGGCACTGAAGCTTTTAAAGAATACGGCACCGCCTGAGTTTTAGATAGAATAACAAATAATGACGCTAATTCTGATAGTTATGAACTTTTAGTTGGAACAAACATTCATGTTTGAAATATGGCACAAATTTTTGACAAAAGCATGTATTTTTTTGATGTAGATAGTCAGTCCGAAAAATCAAAAAAGTGAAATGCTGGCTTTGTTAACCAAAAATATGAATTTGTTTCTGAAGAAGATGCAAAAAAAGGCAATAAATTAAAGCCTTTTTTTACCGCAGCTCGTTCAGAACATTTAATTTCAGGCAATAAATACGAAAATACATACGAAAAAATTAAAGAATACCCAGTTTTTGATGCTTATGACAGCTATTTAAGTGCTCCATATTACACTCCGCGCTACAAAGTTGAGGGAATAATGGGCCATGATGTCGATGTTGGTCTTAAATATTTAGACAATTATAATGAAACCACCCGAGTTGGAACAACCAAAAACGGCGGTTCAGACTTTGTTATTTTAAGACTGAAAATTAAAAAAACTGATTTAGAGCATGTTTTACCTGAATTAAAAAAAGCGATTGACTCTGGTAACGAAAAAGACTGACATATTGGTCTAGGTCAAAATGAGAAATTTAGTCCAATAAAAACACAATTTTATGGCGGATATCCAGTTGCTACTAGCGATAATGAAAATGGTGATTGGGAAAAAGGTGTAAATTTTAAATCTAATAAATCAACAGGCGGAATAATCAACACACGATCACGTGTAATTAATGATAGTTTTTTTCATGGTCTTTGAGTTCCTTATAATAATGCTGAAAATAAAGACTGAAATGCTAAACACGAAAAATGAAAAAACTACCAAAAACCGTTTCTTGCCAATTTAAAACACGGAATGCTAAAAAAGGTTTTAAATCAGCATTCAAATTTGTACACAAAAGTAAATTCTGAAAATAAATTAGACGCTCTTGGCCCTGGATCTTCAGGATCGATGGCTATTGATTCAAGTTTTAATTTAATTGGTATAAATTATTCGTATTCGACTGACCCAGAAAACAACACTTTTTCAAATGCAATTTCATTAATGGAGGGTCAGTCTACTTATCTTGATGGATTTAACGGCAATATTCGCGAGGATTTTAAGAAAAAATTACAAAGAGATGGCTTATATACAGTTAAAATTAATCCAAAATCCTAAAAATTATCTTAGCTAATTTTTAGGATTAGCAGTTTTTGCTTTTTTAGATATTTTATTTTGCATTTTTGGCAAAATTCACGGGTAATTTGGCGAATTTGGTCTAGTATTTTGAGCAAAAACACTTAATTTTAAATCTGACCATCATGAAAGAAAAATCTACTTATTAATCAAATAAAGCAAACTAAAAAAAGCTAAAATTTTAACTTAAAAATCAAAATTAGAATTTTTAAACTACTTTTTTAGTTTAAAACACTGACAAAAACCATAAAAAAATACAACTACTGTTTAAACTCAATGTAAATAGAAAACTCGTTTTTATTTACATTGATCCTAAAAAAATATATGAAGTTTTGAAAGAACAATAATTAAAAGCCATAAATTTGTAGATTTCTAAACGGTCAAATTTAAGACATTCCATTATATTTAAAAACATAATGGAAAATTCGCATTTGCTGATTTTTTTATGAAAAAAACATAGTCAAGTCCCCCTTAATTCTAATCTCAAAATTTATTAATTCATTCTTAGTGACTCTATTATAACAGAAATTTTTTTTAGACCAAGCATTTTTTTTTTTTTTTTGCAAAAGTCTAAATTTAAAGTTATAAAAATTAAGATTTTACCCTCAAAAACCCGAATTTACGGGTATTTTTACGTATTTATAGTCACTAAAAAGCGAATTTTAGCCATCAAACTGGGAAACTCGAGGTTAAATGTTGAATTTGGTTTTTGATTAATTTTTAGTATTGTAATAAAATTTTTTGCCGATAAAGTCTTTGCATTTTTGCTAATTTGGATTAAAATGATATTTTTTTAAAAATTTTGATAAAAAAGTGCTATTTTTTATATTTTAAATAAATTCAAATTCATAATATTAAATGAATTTTTTAAAAAATAATTTTAAAAATGGTATAATTTATAAATTAAACTTTATTTTGGAGAAAACATGGAAAATAACAAGAAAAAACTTGATCATTTGAACGAATTACAATACAAAGTTACACAAGAAAATTTTACAGAACCACCTTTTGATAATCTTTATAACGATAATTACGAAGAAGGTGTTTATGTTGATATTATCGACGGAACTCCGCTTTTTTTGTCTTCAACTAAATATAATTCAGGATCCGGTTGACCATCCTTTTGAAAACCTTTAAACGAGGACTCAGTTGTTGAAGTTCTTGATTTTAGCCACTCAATGACTAGAGTTGAAGTTCGCTCAAAAAATGCTGATTCCCATTTAGGGCACGTTTTTAATGATGGACCTAAAGAACAAGGAGGAAGACGTTACTGTATTAATTCAGCTGCCCTTAAATTTATTCCTAAAAATGAATTAAAAAGTAATAATCTAGAGCACCTTTTAAAATACTTTGACTAAATTTTATTTAAAACAAAAATAAGAAAAATTATTACTTTTAATAATTAATATTGTAAAATTTTAAATTATGAAATTACTAAGAAAATCAAAATTAAACTTTTTATTTTTTTCAGTAATTTTTTTATTTTTATCAAGTTGTTCAGTTGAGTCAAATTTACCTGATAAAATAAGTAAAGATATTGATGATTCACAAAAAATTGCTCCACCACCTAAACAAGAACAACCATCTCAACCATCAAATCCAGGTCAAAATCCTTCAACTCCAGGTCAAAATCCATCAAATCCTGGAATTAATACAGAAACCCAAATTGATAAGGGTAAAACTCAGGAAGAAAATAAGCCTCCTGTGATTAGTCAAAAACCTGATTTGCCACCCGCTGTTATAAAAAACCCTGATGTAATTGAAGAAAAACCGGGTGTAATTAAAATAACAGATGATAAAAAAGATCTGGAACAACCGAAAATTCCTTCTTTTACACCGCAAAAACCAAGCGATGAAGAAGAAATAGTTGCTGAACCTTTTGATCCAAAAAAGCAAGAAAAGGAAGTTGATGTCCAATTAGTTCAATTAAAAGGTTATCTTTCAACTTTACCTAGTTCATTTCTCATTACAAATCACATGCAAAGTTCATACCCCCTAACAATAATTAATGATGGTAAAACTGCTAAGAAAAATTTTACTTATGTAAATTTTATTGACCCAATCCAAGATTTGAACGATAAGTATTCGATTAAATTAGATTTTTCTAACGCTGTTGTTTCTTCCGCGAGCGGGTCAAGCCAGAAAAAACCTATAAATAACGTGCTTTTAGTTTTATATCTTAAAGATAATGACTCAATTAAATCGTCAAAAGCAGTCAGTCTTTTTTATGAACAAGAAAAAACATCGCAAATAAATTTAATTGCAAAGAAATTACCTGATGATTTTAAAAACATTTTTCCATCATTTTTAGCTTTTTCCTTGCTAAACTCAAACAATGATGTTATATCCAACCCATTTTTTAATCAAATTGGTCATGTTTTAAATGATCGAAATTTTGGGGTAGGGCTTAAAGATACTTTTGCCGAATTTAGCCCTGAAATTAACGATGATGAAAAAGAAAAATATGGATTTGATGTTGTTAGTGCTCAACCTGATGATGAAAATGGAAAATTAAGACTTAATTTACAAATTTGAAAAATAGACAAAGATACTGAGATAAAAACCTTTTTACCAAATAATAAAAGTCTTGAATTTTCAGGTTTAGCTAAAAATTCAGACAATATTTATCAAATCGAATTAGCGAACAAAAATTTAGAAATTGATGTTTTAAAAAATGATGTTAAAAAAACATTATTAGAAAAAGATTTAAAATCCGACTTTACTAAACATACATTTTTAAAACATTTATTAGATCACTTATATATAAAAGTTAATGCTGAAATTAATAATAAGTTAATTAAATTATCTGAAGTTGTTGAACATAACAAATGACTGATTTTTCCACAAATTCAGTTTGCAAATTTAGTTACTACTGAATTAATAAATGATTTAACGTTAGAAAAAAATGATAAAAAAATAACTTGAACCTTAAATTTAAAAATAGATTTACTAAATAACAATCAAATTTTGACCCCTAATAGCGAATTTCCATCAGGTGAGAAAAAAATTCACAAAATTAGTGGTGTTCTTGAAATTAACTAAAAAAATTTCAAGTAAATTTTTTTAGTTAATTATTTTTTCTAGTGGTACAATTTAATACAATTTTGAAAAATTAAAGGCCAAAATTATGAAAACTAAATCAAAAAACACACTTACAGAACGACAATTTATTTTTTATGGGCTAAATTATGTTGTAGGATTTGGCTTCATAGCCACTATTTCGAGAGTAATTAATCAAGGAATTTGGGGTGTTTTTGTCTTTATTCTGACATCTTTAATTACTTTAGCGGTTATTTTTGCTTTTGCTCGAGCTGGGCAAAAATACCAAAATGAAGTTGGTGGTTCTTATGCATATGCTAAGAAAACCTTTAAAAATGGACTTGTTTTTTTCACAGGTTGAAATCAAGTAGCCCGAATTATGCTTTTTTCGGCAACAAGTCCGCTATTTTTTTCAACTCTACTAACACAATTTGATCCTGATCGCCAATGAGTTTATGTTTCAATCTCATTAGTAGTTTATATAATTTTAATTCTTGCCGGTAGTTTTGGGTTTAAACTCTCAAAACAAATAATTTTAGTTACTGCTATTTTTAAATGGGCAACACTTCTTATTGGTTTTGGTTTAATTATTTATTTAATTATTCAATCAAATACATATGGGCATACTTTTAGCCAAATCGAACCTTTTAGTGTTACATTATTTGCTAGTACAATTTTATCATTTATTTATTCTTATGGTGGTTTTGAATCATTAGCGACAATTTCACAAAGTGTCGAAACAAAACGATTTAAAAAAGTAATAATTCTAATGTTTCTTATAGTAATTTCTTCCTATTTTTTATTTTATATAATTTTTATAGGACTTGGTAAAGAATATCTTTCAAACTTTGGGCTTGAACAAGTCTACAAAACTCTTTGAGGTACCACAGGAGTATCACTTTTTACAATCGGATTATTCTTTAATCGAATGTCAGCAACAATGGGATCAGTCCAACCTTATGCAAGATATATTGCACCACTTGCTGAAGACGGTTTTTTACCTTCCGTTTTTGCCAAAAAAAATAAACACAACGAATACCATCATGCTATTTATCTTTCAGTTTCGCTTGCTATTACTTCAAGTATAATTTTTACAATTATCCCTAGAATTGCCGGTGTTACAGACACCTTTGGTACAATTTTAAAGGCAGGAAATATCTCCTTTTTAATTCAGTATTTTCTCACACTCTTTACAGTTTTGATTTGAAAATGACGAAAAAGCGAACAAATACCAATTTGAGAAATTGTAATTTACATTATAGGTATGATTGTTATTTTATTTACCCTTATTGTTTCACAATTACCATTTATTAGTAGTAGTTCTGAAGAAGTAACTTTTGAGCAGTTTATACCTTTAATAAGTTACGTTGCCGCAATTTTAATTGGGTATATCGTTAAATTTTTAAATTCTTGACTAAAAAAGAGAAAATTGAGAAAAGTAGTTAGTTAATGTTGTTTTAATTCCATCAAAACATAAAAAAAGCTATGAATTCATAGCTTTTTTTATGTTTTAGTTTGTTATAAATTCAAAAATTTTTCTAGAAAAATAAAGACAATCAGTTAAGCCGGATTTAGGTTTACTGACTAAAAAAGCAAAATTATAAAATATTTAAACTACCTTTTTTAGCTAAAACCTGTCAAAAATCAATTTATGGACAAAATAAAAAAAATCATAAAAAATACAACTACTATTTAAACTCAATGTAAATAGAAAACTCGTTTTTACTTACATTGAGCCTAAAAAAAATATGTGAAGTTTTGAAAGAACAATAATTAAAAGCCCTAAATTTGTAGATTTCTAAACGGGTAAATTTAAAGCATTCCATTATATTTAAAAACATAATGGATAATTCGCATTTTCTGATTTTTTTATGGCAAAAACATAAGTAATTCCCCTTAATTCTGATTCCTAAATTTATTAACTGTTCTTAAGTGAAATTTATTATAACATAATTTTATTTTAGACCAAGCATTTTTTTTTTTTTTTTTGCAAAACGTTAATTTTAAAATAATAAAGATTTAGATTTTAGCGTCAAAAAACACCGATTTACGGGTGTTTTTACGTTTTTATATTCACTAAAAGTGAATTTTTGCATCAAACTGAAAAACTCAGGAAAAAAATAAAAAACAATAAATTAAGCCAGATTTAGGTTTATTTACTAAAAAAGGACAATAAAAAGACTTTTTAGCTAAAAAGTTTTTTTTAATGTTTTCTTGGGGGTTTTTTCTTAATTTAGAGCAGAAGGAGGACGTATGAATACAAAATTAATCCATTATGCAATCAAATATAAAGGGGATTATTTTTCAATCCAAAAGGCAATTCAACAAAATGAAGAGGTAACAGATGAACAAATAGAAAAAATTGAACAATTAATTAATTCAGGGGAGGTTAGGGCAATTACAATTACAGATAAAAATTACCCTGAATCCTTACGGATTCTTAAAAACCCGCCATATGTGATATTTTATAGTGGCAATATTGAATTTTTAAATGACCTGCAGCCAAAAGCCTCGCTAATTGGTGAAAATTACATCCCTCAAATTCAAAGTTTTTTTAATCATTCACTTGATCAAATAATAAAAAGACACGTTTTAGTAACAAATGGCTACAAAGGGGTAGAACAAAAAGTAATGGAATTTTTCCGTTTACATGAAATACCAATTATTGGCGTGTCAGTAAATGGCGTTGAAAATCCTTGAATGTTTGAAAATTTTAAAGATTATGATAAATTATTGATAATTTCTGAATACCCTAAGGGGGTTAATATTAATAAAAAACGACTAATCCAACGGAATCGATTAGTTGCTGCCCTTAGTAATTTTTTAGTGGTTTATTCACTTAGACAAAAAGGTGGATCACAAAATCTAGTTAATTATTTTCTCGATCTTGGTAAGGAAATTTATTGCTTTTATGATGATAATTATGAGAATCTAATTGATTTTAAAGGTAATTTTGACTTAATTTATCAAGGAGCAAATTGGATAACTGAAATCAAAGATGTGCATTACAAAATAGGAATAGGTGAAAAATAATGTATTTTTTAAGTTTATTTCAAGACACAAAAGTCGGAGGCGAGTTATCGACTCTTGCAACTACGTTGCAAAATTGAATAAAATATCTGACTCAAATAGGAATGCCTGTTGTTGGCGGAATTTTAGTTGCCGCAATTGTCTTTTTTGCAACAATGCTTTCGATTACGCATGATGTTGAAAAGCGTGACAAGTGGAAAAAAGCACTAATTTGGTCTTCAATTGGATTTGTGATTATTCTAGTTGCCCTTGGATTATCAACAGTAATAATTTCTGTTGCAAGTTCAGCAGCAACTGGCGGAGCTAAAGGGTAATGTTTGGTTGACTTTTTAGTGGTTTAATCAATATTATTACCTACCCATTTTTTGTTTTAGGATGGTATTTACTTGTTTATTTACCTTTTTCAGTTATTGCCTTTTTTAATTATATTTTCGAAAAAATTGGCATAAACATTATTGTCCATGCAATTTTTCATAGGCAAACTTTTTCCTTTGAAAGTCTTCCAATCGGTTTTTGAATTTTTGTAATTGCCTCGATTTCAATGGGTTTTATTATTCTTATTTTGCGATATGTCAAATTTTTAATTATTCGCCGTAATTCTGCAGATACAGAAATTGCGGCAATGTCTAAAGTTAGTGTTGGCTCTTTTATTTTTATTTTCACTTTTCCGGTTATTTTTTTTACTTTACTAATTGCGATTCAGTCAACTTTAACAATAATAAATAATTATATTAGTGGCGATCAAAATTTAATTGATCTAATGTTAAGATCAGCCTCAAACAAAATTCCTGACAGCGAAATTAAAACAATTAGCGAAGAATTTAGTGTTCCATCTTATTCAACTTTTACGGCAATGGAATCCGGTGAGGCAATAATTTTAATTATAACACTTTCGGCATCTTCAATTGTTGTTTCCTATATTTTAGGAATTAGTTTTATTTCACTTTTCACTGCATCAGCCCAACTTTTTATGAATTTTATAACAATGCCACTTTGAGCAGTAAGTAGCATTTGGGACGATGGTCGAAAACTAAAAACTTGAACAAGAACATTTTTTGGGCAATTTGCAGTAATTATTATTTACCAAGTCAGTTTTAATTTGTTCTTAATTTGAGTAGCTTCGACCTATAAAATTGCAGATTCAATTGATTTTGAAGGGGCAAAAGGGATATTTATCTTCCGTTTTTTGCTAAAAATATCTTTTATAATCGGGGGCGGACTGGCAATTTCTACCTTTACTCGCCAAATTGCCGCTAATTATGGACAGGCTGGAGCCGTTGAACACCACCAAAGATTGGCTTCTTCTACTCTAAAAGTTGGAGGAGTTGCTCTTGCTGGAGCCGCCGGGACAATGTTTAAATTAAACCAAAATAATCACAAAAATGCTACTGATTTAACAGGTTTGCCTTCAAAATGAAATCAAAAAAAACCTTTTGATATTATTGATAATTCAATTCTTCCAAATCAAAAGCAAAGCCCTTGAAGAAATGCAATGAATCTAGTGGGAATCGGGGCTGGTGTTGCTTATGCCGCGTATAAGGCTAGACCTTTGATTAAAAAGTGACGAAATTACAGAGCTAATCGGGCTTTAAATGGTGAACAAACAGGATTAAAAAATTTTTTTAGCAAAAAAATTAATAATTTATTCTCGAAATTTAAAAGGGGTGATTCTGGTCAAAATTTAGAGAAAAAGCCAAAAAATACACGGTCAAGTGTTGAAAAAACATCAGAAAACCCATCATCTCAAAATAAAAGCGAGGAAGCAGCGACAATAAATCAAAATGATTCATTATTGACTGAAAAAAGTGCAGCTTCCGAAGATAAACTAGAACAAACCGATTTATTAAGTCAATCTAAAAATGAATCTAGTGATGAAAAACAGCCAAAAATTGAAAAAAATGATGTTGAAATTACACCAAATTCAGATCAACAAGAGAATTCTGAAGATAAATCTGGTGAAAAACAGCAAACTGAAAATTCAGAAATAGTAGAAAAACCTGCAAAAAAGAAAGGTTTTTGGGCTAGATTTTGAGGTGAATGACCCAAAGAAGAAACTAAAAAAACAAGAAGAAAATCTTCTAAAACAAAAGATGAAACCTCTGAAAAAGAGGCTAAAAAAGTTAAAAAAGCAGTAAAAAAGAAAGAAACTAAAGCAGAAAAAGCAAGTGAATCTAAAGAAAAAAAGGTAAAAATTGAAAAATCTGATTCAAAATTAGATGAAAAAACTAGTGAGACAAAAGAAAAGGCAAAAAAAGTAAAAACTAGTGAAAAAAGTAGCGGCGTGTCTGCATCATCAGAAGAAAATGCAAAAACCATTGAAAAAACAGGCCCACAAATTGAACAAAATAATGAAAAAATTGACAATTCAGCACCTAAAAAAACACGAACTAGAAGTAAAAAAACAGAAATTAATGCTGACAATCAAGCCCAAAATAATGCTGAAATAATTTTAAATTCTGAATTAAAAACTGGTGAATCTAACCAAAATTTAAAACCTGTTAAAAATGAATTAAACGAAAATATGACTAAAAAAGATCAACAAATTGAGGCCCAATCAGATAAAACAAACACTAATAGCGCTGAAAAACAAGAAAAAAATAAGTAAAACAATTAATACAAACTTTTTGTATTTTGGATAGGGAAATTATGAAATTACAAAATAAACGAATTAAAAATGTTCAAATCCAAATTTTTCGACACATTACGCTAATTGACATTCCGATAATTATAGTTTTGTTTTTAGTTTCTGCCTCTATTGGTTTTGCGCTGCCTGAAAATTTATTTATTTTGGTAAAAATGTTGATTTCTACGGCATTTTTTTTAGTTTGAACAGTTCCATTAATAAAATACTACAAAAATTGGGGGCTAAAAGGTTATAAAATTATCTGGTATATTGCTCTCTATTTTACAAGACCTAAAGTTTATAGCAAAATTTCCTCTACAAGTGCAAATACACGAAATTTATTACCATATAGCCGTGCTAAACAGGATTTTATTAAAATTTCTGGCGGTTTTATAGCTGGAATTGAAATTTATGGTCAAGATATTTTTAGCATTGGAAGTCAAAAAATCGAACAAATTCTTGAACAATTTACAACAAGTGTTAATGCTGTTAATAGTCGAATTTCGATTGTAAAAATTGCTCATCCTAATGATTTAACAAAAAATAAACTGTTTTTTTTACAAAATCAGGATGAATGTAAAGCTAATTTGAACGAGAATTTTTGCCAGTTTTACAAAAATGATATTGCAAATTTTGACACTTATTTGCATCATCGGTATTTTATTGTTATTTATGAAAAAAATGATGTTAGTTTGCTTCAGCAACTTAATTTGCTCAGATCGAACATTTCATCAACAGGTTTTCGCGCTAAAACTTGCACACTTAGAGATTTGCTTGATTTAAATTTGAAAATAATCAATTTTAGTGATTTTTTAAGTGATCAGGAATACAAAAAAATTCAAGAAGGTGATGATATTAGCAAATATTTGGCACAAGACCGAATTGAATGACATCCAGAACATTTTAAAATTAATGACATTTATTTTTCAGTTCAAACAATTAATGAATATCCTTTTAATCTTCCTCTTGGATGAGCAGCTCAACTTTTTTCAACAAATAGCAGCGTGGTTTGACATTTAAATCGACTAACAAGTGCGGAAAAAGAAACAAGTTTTAATCGAGGTGCCAAAAATTTAGAATCTAATTTGAATGACCAAAAAAATGTTGTCCAAAAATCTAAAACCGCTACAGAACGAGCAGCTCTTGAAGAAATAATTAACATTGCTGGCTCTTCAAATGAAGAAATTTTTTATTCGACATTTATTTTTTTGAATTGAGGGGAGACTAAATCTCAACTTAAAGAAATTGAAAGTAAAAATCGAAATAATTTAAGAAACATTGGTGGGACAATAAATCCACTAAAATACCGTCAATTACAAGGTTTTGCTTCACTTTTTTTCCGTTTTAGCAACTTTTTAAAGGAAGAAATTGAAATGCAAGCAAGTAATGTTGCTTTTGGAATTCCTTTTACATCGCGAAATTTCAATGACGGAAATTATAATATAATTGGGATTAGTAAAACTGATTATACACCTATTTTTTTCGATCTTTTTTTGCAAAATCAAGATCGAAAAAATTCAAACTGTTTCATTTTAGGGACTTCTGGCGCTGGTAAGTCAACATTGACAAAAAAATTATTAACTTATAATAAAGCTGTCGGAAATTCAGTGATTATTTTAGATCCACAAAACGAATATTGGAAAATCGGCGAAGAACTAAAAGCAAATACAATTAATTTTGCCAGTGGATCATCAACAATTTTTAACCCTTTACAAATTCAAAAAGTTTTTAATCCTCAGTCAAAAATGATTGATGAAAGTATTTATAACAACGGCGAAACTATTTCACTTCACCTTCAAAATTTAGAGCGATTTTTTGGCATTTTACTTCCAAATTTAGACCACAAAATGTTAATGTCAATCATTGAATGTGTTAATGAAATTTATAAAAATAAGAACTTTTATACACTTTTTAATGATATTAGTCTTTTAGAACCCCGTGAATTTCCAACTATTGATGACTTAATTGCTAATTACAAATTAATGGATTTTTCCTACATCAGTCAGCATGAAAAAATGATTGTCTCATCAACTTTGGAGTACGAATTTAGTAAATACGGGAAACTTAATAGACTTTTTAACGGGCAAAATTCCAACTTTGATATTCAAAATGGTCTTGTAATTTTTAATGTTTCAACATTGATGCATCTTGAAAAACGTATTTACCAAGCAGCATTTTTTTTAATTCTATCATTTATAGAAGGAAAAATTGCTACAAATTTTTACAAAAATAAAAAAATTACCTTAATTGTCGACGAGGCGCACCGATTTATTGATGAGTCAAACACAATCGCGCTAGATTTTTTGTTTAAAATTGCTAAAACTATTCGTAAATACAACGGTGGATTGATAATAACAACACAAAATCCGGGTGATTTTGCAATTAGCGGCGAAGCTGCCCGAAAAAGTGAAGCTATTATTGAAAACTGCCAGTATGCTTTCTTTTTTAATTTAAAAAGTAACGATATAAATAAAGTAGACAAACTTTTTTCATCTTCAGGCGGACTTACTGATGAAGAAAAAAAATTTATTGCACTGGCCCAAATAGGTGAATTCATTTTTTCTGCAAATTTAAATGATCGATATATTTGTTCAGGATATTTTAATAATGCAGAGAAAAAATTATTTTTTGATAAAGGAGATAAACTAATTAACAAAGGAGATTAATGAGCAAAAAATTACCATTTTTTTTAATTTCTGGCCTTATTCCTGTGCTTTTTTTGTCAGCAGGTTACCAAAACACAGCTTATTTTAAATTAAATAATTATGATAATTATGAAATAAAGTCTGAATTTGCAAATTTTAGTGCTCAATTTGACTTAGAAATTGAAAGACAACCTGATTCATTTAGTTTTGAGTGAATAAAAGATAAAAAAATTGACTCAAAAAGTGAAATAAGAAAACTAAATTCATATTGATTTGATCGAACAATCAAAGAAAAATTTTACAAACCAGGTTCAAAACCTGAAATAAGAGATGAAAATTTAGCACCTGAATATTGCAGTCAACTAGAAAGTTGTCGAAATTGACAATTTTATTTAAGTGAATCCAAATTCAGAGATTGAAAACAAGAAACAGTTTTTAGCATTTATGGCGAATATGATAAGTCAATTTTTGATCGAAATTCATTATCAATTACATCAAAAAAATATAATAAAATTAACATTTCAAACATTTTAAATGAATATGCCAAAAATAAAATTGGCGAACTTGAAAAGAATTTTAATCTTAAAAATATAAAAATAAGTCATTTAATTTACAGCGTGGGATTTGAATTACAAAGAGATAAAATTAAAAAATTTACTGTAAATTTACAATATCGATATTCATACCAAAAAAGAGTTCTAAATAAGGAACTAGAACTTGAAAAATATTTGTCTGATTTAAGGCAAAATTTTAATAATTCAATTATCAAGAATAACCAAATTTCGATAAATATTGAAACAAATCAACAAAAAAATGATGAAATTCAAAGCTTTTCGCTGACCTCATCTCAGAAAGGTTTGAAAGAAATTCAAAAAAAAGTTACAGAATTTTCAAACGAACTTTTTAAAAAAGGAAAAAAATACAATGAAGATCTACATTTTAATGTCATTGGCGACACGCAAATTGAATTTTTTCTAAGATTTAAGCACCCTCAGGACAAAAATTTTTACAATTTCCAGTTAAATAACAAAGTGAATGTGAACTTGTTTTTTGAAAATAATGACAAATTTTGAAAAAGATTGACAATTATTCCGGGTAATATTTATGATCCTAAAACTTATGAGTCAAAAATTGACAAACCAGTGAAAATTTCTGAACCAAAAACCGAAACATACGAGGACGGAATTCGGAAAATATACGGTGGAAAATGGGAATATCATAATAAAATAAAGCTAAATTTCATTACAAATCCAGATGAAAATGAAATTTTATATGTCAACGGAAATCCTATCGATGTTCTGGATCTTAATTTTAATTATGATCTTGAGGATTTAAGGCTTGAGCAAAAAAACCAGCAAAATTCAACTAATAGTTATAAAATTGAAATTAAAAAATTTAAAAAAGACAATAAAATACAGGATAATTCAGAATTAGTTGCCGTTTATGAAATTGAATTTGTAATTAAAGCCGCAAATTCAATTATGGATATAAAGTGATTTGCTTGAGATCCAAAAAATAACAAGGATCAACAAAAATTAATTGAACCTTACTTAAAAGACCAAAATGGTCAAATAATTTATGATCAATTTGGAGTTAAAGTTAAAAATCCTGAATATGACCCGTTAATTGATGTAAAAACTGGAACTAAAAAACAAATTGTTTGAGTATCAACCGGCAAAAATCCTAATTCTATACCTGAAAATAGCAATTTTGCACAACTTCCAAGCGAAATTTCGCGTTTTAATTTAGGTGTTGAGTCAGAATTTGGATTCATCGCAGAAGCAAGTGTCAGTGGAAAAGGCGCTAATATAGTGTTAAATTCAAATCCTGAAAATGATAAAGTTTCATCTTTTAGATATTTAGTTGACTCAGATAATAGTGAAAATTTTGAAATTTTAAACAAAAATGGCCAAAAATCAGAAAAATTTGACATTACTAATAGTACAAATAAATATTTTTCGATCGGTGGAGTTTGACTTTTTTCATCTAAATTTGACAAAGGACTTTCATCATATAAAATTGTTTCTATTGGTGAAAATTCAAGTTCACAACTTTTTAATGATGTTTTTCCAAATAAATCAATTATCCCTTTTTGGGAATCAAAAGCAGGTCAAATTTTAGAACAATACTTGCTTCTAGAAAAAATAACTAGTGAAAATATCAAAAAACTGACCTATGAACAAATTTTATTATATTGAAGAAATTTTATTGACAATGTTGTAAAAACACAGCAGATTAAGAAAATTAATCAAAAATTAGACGAAAACATCGAAATTAAAAACAAAATTGTTTTATTAGTTCAAAAAAATTTAAATTTTGAAAATTTAGATCAAGAAATTAACGAAAACAAGGGTTCAAATTACGATTTTGAGAGCACAACAGGTGGTAAATCACTCGAAATTAACCCAGAAATGATTTCTGAAATATCTAAATTTTTTGTAGATGAAAATGAAAATTCTAGTAATATTGATATAAAAATTGAGAATATTGTTCAGGGTCAAGATAATAAATTTGATTTTGACATTAAAATAGTTAAAAAAGATGATAAAAAAGCAGAAAATTTTGAAGAAGTTTTAGGTATCCTAAGTTTTTCTGACATTGAAATTAAAGATTCAGAGCAAAATAAAAATAAAGCTAAAATTAAATTTAATTTGAAAAATGACAAACATAAAGTAAATCAAAATTTGCAAAATTCATCTCAAATAATTGATTACTTTTCAAATCAAGAAAATTTTGACAAAGTAAATCTGTTTTTAGAAGAAAATGACGAAAATATAATTGCCAATTTTGATCTAAAACCCGAGTTTAAAGAGCTTTTTCATTTACAAACTCCCTTTATTGTTGTGAAAAAAAGCACAAAAAATAGTGATATTTTTCAAGATTCAACAAATATTTTTGATGAACTTTTGTTAGAGAGAATTAATCTTACTGGTATTGAAAATTTACAAAATGCCAAAAATTTTATATTAGAGCAAATCCAGGCGAGTTGAAAAGACCTTAAATACAAGTATAATTTTGACTTTGTGATTGAAAATTTTGATAATGTCGTCGAAAAAGCGATTAAAAATATCGAAGAAAGTGAACAAATACCCCACAAAATTTGAAATTTGACCCTAAAAGTCAAGGAAAATCAAATTAATAAATTTTATGGATCAAAAACTATTAAACTTGTTAATATCATAGGAAGTCTAAATAGCCCTAAAATTAACAATTTAAATCAAATTAAAGCCAAAGAATTTAGTCTTTCTATCTCAAAAAACGGTGAAAATTTGGAAAATGCCATTAAAGATCATGTCTATAATCTCCTTTTACCTGAAGAAATCGATTCAAGAAAATATTTGTATTTACAGAATATTTCACAAATTGTGAATAATTTTCGAACTAATCCAAAATTGGAAAAGGCAACACTTGTTTTAAAACCTGGAACACCTCAACTAAATGGAAAAAAAGAACTAACTATTTTTAATTCAGATTTTTCACCCTTAGGCGATTTAAATTTTGATGGTTTAGAAAAAAATTCTGACACTACTGAGTCAAATATTGAAAAATCCACAGCTTATTGGCTAATTCCGTTAATTATTTTTTCAGTAATAGGATTGCTGTTTTTTGGTTTCTGGATTTACAACAAATTTATTGCAAAGTTTAAAAACTAGAATCCTCAGAAAAATAAATAAATTAAAATCACAAATATTAAATTCTCGAGTTTCCCAGTTTGATGAGATAATCTTAAAAAAATGTCTGGTTTTAGTACTTTTTTGGCAAAAATTAATTACATATTTTAAAACACTGATAAAAATTAATTTATGGAATAAACAGTAAAAATCATAAAAAAAATACAACTACTATTTAAACTCAATGCAAATAGAAAACTC
>NZ_JAWPGQ010000001.1:10000-122081 GCF_033343935.1 Mesomycoplasma ovipneumoniae | reverse complement strand
CAAAAGCCCTAAATTTAAAGATTTCTAAACGGGTAAATTTAAGGCATTCCATCATGTCTAAAAACATAATGGATAATTCGCATTTTCTGATTTTAATATGCAAAAAACATAATCAAGTCCCCCTTAATTCAATATCAAAATTTATTAATTATTCTTAGTGATGCATATTATAACATAACTTTATTTTTGACCAATCATTTTTTTAAATTTTTTTGCAAAAGGTTGATTTTAAAATAATAAAAATTAAGATTTTAGCATCAAAAAACCCGTATTTACGGGTATTTTTTGCATATTTATATTCACTAAAAAGTGAATTTTTGCCTAAACTGGGAAACTCAGGAATAAAATACTGAAAATCAACTAAAACAATACAATCAAAATCCTGAATAAAAAGCAATAATCTTAATTTTTTGCCTAATTTAGGTGCATTTAGATAATGTCCTTAAAAAACATTTATATTGAATCTTGTTTTTCAGACTTAATTAGATTAGCATCAAAAAATCGCTTTTTGATGCGGCGATATGTTCACTCAATAAATATACGTTTTTGGATATCAACGAATTCAAAAATGACAAAAATAACAACTGCCATTGATGAAATTTTTCAGAAAAATGTCGGGTTATCAAGAAGAAAATGATTAAAGAGTGCAAAAATTACTGACAAAAGAAGAATCCAAATTAATAAAATATAAAAAAATAAAATTTTAAATAAGTAGTAGTAAAACTTTTTTCTATTAAAATTTTTTTCGCTTTTATTAAAAATTGAAGCAAAAACAAACGTATAAAATCAATAATAGTTTTGTACCTCAGCTACAACCCAGTCAAATTCACTAATTTCCTTGCGGTTCCTTAACTTAATATAATAATATTTAACAAAACGTCTAGTAAATAAAACATGCTTAGGGCAGGGAATTTTTTTTCTTAAATTGCTAATTCTTGTTTCCCAATGCTGATATGTTCAGCAAATTTTTCTTGATTTCTTCCTCTTTTTTTTACAATTTTCAGTGTCAACAAGAACAGAATTTACAAAGGATTCAAAATTAAAATTTTGTAAAAATTCAAAGGTTGTGGTTTTATTTTTCAAATCATATTTTCGGTATAAAAATTTCTTAAAAAAGTAAATAACAAATTTTGCTCAAAAAGTATTTAAAAAAAATCCAAAAAACGCAATGAAAGAATATATCGCCACATTCATAATATTCGGAAATCAAATATTATAGTCATAAAAAAAATTATCTTTATTTTCCAAGCTAAAAACAAAATTTTCGCCTAAAGAAAAAAAATGAACTCTATAAACAAAAATTAACACAAATAATAAAATGGTTAAAATAATTGAAAATAAATGAAGAATTAAATAGAAAAGTCACGAAATTAACTTGGTTTTATAGTATAAAATCCCCTCAAAACTGTTGTATTCTACAAGTAAATCGAATAATTTATAATAGCAGTTAGTACCAAAAAATGGGATAAACAAAATTCAATTGTTGAATTTTAAATTAAAAAATTTTTCTAAACTTTCTTTCTTAAACATTATCTAATTAAATTTGTTAATCTCTATTTGATACTCGTCATCAAATTACACTTTGAATAATATCAATTCCCATAATGACAACTTTTATAGTAGGAGACACTCAACTAGCTCATAGTAAAATTGGTTTAGCTCTTAATAACATATCTCTTAAATAATTGATGGTCATAATTATGCCAGTAATACCAAGTTTAGAGAGTTTTACTCCTTTAATATAATTATTACTTCAATCTTTCAAATGACTAATATACTCGTATTGAAGCCATGGGTACCGAGGGTCAGCGGTTATTTTATTATAAGCCTTTTTATATTCAACAGCTAAATTAGTTAAAGTTCCAGCGGCTATTGCTGAAGCAGCAGCACCTAAAAAATTTCAAGCAAAACCATAAGCGATTGCAAGAGCATAATTAATAGCAGCAAAAACTGATGAATTTACATGACCTTTTCAAATTTCATCTGCATATGTTTTAAAGGTCATAGAATCAAAACTTGAATAGGAAGAAAAGTTAACTGAATTAATCTTGGTGTTTTTGGAAGATTCAGCTTTGACTTTTTTAGAATTTTCTTTAATAATTTTGTCCAAATCCAACCCTTTTGTTTTAAACTGTGTTTTTGCTAATTGTTCTAAATCTATACTAGGATTTTTTTCAATTTTGTCTAGGAAAGAATTATAATCATTTTCAAATTTTGTAAAATCAACAATTTTTGTGGGGTTATTTTCCTCAGAATTAGTACTAAAGTTTTCAGCATTTAATTTTCTAATATTATCTAATGTTTTTTTTGCTTCCTCGCGTAATAAAGAAACGTTTACTTTATCTTTTTTGGAATTCATATTAGCATATGAATTATAATTTTGTTCGTTTGATTTGTTGATTGAAGCTGCTATAATAATTGGGGTTGAACCCAAGAGCATTAGCATGCCAAAAGGTAATATTTTTTTCAAAGGTAGTATTTTTTTCATAATTATCCTTTAAATTTATTTAAAATATATAAAATTATTAAGTTAATTTTAACATAATTTAACTAATATAAAAAGTATAAATTCCATTTAAAATAAATTAATAAAAAAATAGACGCATCAAAAAAGGTGCGTCTAAATTAATGTATTTTTCCTTATTTTTTAAGGTGATTTTTTAATCTATTAAAATTTCAGATTTTAAATTTTACCTCATTTTTGTAAGGTTTTTTTGGTTTTTGCTGAAACTTTAATACGAACTTTTTGCCCTGAGGCAGTTTTTAGTACTATTTGTTGTAAATTTAAATTAAATTTACGTTTTGTTGCATTTAGGGCGTGAGAACGGTTATTTCCGCTCATTGGTCCACGTTGTGAAATTGGGTCTTTTCTTGCCATTTTTTTCCTCCTATGATAAGAAAGGGATTATTTTTGACCTTTTTCTAAAGCAATTTTAATGATATTATCAAATTCAGTTTTGCGACTAATTGCCATTTCAGCAAGCATTTTACGATTAATTTCAATGTTTGCCAGTTTGATTTTATACATTAATTGCGAATATGAAATTCCTTGGTCACGAGCTGCAGCATTTATTCTACTAATTCATAATTTTCGAAATTCACGTTTACGCTGTTTTCGATCACGAAAAGCATAGGTTCAAGATTTAATTACTGCCTGTTTTGCAACTTTAAATCCGATGGATTTATGCCCTCAATAACCTTTTGCTAATTTTAATCAACGACGGCGACGCTGGCGCGTTACAGTTCCACCTTTGACTCTCATAATAAAATTTCTCCTTTTATATAATGTAGTTTCAAAAAATTTAGTGAATTCTTTGAATTAATTAAATTAGTTTTTTTATTCTTTTGTAATCTGAAGGATCGATTAAAGTAGCTTTTCTTGATTGGCGCTTTTGTTTTGTAGATTTATTTTGCGCTAAATGTGAGCGATATGCATGTCCGTGTTTAATTTTTCCGGTTGCAGTAACCTTAATTCTTTTTTTCAAAGCTGACTTTGTTTTTAATTTGATTTTAGGCATTTTTTTCCTTATTTTGAATTTCTTCGTATTCTAAAAGTTCTTTTAGCTGTTTTGAAGAAGTGAATTTAGGTAGTTTTTTGCGATCACGTTCAAGATGCATAACTAAAAAATTACCGTTTTGCGAAATTTCCTTGCTTTTTTTTGCAATGTATTTCAATTGGTCAAAAAATATTTCAAGTGTTATTTTACCTTGATCAATTCGGGTAATTTCACGACCACGAAAACGAAGAGCAATTTTCACACGGTCGCCATCAAGAATAAACTCTCTAGCTTTTTTTGATTTTACAAGAATATCTTGCTTGTTAATATTAAAACTAACCCGTATTTCGCGGTTATTAGTAAAGGATTGCTTTTCCTTTTCTTCCTTTTTTTTCTTTTTTATGTCGTATCGAAACTTACCATAATCAAGAATTTTCGCTATTGGAACTTTTTGAACTTTTTCATCTTTAGTTTTTACTTCTTTAATTGAAATTAAAACTAAGTCAAGTCCTTTGGATTTTGCAAGTTCAAGCGCTTCTTTAGTTGAAGTTTTTCCAATTTTTTCATTGTCAGATCCAACTAAAAAAACGTTAGGAAACATAATATTTTCGTTAATTTGGTGATCTTGTTGTGGCTTTCTTTGAAAAAGATTTTTAGGATTCAAAATTTAAATTTATCTCCATTTTCAATGGTTTTTACTATGTTTATACAAAAATCTTAAAAAGTATTAAATTATAATTTAAACAAAAAAATAATAATCTTTGTTTGCTAGGTAAACCCAAGATCTTGCGATCTTCAGGTGAGAGCAAATCTACTTTCTGCAAATAAAAATTTGCATTATAATTATACTTAATTTTTAAATTTTCAAAAGCAAATTTTAAAAAATTTAAAAATTAGTAAACAAATTGCACCATTTTTTCGTTTTCAACGACTAAAAAGGTGTCTCCCTTTTCAGCTCCAAATGGTTTTAAAACATTACGCGCTAAATTAAAATCGCTTTTTATCGCGTTAAATTCAGAAATAGAATTAATTGAAACAAAAACTGAAGATGTTATTCCAAATCCTGAAATTAATTTTTCATTATTTACAACACCAATAACGGCGGTATTTGGACGAAACTTAGCTATTGCTTTTAAAAGTTCACCAGTTCTTGATAGAACAACAGTATATTTTATTTCATTTTCATAAGCAAGGTGAGCTAATTTGTGAGCAATTTTTGCTCGAGGACCTTTTGAGTTTTTGGTAATTACGGCCAACTGTTTTGTATAAAAAAGCTTATTATAGAACTCTTTTTCGGCTCTTTTATTAATTACGGCCATAACTTGAACCGACTCAACAGGAAATTGTCCTTGGGCTGATTCACCAGATAACATTGTCGCATCAGCGCCTAATTCAGTTGCTCAATAAACATCAGAAACTTCAGCACGAGTTGGTTGAGAAGATTTTTCCATTGAGTCAAGCATTTGTGTTGCCACGACAACAGTTTTACCTGCAAAACGGCATTTTCTAATTATTCTTTTTTGCTGATATGGAACTTCTTCATAAGGAACTTCGAGTCCTAAATCACCACGGGCTACCATAATTCCATCAGATAATTCGATAATTTCATCGATATTCTCAAGACCTAATGTTGATTCGATTTTTGAAATTATTTGAATGTGAGAACCACCGTTTTCATCTAAAAGTTTACGTAATTCCTTAACATTTTCAGCTGAATTTACAAAGGATGCAGCAACATAATTAATATTTTCTGAAATCCCAAAAAGCACGTCGTTAATGTCTTTTTGTGATAAAAAAGGTAATGAAAAAGGAACGCCAGGCATGTTTAGGCGCTTATTTGGTTTTAAAATGTGAGAATTTTTTGTCTTTACAACAACTTTTCCATCTTCAATTTCAACAACTTCTGATTGTAATTTTCCATCATCAAAAAGAACTCTGTCGCCAACTTTTAAGTCTTTGTCAATTTCGTGTGAAACAGTTATTACTTGGTCAGTTCCTTCAAAATTTTCATAAGAATCTTTATCAGTTAGGACAGTTAAATGTTGATTTGCAAGAATTTTTTGCGAACCATTAAGAATTTTACCTACACGGATTTCAGGTCCTTTTGTGTCAAGCATAATTGAAATTGGAATTTGAAGTTCTTGAGAAGCTTTGCGAGCATTTTCGAATTTTTGACGTTGTTCTTCGTATGTTCCGTGAGAAAAATTAGCCCGAATTACACTAACTCCAGCCAAAACTAATTGTTTTAAAACCTCATAATCTTGGGTTGATGGGCCGATTGTCGCAATTATTTTCGTTCTTTTTGAAATATAATTTTTCATTGCATTCATGATTTTGATTTGTGTCCTTGTTTTTAGTTTTCGAATTGTTGAAAATATATAAAAAATTATTTATAATTATAATATCAAACTAAAAAATATTAGCAAATTTTTAATGTTTTTTTCAAAAAATCAGGCCCTGAACCTTCAAAATGAAGATTTTTATCTATTTTTGACTTGTTAATAAAAATTTCAAGCTCTTTTTCAGTTTGAAAATGAGGCGAAATTAAGTTTATAGTCTCCAAATTTTCTCAGTTGAATGATAAGAAAATTTGGCTAACTTCAAAATTCTCAACAATAATTTTGAAGTTATTTTCAAATTTGTCAAAATTTTTAAAAAAATCAAATTTGACTTTATAGAAATTCAACAACTTACTTTCATTTTTAAAAGAAAACTCACCAAAAATATCAATTTTTTTTGGTGAGTTTCCAACAAAAGAGTAAATATCAACATTAATTTTGTTTGAATTAAATTTAATGGTTTGGATTGCATTGTCGGCAAATGAATCAGATTTAATTTGGCTAACTCATTCAGGAATTAGGAGGTTTTCAATTTGATTATTTGCAAAAACTGAGCTATTTAATACAGTTACTTTTTCAGGAATTTTAATATTTTTTATTAAATTAGATTCAAAAGCTGAGTCTGAAATAGTTTCAACATTTGGGCCAAAAACTACTTCCTCAATTTTATTTAACATAAAAGCTGACTCGCCGATTTTTAAAAGTGAATTTGGCAAAATTAGTTTTTTTATTTCTAAATTCATTCCTGAAAAAGCAAAATCACCAATTTCTTGAAAATTAAAACATGATAAATCCAGAATTTTTCCTTGCAAAAATTCTGGATTTTTAATTATTTTTAATGCTTCATCGCGGGATAATATGAAAACTTGCACTTTTTTCCTAAATTTTTCCTTTTTTAGATGTTTTTTGGCCTTTTGACTAACTTTGGGTGAAAGGAGATACAAATAATGAAAAAACAACCAAACCAAAATTTCGTTAAATTAAGCGAAAAAGATAAACAAGAAACTGGCGGAGCTGGTGCTTTTGCTGTTATTTCAAATGTAGCAACCGCAGTTGGAAAAATTGCACCTGCTTTATTGGGAATTGCCGCTGTTTATCGAACTTTTACAACAGGATCTGGTGAAATTAAAAGTGACGGTCACACTGTAAAATGAGATGATTCAAAACTTGCTAAAGCAGAAGCAGAAAAAGCACTAAAACAGCCAATTTATTTTATTTATTAACTTAATTACTGTTAAATTCTAAATATAACAGAAAGAATTTTAAACTATTATTTATAAATTAATTGTTCATTTTCTTCTTGGCCAAATTCTAAAATAAAAGCCTCGATTAAATCAGTTGCAGCCTTAATGTCAGAAATACTAATTAGGCCATATGTTGAATGTAAATAGCGCTGCGGAATCGAGATGCTAACTGTAGGAGTCCCATAACCTGAATATTGGAGTTCTTCTGCATCAGTCCCTCCACCTTGAGAAACATATCGGTAAATTGGTATGTTTCTTTCTTTGGCAATTCGAAAAATGATGTCAACAAGTCTTGGATCCATCAAAGCGCCACCATCGGCAATGTCAATAGCAACTCCGGCTCCTAATTTTTGCACGCCAGGGATTGCATCCTCAGTATCATGTGCAGCACCTGTGTCAATTGCAAAAGCAACATCAGCTTTAATCATTTTTGCAACCATTTTTGCACCGCGTGAACCGACTTCTTCTTGAACAGTTCCTACTAAAATTGGGTTAGATTTTAAATTTTTATTATGCAAACGGTGAGCAAGTTCGTCAATTACAACAACTCCAGCACGGTTATCTATCGCTTTTGATGCAAAATAATCTTGATTATGCATCAAAAAACTAGGGTTGCTAAAGTAAATTCTGTTTCCTATTTCAACGGAAAGATCTTGGGCTTCTTTTTTTGATCTAAATCCAAAATCAAAGTAAAGATCTTTTACCATCAAGGCTTTTTCAATTTTCTGGCGCTCCATAATGTGAATGGAAGTATGACCAGCAACACCGTAAAATTCTTGGCCTAAAGAGTTTATTAACTTAAATTTAGCACCAATTACAGCGTTTCCTCAAATACCACCAACAGATTTTACTTTTATATAACCTTTTTCGGTAATATCTAAAACAATGAAGCCAACTTCATCCATATGTGCTGCAACAACTATTTTAGGTCCAGAATTTTGCTTTTTTTGTTGCATAATCAATGACCCAAAACCATCACGAGAATAACTTAGATCAAGATTAGCAGTTGATCTTTTTAATTCAGCAACAATTTCATCCTCATAACGGGACATTCCATCAATATCGCAATATTTTTTTAATTTTTCTAATATTTGCATAACAAATTCCTTTAAACGTTTTTGATATAAAATTATACACTTTTTTCTATAAATTCCAATTAATTTGCTCTTTATTTTTTAGTTTCAAAAAATCATTCATTTTTTCAAAAACTCTTGAATTTTCTAGCGATCTTCAAAAACCTAAGGGCGAAGGGTGTGAATAAAAAAACACTTTTTGAGCAGAAAAGTCCACATTTTTAAGGCAAGTTTTAGCTTTTTGACCTAAAATTAAAAAGACAATGTCTTTTTTGTTGGCCACAATAAAATTTATTAAATTAAGACTAAAAGTTTGTCAACCTATTTTTTCATGTGAATTAGGGCTTGATTCTCTGACAGAAAGAACTGTATTTAACAAAAGAACGCCTTGTTTTGCTCAGTTTTGGAGATTTCCGTCTGTTTTTGAAAAGTTTGGATATGATTTTTTTATTTCAGAAAAAATATTTTTAAGTGACGGTGGTAAAATTTTGGCTCGACTGGAAAAAGCAAGTCCATCTGCCTGTCCTTTTTGGTGATAAGGGTCTTGGCCAACAATAACTATTTTTAAATTTTCAAGACTTGTTAGCTCGATAGCACGAAATAAATCTTGTTTTTGCGGGTATATTTGGTAATTTTTGTATTCAACTTCTAATGTTTTTTCAAGCTGTTGGAAATAGGTTTTTTTACTTTCCTGTTCTAAAAAAGTGGCAAAAGTTAAGCTAGATTTCATAGGTCAAATTATAACAAACTAAAAAAATAATTTTTTTGATTTTTTAATAAAAGTGGTATAATTTTTTTGTTTATTTTGTTAAACCATCCCATACCAAAAAGGTTAAAATCTAAATGATATCAGTATTTAGTGCCTTTAGGATGATTATTCATAGGAGCATCTTATGTTTGCAATTATTAAAACCGGTGGTAAACAGCTTTTAGTTGAAAAGGATCAAACAATTTTTATTGAAAAAATTGATAAAAACGAAGGTGAAAACGTAATTTTCACAGATGTTCTTTTTATTAATGGAAAAATTGGAACTCCTTTTGTTGAAAATGCAACTGTTGTTGGCGTTGTCGAAAAACAAGGCCGTGGTAAAAAAATTGTCGTTTACCGTCACAATCCAAAATCAACTCACAAACGTAAATTAGGGCACAGACAACCCTTTACCCGCGTAAAAATAACAGAATTGAAGGGATAATTTAGAAATGGCAAAGACCAAAGCTGGTGGTTCTACCAAGAATGGCCGTGATTCGATAGGTCGTAGACTCGGCCAAAAAATCGCTGATGGACAATTTGCGCTAACTGGTTCAATAATTTACCGTCAAAGGGGAACTAAAATTTACCCTGGATTAAATGTTGGAATTGGTGGCGATGATACTTTATTTGCACTTGCTGATGGAATTGTAAAATTTCATAAAACTAGAAAGCGCAAATATGCAACAGTTATTGTTAGCGATTAAAATTTTAAACCAAAACAAAAAAAGCTAACGCCCAAAGTGTTAGCTTTTTTAAATTTTCAAATGCAACAAAAAGGAGAATACTAATGTCAAGACACTTTATAAATAACGAGTTTGATATGATTTATAAAATTTACAATGGATTTGGATTAAAACAAACAATAAATTATATAAATGATATTTCGGCAGATACGAATTTTATAACCAGAAAAGATCTAGATCTAGGAATCAAAAAAATTATTCGATGCTATAATAATGGTATGCAAGATCAATTATTAAATAAAAAGGGTGCCAACAAAAAGCCAGGTAGTGGCAAACCTAAAAAACAAATTGAACCCGATTGAAACGAATTTACAATAGAAGAATTAATAGAAATAGCTAAGAGATATTACGAAATAACTAAAAATGAATCAGAATAAGGAAAACTTAGTGAAGCCAAAACACTAAATATTCCCAGAATTTCTTAAATAGAGATTATCTAAAATATCATCAGTAATCTTTTCTTTTGGAAGATCGGTAATTTCTTTAGATATATGCTTGCATGTTTGTGGTGAGTTGCAACACTTAATCACCAATTTTCCATTTTTGGAATCTCATGTAAATTCATTTCTATCAAACTGAGTATGTGAGTTTTTATCTAAAGCTATTAAATTATGAGCTTCTGTGATTTTTTTAACAAAGTATTTTACTTGATCACTGGTAAGATTATATTTTTTCCTATTTACTAGTGTTACTATTTTATCTTTAATTCTTTCAACTGGGAAAATATGCGCTCTGTCTAATAAATGAATTGGTTTATCCAAATCAAGAATATTAATAGAATCTATCTTAATTTTTTGAATTTTTGTTCTTTCTTTTTCTACTAAAGAATTAATTTGATCTAATGATAAATACTTTTCAATTTCTGCTAAAACTTTCTTGCCACTTTCTTTACTGGATTTTTTGCTAGTGAGTTTTACTAATGATTGATAAACTTTATGAAGTTTTGAATTTTTAGGAGCATCTTTAAATCTATCAAAATAATTTTCACCACCTTCGAATAAATCATCATCCTTATAAATACCATAATATTCATCATATTCATAATTATTATTTTTAAAATCAGAATAATATGTGAAAAAGAGTGCAAAATAACTGATATTTTTATCAAAATTTTCCTCATCATCTAAAATAATAGGAGCATTTTCAGGTATAAGCAATTCTCCACTTGGGTTGGAACCATAGATAAATTTATATAAATTTTTAATTGTGGTTAAAAAATTTGGTGTTCTTAATAGTTGATTTAAGTGTACAATTTCATTATCATTTAAGATTTGTAAATCATCTTGATTATAAGTTTTAGATCTAGGTGGTCTATCTTTTTGAGCAACTTTTTGCTCAAGACTATTAAAAAAATCTTCCCTTTTTTTATAATAGCAAAAACTCCTTTTTTTATAATAGCAAAAACTTGTTTTATTAATATGCTTTTGTTCATGTTCTTCTCTATGACTTTTAGTAACTAATTTAGACATGACACAGCTATTAACTTGAATATAAAAATGATGAATTACTAAACTTTCAATATCATAAACAAAAAATATTTCCCCTTTAAATTGTGGTTTATTTTTGTTTTCTGAAAAGTGTTTGCTTTTAATTTTTAATTTACTCCATCTCAAAGTTACACTCATCTATTACTCCTTTTCTAAAAGCAAAACAATTTTTTCAAATAGTGCTTTTAGAACTTCGATAGATATTGAATTACCAGCTAAAAATATTATAGATTTTGGTTGAACTAAATTTGTTTTATAAATTTTATGAGCATCACGTGCTGTAAAACCCATATATTTAAAGGACTCGTAAAAATTTATTTCTCTTATGTAGTTTTCTTGAATCAAAAATTTAAGTCTAGAGTTAGCCCCTGATGCTGTAAGTGTTGGTCCGAAAAAGTCAGGATAATAAATATAGTTTTCAGAATTAAATTTAGTAAAATTAATAATTTCCCTTTTCTTAATTCTTGAGTTTGTTATTCTAGGGCTTGTTAGTTGATATTTAAAAATTTTGCTAGCTAGATTTTCTTCATTTGGTAGATAAGTAAAATCTAAAATCTTTCTTAAATTATTGTTATGTTTTATTGTGGTTGGTCATTCAAATTTTTTATTAGTTAACCAAGAAACCATGAAAACTCTTTGTCTATTTTGAGATGATCCAAAATCAGTAGAGTTTAAAATTTTTCATTTACTTTTGTAGCCTAAAGTTTTTAAAAAATTAATTCAATTATTAAATTCACCACGAAATTTTTGACTAGCTAAATTTTTTACATTTTCCATCAACAAAACTTTAGGTAAATTATCTAAATTATTTTCTAAAATTCTTTTAATTTGCCAAATTAGCCCGCTTCTTGTTGAAGGATTAAGGCCTTTTTGTAATCCTTGTGTCGATAAGTCTTGGCAAGGGAAAGAATAAGTAAAAATATCTATATTTTTAGGTATTTGATTAACTTGATGAATATCTGAATATCAAGGATAATAATTATTTTTATTATTCTTAGAGAGAGAGAGAGAGACGGATTATTGAGCATTTTTAAAAAATAAGGATAAATTTTACGCAATTTATCTTCCTTCATTTTTTGAAAATAATTTTTAGACACTAAATTTTTGCTATCTATTGAAAGGCTTAATGAAGAAAGTTGATCAATAATTACTTCTATTGGTGTTTTTGTATCTGCTGGTAGGACTTCATAATTAATAATTTGATAAGAAATAATAGCGTGAATATATCACTCAATAATTCCTAATGATTCAACTTCAAAATTTAGAGTTTTTCCTACCAATCTGAGCGCACGCAATTGTGATCCTAGACCAGCAAAAGCTTCAAAAATAGTTATTTTTTTCATAAATAACCTTTCTTCAAAAATTACTTTATATTATAACGCGTAATAAAAACTTAAAGTAAATTCAAAGACTATAGAAATCGTAAATTTTACAAAAAGTGTATAAATTTATAGCAAATTTTTAAAAAACCAGACCAAAATAAACCAAGACAAAAAAAGTTAACAGTAAGGTGTTGGCTTTTTTCCGAGTTTATTTTTTAATTTTGTTTATTTTTTAGAGCATAAATCTAAAAAAATTAGTTAGATCAGCCTAAATTTTTAACTCCTGAGTTTGGCAGTTTGATGGCAAAAATTCACATTTTAGTGAATGTAAATATGCAAAAAATACCCGTAAATTCGTGTTTTTTTTAGGCTAAAACCTTAATTTTTATAGTTTAGAAATTAACCTTTTGAAAAAAATGTTTGGCCTAAAATAAAATTATGTTATAATAAGACTCACTAAGAATAAATTAATAAATTTTGATATTGAATTAAGGGGGAATTAGTTATGTTTTTGTCATAAAAAAATCAGAAAATGCGAATTATCCATTATGTTTTTAAATATGATGGAATGCCTTAAATTTACCCGTTTAGAAATCTTTAAATTTATGGCTTTTGGTTATTGTTCTTTCAAAACTTCATATATTTTTTTAGGCTCACTGTAAATAAAAATGAGTTTTCTATTTGCATTGAGTTTAAATAGTAGTTGTATTTTTTCTTTCGTGATGGTCAGATTTAAAATTTAGTGTTTTTGCTTTGTAGTTATTATTCCTGAATTTGCCAAAAAAGTTAAAAAAGTGCCCAAAAAATCGGACACTTTTTTAAGATTATCTCACCAAACTGGGAAGATCAGGAAAAGGCAAAAAAATTACTTAGATCAACCTAAATTTTTCACTAACTCCTTTTTGTAATCTTCAACACCAGGTTGATTAAATGGATTAACTCCGAGCAAATAAGCCGACATTGCGCATGCTTTTTCAAAAAACATTACTAAATGACCAAATGTTTTTGGCGAGCTATCTTCAACTTGAATTACAAAATTAGGGTTATTTCCTTGCTCTGAATGCGCTAGTGTTGTTGCTAAAAATGCTTGATAATTAATTTCATTTAAGGTTTTTCCTGAAAGTGTGTTAATTTTTGTTTCAAAAGTTGGCAACTTTTTAATTTCAATGTCAAATTTTGGTTTCTTTATATAAATAACGGTTTGAAAAAAATTTTTAGTTCCTGATTGAATAAATTGACCAAGTGAATGCAAATCTGTAGTAAAAATTGCAGAAGCTGGAAAAATTCCTTTTAAATTTTTTCCTTCAGATTCACCAAAAAGTTGTTTTCACCACTCATTAAAATACATTAAAAATGGTTCATATGAAACTAAAATTTCAGTTTTATAGTCGTGATTTTTGTAAAGTAAAAAACGAGAAAGTGCGTATTTATAGGCTAAATTTTCTTCAACAAGCTCTTTTGAATAACTCTTGTGCGCTTGTTTTGCTCCTTCAATTACCTCAAAAACATCAATTCCAGCAAATATCATTGGAAAAAATCCAACAGATGAAAGAACGCTAAAACGGCCACCAATTGAGTCAATAACTTCAAATGTTTCAAAATTATTTGCTTTTGCTATTTCTAAAAGTTCGCCAGATTTAAAACCTGTTGTAACAAAAGTCCTATTTTTCGCCTCTTTTTCACCAACTTGATCAACTAAAAATTGGTATAAAATTTGAAATGTTACTGCTGGCTCAATTGTTGATCCAGATTTGGAAATAACATTAATTGCGAATTTTTTTGTCTTTAAATATTCAAGTTTTTGGGCTAAATCTGTTGATGATAGCGAATTTCCTAAAAAAATAACCTCGGGTTTATTGTCAAAAGGACCAAGACCACCTGTAAAATCAATAGCAGCTTTTGCGCCCAAATATGAACCACCAATTCCAATTACAACTAAAATATTAATAGAGTCTTCATATAATTTTTGGATTTTTTGCTGCATTTTTTTGATTTCATCAAAATTAACAGCAGAACTAGGAAAATCATTTCACCCTAAAAAATTAATATCAGGACTAGATTTTGAATTAATTTTTTCGTGAATTTCAGCAACTTTTTGCTGAAATTCACTATAATTCAGGTTTATTTTTGACTTTATTTCTAAACTTAGACTCATAATTTATTTGCTCCTCGCATAATTTTTGTAGATTTTTAAATCCTGATTGAGTTTCTAAAAGATGTTCGGCTTCATTGTAGTAAATTACTCTACGGCTATCTGAAAGTGATGCTTTTTTGTTAAAATGAGAAATTGTCTCAATTTTTAAAATAAGTTGTTGGCCTATTTGGTAATAATTATCAATTTTTCGACCATTTGTTAGTTGTTTTGCATCTAAAAAAACAACGCCATCATAGCCATCAGGCATTGAAACCCAAAAATATTTTTTATGTAGAGATTTGATTTTACATAGTACTTTGTCACCGATATCCATAATTTTACTCGCTTTTTATTATTTTTGTTTAATCAAATAAATTTACTTGCATTATTTTAGAAATTTTACCAAAAACTCCCAATTATATTAATTTTTTTAGTGCTGTATTGTTTGTTTTTGCTTGGTCTGAAAATCTTCAATTGACAAAAAAGACCGTAAATTACGGGCTTGAATGATTTTTCAGGTGTTAATATCACAAATTCCATCAACTGAAATAAATTGTGGAATTAAGAATTATTTTTTCCCTGGGTTTGTCAATTTGATAGCAAAAATTAAGACAAAGGGTTAAATTTAACACATCAAATCTGCAAATGATATTTAAAAATCGCAATGGTGTTTCTAGTGATCAAACAATTTGAAATAGCATAATTTCTACTTTGATATCCTAATAAATCACTAATAAAATTTGTAATTAGCTTTTGCTAAAAAAGTTAAAAAGTACAGAAATCCCGAGACTTTTTTAAAATTATCTCATCAAACTAGGAAACTCGGGAAGACTCAAAACAAAATAAATTAGTAGAAAAATTAACAAAAGTGGTACAATCAAAATCATAGATAAAAACTAGTTGTTTGAATTTTTTCTACTAATTTTAATAATTCTTATCCTTCAAAAAGTCAAAATGTCAGCCATGTTTTTGGGAAATAAAGAACCATAGGAATAATGACATAGGCTATATAAAGAAATAAGAATGGTAGTCCTCAAAAAGCAACATCACTTTCAAAAAGTTCTTTATATAGATTCACATTTAATTGGTCTCAATAATAATATCCTGCAACTAATCAAAGTGGATATCATGTAAATATAAAATGCAATGCTGTAAAAATAAAATAAAATATTAAAAAATATTTTCATTTTTTTGGATTGATTTTTGATTCTGAATTATTAGAATTATCAGAATTAAATAAAAACACTTCCAAAATTATATGAGAATAATATCTTGGTAAATAACCTTGTGAATGTCATGAAATGTTATTTATTCACTTGATAATATTTTCGACAATTTGATCATATTGGTGTCAATTATTAATGTCGAAATGACGTGAATAAAGTTTTCTTTGGCACACAAATTTATAATATCTATCATAATCAAAGTTAGTTAAGAAACCGAATTTATTTTCTGGATTTAGTCGACCTAATTTTTGTTTCACTTTTTTTATTAAATAAAAACGGAATGTTTTTTGTAAAAAACTACAAACATATGAATAAGGAAAATAAAAAATTAAGTAAGTAATTATTTCAAGCAAATGCAAAATAAAAAAATTATTAAAAATTTTTAAATAAAAATGTCTTAAAAAATCTCCATTATGACTCAAACTTAACATTGAAACAATTGCGAGATAAGGGAATGGATAGCTTATTAAAAAAAACAAAATAAGCAAAAAATAATGCTTTTTTTGCTTATAAGGATTAAACAGAAAAACTAAATAGACAAAAAGGCTAAAATACAAAATATTAGACAAAAACGGGATTATTGAAAATTTTTTTGGTATTTTAAGATTTAGAAATTTTTCAACTGTGGATCAAAAGTTCATTTTTTTAATTAACCTAAGGAAATAATTGATGGAAAATCCTATTAAATAACACAATAAAATTTGGAATTGTGTAAAGATTTGACTTTGAATAAAACTTTGCCACCGATATTCATAATTTTACTCGCTTTTTGTTGTTTTTACTTAATCAAATAAATTTACTTGTGTTGTTTTAGAAATTTTATCAAAAACTCCCAATTGTATTAATTTTTTTAGCGCAGTATTATTTGTGTCTGTCCTGGTTTGAAAATCTTCAATTGACGAAAAAGGTCGTAAATTACGGGCTTGAATGATTTTTCGGGCATTAATATCACCAATTCCATCAACTGAAATAAATGGTGGAATTAATGAATTATTTTCTTTATTAACAATTCAATTTTGGGCATCTGACATTAAAAGATTAACATTTTCAATTTCAAATCCTCGTAGTTTTAGTTCAAGACTGATTTCTAAAAAGGGAATTAAATCCTTTTCTTTTGGGGTTAAAGCTTGGCCTGATCCGTTTTGATTTGTTTGCTTTTGTTGTAGTGTCAGAATTTTAGCCTCAATTTTGTCCGGCGGCTGAATTAATGTATCAATATCTTTAACATCAGGTCTGATTGAAAAATATGATGAATAAAATGCAAGTGGGTGATATAGTTTAAAATATGCGATTTTTCAAGCTTTCATTGCATAGGCAACCGCGTGGGCTTTTGGAAACATATAGCCAATTTTTTGCAATGAGTCAATATACCAAGTTGGCACTTTTTTTTCAGTTAAAATATCAATTTCGCCTTGTGTAAGTCCTTTTCCTTTTCGAACTTTTTCCATAATATTAAAAGCATCAAGATGATCTAGTTTCATTCTTAAAAGATAAATCATAATATCATCACGACACGAAATTACCTCGTTAATTGCGTGGTTTTTTTTGGAAATTAGCACTTCAGCATTATTTTGCCAAACTCCACCTCCGTGAGCTAGACCACAAACTGCGACAATATCAGCAAAAGATTTTACCTTTGCAACTTGAAGCATTCTTCTAACAAAAGGAGTCCCAAATTCTGGAATTCCAATTGTTCCCGTCTGTTCGCCAAGCATTTGACCTGGTTGAATACCTAATTCTTTTGCAGTCGTAAAAAGTGATAAGATTTTATGGTCACTTTTTGGAATTTGATCCGATTTTACACCAGTAATTTCCTCTAAATGAAGCAAAATTGTCGGATCATCATGGCCTAAAATATCTAGTTTTAAAAGATTATCATGAAGCGCATTATAATCAAAATGCGTTGTTTTTCAGTCAGATTTTTCATTATTTGCTGGAAAATTAATAGGGGTAAAATCTTCTATTTCACGATTTTGAGGAATGACTATAATTCCACCAGCGTGTTTTCCTGATGTTCGTTTTACACCTTGGGCTTTTGTGGCCAGAAAATCGAGAAATGTATTTGTAAAATATGAAACTTCACGGTTTAGATCAAATTTTGAATCATACATTGCCTTAAATTCGCCAAGTTTTCTCCCTAAACCAAAAACAGTTTTTTCGGCATTTGTCAAAATAGTTCCGGCACGAAATGTTTTATCTTTTCCAAAAAGGTCACGAACAAAATCGTGCATTTTAAGTTGCGTCTCACCTGAAAAATTTAGATCAATGTCAGGAACTTTTTCGGCATTAAATCCTAAAAAAGTCTCAAAAGGGATGTTATGACCGTCTTTATCCATAAGTTGACCACAATTTTGACATTCTTTGTCTAACAAATCATATCCTGATAAAAATTCTTGTGAATCAAAAAATTCCACTTTAGAGCATTTTTGGCACAAATAATGTGGTAAAAGTGGGTTTACATCTGTAATTCCAGTCAAATATGCAACAATAGAAGAACCTACCGACCCACGGGAATCGACAATTGCACCTTGAGATTTAGCTTCATCAACTATTCGCTTTGAAATTCAATAAACAACGTGAAAACCGTGCTGAATGATTGGAATAAGTTCCTTTTCTATTCTAGTTTTGATAATTTCTGGCAATGGATTCCCGTATTTTTTATATGCATTTTTGTAAACATTTTCTTTTAAATTAACTTCGGAATTATCAAATTCTGGCGGGTGAAGGCCGGGTTTAATAATTTCAATGCTATCTGAAATTGAATTAGCAATTAAATTAGAGTTTTTTACCACAAATTCATCAACTAATTCAGGATTTTGTAAAAATTCAAACTGTTTTTTTAACTCATCAGTTGTAAAAAAATGTTTATCAGGAAAAATATGACTGTTTTTAGGGTCTTTTCGTTCTTTTTCTTGGTGATCAAACAAATGATGGTTAACTCCGCCGACACCTTTTGCATAAATATAAAGTTCATGAAAAATTTTTTCACGAGACTGGCAATAACGAACATCGCCAATTGCAACAGCTGGAATTTTTAATTTTTTTGCCAAATTCAACAAGTTTTTTATCAAATCTTCAATCTGATTTTGTGTAAAAATTTCACGTTTTACTAAATGAACAAACGCAGTTGGAGGTGGAACTTCGATAAAATCAAATATTTTTTCAAATTTTTCAACACTGTCAGGCCCAAAATAAAGTAAATTCTGGATCAAAAGCGAATCAATTCCTCCTGAACCTACCAATAAATCAGGGTCTTTTTCCATTTTGTCATAAAAAATTAGCGGACGGGAAATTAAATTTTCTGTGTTTGCTAGCGACACTAATTTATAAAGTTTTTTTAGGCCGATTTGATTTTTGGCTAATATTGTCAACTGTTTTGGGAAAATTTTTTCTGGGCGAAGATCAAAAATTGAATTTTTTACTGATGAAAGTTGCTCTAAATCTTGAATATTTTGGTTTTGTAATGTATTAAGAAAATTTCTTCACACATTGGATAAAATTTGCGCATCATAATCTGCCCGGTGAGCTACCTCATCATCATAATAAATTTCAAATCTTTTTGCCACATTTTTAAGACTATGACTTTTTTCTGAAGGATTCAAAAAACGACTTACTTCGAGCGTATCAATAATCGGATTTTCCACTGATTTTTGCGCATGTTTTTTAAAAAATTGATTTAAAAAATTAAAGTCAAAATTTGCATTATGGGCCACTAGAACCGAATTTTTGATAATTTTGTCTATTTTTTCAACAGCAACGACCGGCAAAATAGCCAATTCGTCAATCATTTCCTGGGTAATTCCAGTAATTTTTGTAATTAAATGTGGTATTTTTTGTGATGGTTTAATGAAAAACTGATGCTTTTCAATTTCAATTCCATCTTGAAAAACAAGCGCACCAAATTCAATAATTTCATTATAATATGATGAAAGTCCGGTTGTTTCTAAGTCAAAAATGACAAATCTTGCTGAATTTAGTGACTGATTTTTACCATTAAAATTTAAAACTTTTTCAATTTTTGATGAATATGTTGAAAAAGTTGAACCGTAAATAGGCTTAATATTTGTTGATTTAATAGCAGCGTAAAACTCAGGAAAAGCTTGGACAGAATCTAAATCAGCTATTCCAATTGCCGAATATCCATTTTTTAACGCGTGACGAACATATGCGCTTGCACTTGCAATTCCGTCCATAGTTGATTTTCAAGTTCTAGCGGCAATTTCAACTCTTTTTTCATTAGCAGTATCAATATTTTGGTCAGGAAAAAAGTCAGATGTTTCTATTTTAGTAATGTCACACAAAGTTAGATCAGTATTTGACTTATATCGCGAGGTTGTGTCCTTGATTTCAGCACGAATTTTTACTAAATCGCCAACTTTTAGGTCAACATTTTGATTCGCTCGCAAAAATTTATCAACAACAACTGCTTCTTTGTATTCATAGTCATTTACATAAATTTTTAAAATTTGACCACCGTTTTTTGATTTTATTGTTGAAATTTTATAAATTTCACCGTGGAATTCAACATTAGAATTCTTATGTGAGCGAATGAATTTTAAATTAATAAGCTCAAAATTTCTGCATTTTTTCGAGGTTTTTTTCTTGCTAACAGAAGCCTGAGATGTTGAAGGGTCTAAAACACTTTCTATGGTTAAATTTAATTCTTTTTGAGGTGGTAATTGCTTGTCTTCAAGTATAAAAATTAGATCTAAATGAATTAGACCAATTTTTTTTATTATTTTCAGCAATTTATTTTCGTACTCTTTAAAAAAATCATGGCTTTCTGAGTCTCGAAAAAAAATTTTAAATTTAGCAGCACCGGCTCTTACAATTTCTTTATCTTCAAAAAAATTCTTAGATTTTGAAAACGTTTCCATTAAACCGTTTAGATATTCTAATAATTCATGTTCATGAAAATAATTCTGTTCAATTTCATAATCAAAATTAATTTTACAACTTGAAATTGAGGATTTTTTATTAATTGTCGAAATTAACTTAATAAAAGAATATAAGTCAAAAAATTTTGGTAGGCTAGTTTTTTTAAATATTGCTGAAAATTCGTTTGGAGCATTATCATTGTCTGAATTTTCGTTTTGAATTATTCGAACATCATCTCAATCTGGCGGTATTTGCCAATTAACTCACTCACAAAATTTTTTGAATCTTACATTCATAGCCACCCTCATTCTTTTTAAAAAAAAGAAAAAATTAAATTATTAGAATAATTGTAAAAAATGATAGAAAAACAAAACTAATAGAGTCAAGACGGTCAAAAATTCCACCATGACCCTTAATAATTTGTGAAAAATCCTTTATATTCAAGTATCTTTTTATAACAGAAAAAAATATGTCCCCAAAAATAGCTACAATTGGCAGGAAAATTACTGCCAAAATTTTAAATAATAGTCAATTATTCAATTGAATTCCGAAATTTAGATGTAAAAAAATTAATAAAGTAAAAATTAAGGAAAAAATGAAGGAAAAAATGAAGCCTTCCATTGATTTTTTGGGAGAAAAATCAAATTTTCAAGGAAATATTTTTCTTCCAAAAAGTGAACCAAAAATGTAACCAGAAATGTCGGAAATTACGGCAATTAAAGCCAAAGAAATAACTAAAAACACATTAAATGTGTTTAATATTCACAAAAATTTAAAAAATAATGTGACTATAAAAATAATTATAAATTTAAGTAAAATATCTGAAAAAAAACGCGAATTAGTTTTTTGTTTAGAGTCCATAAATCTAATAACTATTAAAAAAGGTAAGGTGAAAAAAATATGATAATCTAAAACTTGTTCTCTTGCAAAAAATTCTATTGAACTTCAACTAAACTCGACGTCTTTAGAAAAATAGATCTGATTTAAGTTAAAATTTGAAGGTAATAAAAATAGTAAAAAACCTAATGATGCAGATATTGCAGCAAAAATTTTTTTGGATTGAAAGTGAAAAAAAATTTCGTATAAACTATAAAATAAAACAAATGCTAAAACACCAAAGGAAATTATTCGCCCCCAAAAATGTCAATAATAACCTACAAATAAAATTGGAGCAATTATTGCGATAATAAAAACTGAGGATAAAAAGCGATATAAAAATTCCTTAGATCTAAAATTTGGGAAAAATGCCCGCATTTTTTAAAGAGTTTGAATTTCTTTTACTTTTTTTTCGTAAATTTCATCAATTTTTTCTATTTGTGAATTGATTGTTTTTTGAACCTGGTTGAGATAGTCTTTTTCTTGATCCTCGGAAAGCTCTTCTTTTTTTATTAATTTATTAACATCTTGACGAATTAGACGTATTTTAACTTTAGCTTCTTCATGAATTTTTTTCAATAAATGAACACTTTCCTGGCGTTTTTGCTGTGTTGGTTCAGGAAAAATTATACGGACTTGGTTAGCTTCTTTTTGAACTTGAGCATCAATTTTTGATGCAACTATTGCAGTTGCAATTTCCTTTACAAGTGACATTTCATACGGTCTTACTAAAAGTTGTAAGGGTACAGGGGTTGAAATTGATGCAATTTCATTAATTGGGGTTAGCGTCCCGTAAAAACTAACTTTAATATGGGAAATTAATTGGGGATTTGGTGCACCAACGCTTACTTTTTGGAAACTTTTTTCCAAATAGGAATAAACATCTTGCGCTTTTTGTTCTAGAATTTCTTTATAAAAATTGAATTCAATTTCAGATTTCATTTTAATAAACCTCCGTATGTTTGATTTGACCTTTTATTAATTTTACAATGCTATTTTCTTCTTTAATGTCGAAAATTAATAATCTAATCTTGTTATCGCGCGCCATCGAAAAGGCTGTTGAATCCATTACTTTGAGATTTTTTTCAATAACTTGATCATAAGTAATTTTATCATATCTAATTGCATTTGGATTAATTTTAGGGTCAGAATCAAAAACCCCGTTTACATTATTTTTACCAACTAGAATTAAATTTGCATCCATTTCAGAGGCAAAAAGGGTAGCGGCGCTGTCTGTTGTAAAAAATGGACGACCTGTTCCACCGACAAGAATTAAAACATGACCATCTGAGAGATATTTAATAGCTTTTTCTCGAACAAAATACTCACAAATTCGAGGATCCAAACTCATTGAAGACAAAACGCGAGTTTTGATTTTTAAATCACGAAAAACTGAATCAAGGGCCAGTCCATTCATTACCGTCCCAAGCATGCCGATATAATCGGCAGTATTTCGATTTATTCCGTTTTTTGCAGCGGAAGTTCCACGCCAAAAATTTCCACCGCCAATCACAATTAAAATTTTATAACCCAATGCTTGAATTTCTTTAAGTTGATGGCCAATTCGACCGACAAGTTCATAATCAATTGCGAGTGATTTTTGTTTGTTAGCTAGACTTTCACCCGAAAGTTTAATTAGAATAGTTGACTTCATGTTATCTCAAAAAATTTTATTTAATTATACTTTATTTTAATCGATTATTTACAAAAAAGGAAAAATTTAGGAAAAAAGTGTCGATTTTACTTTTTTTAGTCAAAAATTAGTCCGTTTATTTAATTATGTGTGAAGAAAAAGAAGAAGGAGATCATGATGAAAATTAAGGGAATTTTTAAGCGACTTATTTTGCCTAGTTTAACAATATTAAGTCCTTTTTTGCTTTTTAGCCAAAAATCTGGTGATTTTCACCAGTATCAAAACTCAAATTTTGATTTTAAAGAGCTTGCCTCAAACTTAAATTTTGATGCAAATTTAAATAAAGTAAATAGAAATGTTAAAGTTGGAGTTTTTGTTGAAGAAAACGGGGACGAAAATAACAATGATTTTAACAATTTACAGGCAATTTTTCAGTTTTTTGCCCCTAATTCGAATTTAATTATTTATCGTTTTAAAACAGGTGAGCAATGAAATAAAGGTCTTTCACATTTTGAAACTGTTGGGGTCGAGATGGTTTTGCACTTATATAAGGAAAAAAGAACTTTTTTAAATGAATATTTTTCAAATGGGAGAGACTTATTAAAATTAGGAAATTTTCTTGATTATTGAAGTGGTAAAACTGGAATAATAAATTTTTTTGACGGAAGCAGAAGTCTAGGTGATGAAATTAATAGTAATTTCAGCTTTTTTGCAAAACAGGACGACAGATTCAAGAAAGATTCGCGCCTTTTTAACTATGTCAAAAATTTTGGCACTAGCGCTGGGGTGGTAAAATCAAATCACTTTATACTTCCAGAATTAAAATTTGCCTATCAGTTAAATATTCGTGATTCAAACATAAAATTTTACTCAGCTTTTCTACTTTCTGCTATTTTTAGCGCACTTTCATCAAGTTTTGACTCTTATGAAAGTTTAAAAGAAAGGAATCTAAAAATAATTTCAGCCTTATCATTAACGGCTCAACCATCAGAAAATAGCAATTTAGGATTTAACGGTGCTCATTCAAGCGAAGGTTTTGGATTTATTAATTACAAAGATGCCTATTTTACTCTCGAACAAGACAATTATTTATACAATAATTATGACGGAAATGATTATGTAAGCGAGCCTGTTGAACTTCTAAAAAATCAAAAATTTTCAGCCCTTGTTTTTCATGATAAATTTTCTGAAAAAGAAGTTGTGGGGGAATACTTATCGGGATTTAGCGGTTTTTTTTATAATTTTGGTAAAACACTGCGTGATGGAGCGAGTAATTTGATTTATGGTCAGCCAAATTATAAAACAAATGATTTTGATATTTCAATCGAAATTTTTCACGGAAGTTGAGAAAAAATTATTGAAGCAAACTCAGATATAAGCCCGTTTGACAAAATTAGCTTTAAAGCTTTTGAAGACGGCAAATACCGAATTAGAGTTTCTAATGTAAATTTTCAACCTGATAAGCCAAGAAAATACTTTCTGACATGAAGAAGATACCCTGCAGAATTTCGTTCTAATGTTTATAGTTAAAATCAAAATTTTGTATTAAAATATATTTTTAATTATGAAATTTTTTATTGATAGTGTAAGTAAAGACCTAGTTTTAGCAATTTTTGACAAAAATTTTGAGCTTGTTGATTCTAATATAGTTGAAATTAAAAATAAAGCTGATTTGCTTCCTGAATTAGTTCGAAATATTTTGTCAAAAAATAATCTAAAAATTACAGATTTTAGCGATTTTTACATTAATTTAGGGCCAGGAACATTTACAGGATGTAGGGTTGGACTGACATTTTTTAGAACTCTTGCCCAATTAGGCGATATAAATCTTTGAACTTGTTCAACTTTTAGCCTTTTATCCTTTGAAAAAAAGGAAAAAAGACAATATTTTATTAGTTATAGTAAAAATTCACAGTTTAGCGCCTTTGCTCATGACGGCCAATTAATCTCTGAAATTTCAGATATTAAGACCAAAAATGGGCCAGATGATCAAGTTGATTATCAATTAATTTTAAATAATTTTGCTCAAGCTCAAAAATTATTTAAAAAAGAGGAAAACTTAGTCAATGTTTTCCCTTTGTATAACAATTAGTTTAAAAAAATTAATTAAATGGTGACTTAAGAGAGCTTAATTCAGGAAGGTTCTCGAAATTTTCGTTATTTTTTATAACATTTTCTTTAAAAGCTGATGTTCCAATTGTAACTGGTTTTGCACTTTTGTTGAATTTTACGGTTTCAATTTTGTTAGATTCAAAAGCGCTAGTGAAAATCTCGATTAATTTAGTATTTTGACTAAAATCAAGATGTTTAATTTTATTATCAAAAAAAGCGCCAGTTTGAATAATCTCTAAATTCTTTGAGTTTGAAAAATCGACCTGTTCTAGATTATTTTTAGCAAAAGCTTGCTTACCTATTGAAACTAAAGAAGAAGGTAAAACTAATTTTGTTATGTTATTTCCTTGAAAAGCAAAATCGCCAATTTTCTTCAGATTGGTAGCCTTTGAAAAATCAAGTTCCTGAATTTTTTCTTTATCAGTCAAATTTGCACTATCAGCATAAAATGCATAATCTTCAATTTCAGTTAGCGTTTCTGGAAAAATTATTTTTGACAAAAAATAAAAATTAACCTTAGTTTCCTGCGGTTTTTGGCTATTTTCACTATCAGTTTGATTAGTTTGATTCTGATTTTGAAGAGTGGTTTTTTGATAAATCCGTGATTTTAGACTAAAAAATGCAGATTTGTCAATTTTTGTTAGCCCAGAATCTGACAGGTCAAGCACAAAAGAATTTGTTGACTCATCAATTTTTACATATTTAGAATCAGTTTTATCTATCGAAGAAAGAAGTTGTTCTGCCTGAGATGGACTTTGGCCACATGCAGAAAGTGCAATCACGGGTGATAAAAGTGCTAATGTTTTTAATATTTTTTTAAACTTGAACATAAGGTAAATTTTACAATAATATTTAGTAAAAATGTTAAATTAGAAACTTTTATCGATAAAAGTGCTAATTTTTTGTCTTTAAATTATAGTAAGTACGAATTTGGGAAGCAAGTCTTTCATCCAAGGGCATTAAAAAAGTGTAATTTATCTGATATCTACCCTCGTCAGTGTTATTTTCAGTCGGAATATTCCCATAAAGAGTTTGCTCAGGTTGTTGAGAAAGGTACATATTTAAAGCTCGAAGCGACCTATTTGATGAAGTTTCAGACTTTATATTGTCGTAATTTAGATTTTTTTCATCATCAATAATTTCATCATTAAGGTCAATAAAAACTGAGCGATCTTCGCCCTCAAGAGTTTCGCGAACAGTTTGAACTGCATCATTAAAGTAGAATTTCTTAAAGAATTTAAAGGATTTTTTAAATGTTGGGGTGTAATTTATATAGTCAAAATTTGCTAAAAAAGGAATAGATTCATAGTCAAAATAAAAACCTTTTCCCTTTTTAGGTTCAAATTTTTCTGTCTCGCTATTTTGGACAAAATCAAAATCAACCTCGACTTTTGCGTTTTGGACAATTTCTTCTAAGTCAAAATCTTCGCCTTTATAAATTCCTTCATAAAGTGAATTATAAATTTTATCGGTCAATTCGGGCGAAGTGTCTTTTAAAATAATTCAGCCATCAAGCAAAGTTAAATTATTTTTTGGACGGATAATTGCAATTGTATTTTCTTCCTCGAGTTCTTCATAATTATCTTTAGAATAATGGGCATCAAGAGAATCGCCATTATATAAAAAACCAACATCTTGATTCAAAGAAGGATCAATTACTGAATTAGCTAAGTCAAGACCTGAAGTTTTAAAAACATTGTGTCGCAAATTAAAATAGTCAAAACCAGAAATTTCACCAATATAGTCAATAAAGCCATCAACAAATGATTTATAGTTATTTTCAGTTAATATTTGACCATATTGATTAGTTTTTTCAGCGCCAATTAGCAAATTATCTCTCATAGCCTCAGTTCATTCAAAAAAACTGTAGCCATTTTTTCTCAAGGTTTTGCCAATTCCGCTAAGACTTTGATCTTCAAATTTAAGGCCTTTTTCTTGAATTTGTTCTTTTTGCTTAGCGCTTCAATTGCCCTGAAATTTACGGAGATTTTTTCTTTTACCATCAACATCATAATCGCCAATTGTGTAGGCAATCACTTTGTCTTGGGTGTAATAAGGTATGAAAAACTCTCAAAAACGGTCCTGAATTCCGTCATTATCAGTGTCAAGATTTTTTTGGGGATCATAGGCGTCTTTCATGAATTGGTCATATTTATCAACATGCTCAACAATTTCAGGACGAAACATTTCTTCAAAAGCGGCCCTTTTTTTATTGATAAATTCTTGTCTTTGGGCCAAAGAAAAACTGGCATAATTTTGCGGTTTTTGAAAAACCTTAGTTAGCTCTCAATTTGGAAAAAGTTTTGAATAGTCTATTTTTTGTAAAAGACCTTTTTGAGCCAAACGTGCAATTTGAAAATCTGAACCTACCCCAGCAATTGTGCGATTGTCTTCAATTGCTTTTGTAAATTCGCTAACATCACCAAACTCGCGATAATTAAAATCTTTGTTAATTACATCGCGACCAAAATCAGAAATGTAAGCTTCAAAATTATAGACAACCGGTTTAAAAGGGAAGCTTGATTTTGAAAAAGATGCAATAAAAACAACGCTAACTACCGAAAGAGCCAGTGCTACTTTGGCAAAAAAATTGACTAAATTCTTTTTCATGTTTTTTCCTTTTTATTTTTATAATAAAGTCAAATTAAGTTAGAAATCACGGAAATAAAGAGCATAATTGTTCCCAACATTAGCGCTCAAGTTTTAAAAGTTCCTTGATACAAAAGCGTTCCAACTGTTTGGGTGTTTGATGTAATTTTTGTGATTATAAAATCATCAAAAGAAAGAAAAACAACAACTGGAAAAACCGAAATTATCGCTGGTGACATGTGTTTTAAATAAACCAAAAATCATGCCTTCATTTTTGAGTAGCCTAAATCCTGGGCTGCTTCATATAAGCTCAGCGAAAATTTTTCACTTCTTGGATACATTATCAAAATTCCGTAAGGTAAAGTCATGACAATATGGGAAATAATTGCCCGATATAGACCTTCATAAGCCGCCGAAAGTGAACCAAAAATGAAGCCTAAAATAATTGCAAGCGAAACTGCAGTGATAGCATCTGGATTAATTAAAGGAATATTTGAGGTGACATTTACATAAATTTTTACTGATTTATTTTTTTGTCTTCAGAGGGCAAAAACTGTTAAAAGTGAAAGGAAAACAACGGTTATTGCAGCAAAAAATGCAATAATTAATGAGTTAATTAGTGCTGAAGCAAAAGTATCTTTTGCAAATTCGTCAAATGCTTGTAGACTAAATTTGTTCCATGTTGAGGAGACAAAACCTTTTTTTGACGGACTGTTAAATGAAAAAATAGAACCAAAAATTATTGGAATATAAAAAATAATTATCAAAAATCAAACATAAGTTTTTTTCAAAATCTCGTGTTTTTGAAAAAAATCAATAATTTTAGTCATATTTAAATCCTTTAAGTTTCATGATAACAATCGGCGTAAAATGAATTAGTGTATAAATTCCAATAAAAACTAAAAGTGTGACTAAAACAAGCGAGGAAACTCGAGCTAGATCAAAAGGGTTTGTTGTGTTTGCAGAATTATTAATTAAATTTCCAATTAGTTGATTTTGTGATCCATTTGGTAGCAATTTATCTGAGACAACTATTGATGTTGCCGCCATTAAAAAAACAATCGCAAATCCAGAGCTAATTGCCCGAAAACTATAAGGAAGAACCACTTTAATCAAAACTCAAAATTTTGAATATCCTAAATCTGTGGCAGCTTCAATTAAGTTTTTGGGCATATCTCTGAAAATTGTATAAAGTGGAATTACCATAAAAGGAAAATTGAGAAAAATTAGACCAAGAATCATAAAAGAGTTATTATTTAACGATCCTTCGTCAAACATTACCAAAAATAAAGCCCGTAATGAGAAAACTTTTGCAATTGTAAAAATGATCAAAGGGGTAATTATTAATGATAAAGAATAAATTTTAAAAATACGCGATTTTGAATTAGCTACAATAAAAGCATAGGGAAAAGCTAAAATTAAGCAAATAAAGGCACTAACTAAACCAACAAAAATTGAACGGGCAATAATTTGCCAAGTTGTTTGCTCTTTTACTAAAAGATGGTTGTCAAATGGACTGCCGTTTGTCGAAAGTGGACTTACAGATTTAACAAAAAGTAAAATAAGCGGAATAACTATTAAAATTAGGGCAAAAACAAAATAAGGGAGAACAAGACTGATGCGTGGATTTAAATTTTTTTTGAAATTTTGTCAAAATTTATCAAAAAAGCTAAGAGTTTCCACTTTCAATCTCCATTAAGTGAATTGCATCATCGTCTCATTTTAGATAAACTTGCGTATTAATATCGTAAAAATCGTTAGTTTCAACGTAAATAATTTTAGAACCAACTTGAATATCTAGTCAATAATATGACCCTTTATAAATATTTTGAACCACTTTACCCTTAAAATATCCAGAATTTAAGTCAATATCGATGTCTTCAGGACGAATAAGTGCATCCAGTTTTTGGCCATAATTAAACTCTGTGTGAATTGTGTAAAGCTCAGTCCCAAGAATTTCAACCTTATTTTTCCCAATAAATTTTGCTTCAAAAAAATTTGAATCACCGATGAAATTAGCAACTCATTTATTGGCAGGATAGTCATAAATTTTCTTTGGCACGTCATATTGAGCGATTTTTCCGTTGCGAATTATAGCGATTTTATCTGATAATTGAAGGGCTTCATCTTGATCATGAGTTACAAAAATGAAAGTTAGACCTAATTTTTGCTGAATTTTTTTAAGAAAAACTTGCATTTTTTGTCTAATTTTTGCATCTAAAGCTGATAATGGCTCATCTAACAAAACTATTTCAGGTTCAATAACAAGCGATCTAGCCAGTGCAACTCGCTGTTTCATTCCACCAGATAACTCTGAAATTGCACGGTTTTCGTTGCCACTTAGACCAACAAGTTCGATAATATCCTTAATTTCGTTATCAATTTCTGTTTTTGTTATTCTACGAGTAAGGTATTTTTTTTCAAAAGTTACAGATTTATAAAAAACATAATTTTCCCAATTAGAATATTTAAAATCTGAATCATCAAGTTTATCCTGTAATTTTTTACGGGTTTTGCTGTCTAAATTGGGATTTTCAAGCTGTTTTTCTAAGTTTGCTTGCAAATTATTAAGTTCTGCAATTTTTTTGTCCTGTTTTGCTTGCCATTTTTGCTTTAAATCTTCGAACTTTTCCCAAGTTGACTGTGGAATTTCAGAATCACTTTTCTTAATTCTTTTTAATTTTAGGCCAAATTCAATATTTCCTCTAACTGACAAATGTGGAAAAAGTGCATAATCTTGAAAAATAGTCGCTGTATCTCGTTTATGGGCTGGAACATCTTTGATATCAACCCCGTTAAATTTAATTTCGCCTCGGGTTGTTCATTCAAAACCACCAATTAGGCGCAAAATTGTAGTTTTTCCAGATCCAGATGGACCTAAAAGAGTGACAAAATCACCTTTTTTGATGTCCAAATTTATTTGATTTAAAACTTTCTTATCACCAAATTCCTTATCAACATCAACAAGCGAGATTATTGTTTCACTTTTGTGAAATTTTTGCATTTTATAATTCCCTCTTGAGTAGATAAAATTAAAAACAATATCTAATTTAAATAAAAAAATGTAATTTTATTCTAAAAAAAATATGAAAACTTCATCTTTGAAGAAAAAAATCTTCTCTAATGAAGAGTGGTGGGGAATTTATCGAAAATATCTTCTGATGCAGATTCATGGAAAAAAGCAGCATCATCAAAGAGTGATGCCGCAAACATATAATATTTTAATAAATATAAATAGTATTTTCCAAAATCCATGATTATTTGAAAATTATACTATATTTTTAACTTTACAAAAGAATTTAGCAAAAATAAAATTTTGTACTGTTATTCAAGAACTTTTAAACGACATTTTCCTAAAATTTTCCAGTTTTGGTACTTTATAGAACCAATTTTTTGCAAAACTGTTGTAACTTCACAAATTTCCCGAATTTAACAAAAATAAAATTTTATACTGCTAACTCAGGAACTTTTAAAGCTCGTTTTCCTAAAATTTTCCAATTTTGGCTGTTTATAGACTTAATTTTTTGCAAAACTGTTCTAACATCACCAATTTTTCCGATTTTAGCAAAAATAAAATTTTGTACTGTTAGCTCAAGAACTTTTAAAGCGCTTTTTCCTAAAATTTTCCAATTTTAGCTCTTTATAGACTCCATTTTTTGCAAAACTGTTGTAACATCGCCAATTTTCCCGATTATTGTTATTTCATCATTTTGATGAATTATTGTCTCAGCTGCTGGCAAAATTGTTTCTTTATTTCTTTTGATTAAAACAACATTGACATTATACTGACGTAAATTAGCGTTTTTTATGCTTTTATTAATATAGTTTGGCGATTTTACATTAACGCTTCCAGCAAATATTCCATTTGCTATTTCTTTAAGATTATCTGCATAATTCAGGAAATTTTTATCAACACTTAAAAGCGCCATTTTAATTCCCGCTTCTTCTTCAGGACTAATAATTCAGTCAACACCGATCTGTTTTAAAACACGAGCATGTCTTTTATTAACAGCGCGTGCGGCTATTTTTAAGTTGTTGAAAAAATTAATTTCAGTCTGTAATTCTAATAAAGTTGCAATAATTTCAATATTATCTGAAGTAGCAACGATTATTGTGTCTATATCTTCAAGTCCAACTTCATTACGAATTGCATTTATGTCGCTAGCGTCCATTATAATTGGTTCAACAGTCGCAAATTCGCGAATAAATTTTAAATTTTCAGCTCTTTTATCGATCACAATAATATTGTGCCCTGATTCTGCTAGTTGGGTTATTGCTGCTCTACCTAGTCGTCCGGCACCAATTATACAAATATTTGCTCGTTTCATTTGCTTAAATTTTATCTAAAAAACAATAAATTAGTTCAAAAATCAGAAAATTTTTGAAGGCGGCTAAGCACAAATGTTTTATATTGTAGTTTTTTTGTCTGTTTTTAAATTTTCTTGTTTTTGTTGGTTTTTTTGAAAAAAAATGTATAATATAATAATTTAACTTTTTTGTTTGTTTTATATAAGTAAATTAACTGACTAATTTTTTAGTTTAGCCAACCATTAAAACGAGGAATAATGAACTTGAAAATTAATATCAAAAATTTTCTGCGGTCCATTTTTTCTCTTAAAAAGATACATATTATTTTTACTTTTTACACGTTAGTTATTCTTCTTGGGGCTGGAATTCTAACAGGATCGTTTTCGCACACTGAAAATTCAGAAAAAATTAATTTTTTTTCGGCACTTTTTACTTCAGTTTCTGCCTTTAGTGATACTGGACTTAGTTTGGTTGACACTGGCACAAGTTTTAATGTTTTTGGCCAAGCTATTATTGCAATTTTAATTTCTATGGGTGGAATTGGAATTTTTGCAATAAAATTCTACATTTTTAACCATTTATTTGGAAAAAAACTAAGCATTTTGTCACGTGAAATTTTGAAAATCGAAAGAGGTTCAAGTAAATTAAGTGAACTAAAAGGTGTCATCAAGGTTTCTATTAATTTTTTTATGATTCTTGTTTTGATTAGTAGCCTTACTCTTAGTCTTTATTTTTATTTTTATGATGCTGATCCACAAAAGTTTTCATTTCAAAAATCACCTTATAAAAATATATCTTTATCACTAAGATTTGCTGTTTTTCATAGCATTTCTGCAATTAATAATGCTGGATTTGATATAATCGGGCCAAATAGTTTTGAACCTTATTATCACGCTTATTTTTTGCAAATTATGATAATAATTCTGACAATAATAGGTGGAATTGGCTACCCGGTAATTTATGATTTTTTTAGCTTTTTCAAACTTAAACTTTCTAAACAGAAAATAAAAAGATTTAGATTTTCTTTATTTACTAAAGTTTCAATTTTGAGCTATTTTGTCATTGCCCTAATTGGTTTTATTCTTTTAATTACTTTTGAAGCTAGTTCAAATTCTCCTTTTACTTTTTGAAACCAAAAGCAAAATGGCAACTGATTTGATAAATCATTTGCATTATTATTTCATAATTTTATGACTCGTTCAACCGGTTTTTTTACATTTGACTTAAAACAGCTAACTCAACCAAGCACATTTTTAACAAGTTTATTGATGTTTATTGGCTCTGCGCCTTCTTCTACAGGTGGTGGAATTCGCGTTACAACTTTTTGAATTTTTATCGCTGTGGTTTTATCTAAACTTAGGGGAACTAGTGATGTTAATATATTTAAAAGAAAAATCACAACTGATAAAATTGTCTCAGCTGCAACTGTGTTTTTTATATCATTTATTTTAGTAATAGCGGTAGTTTTTCTCTCGAGTTTTTCGCTAGATAGTATATCAAATCAGGAAAAAACTGGTGATTATAGAATTTATCATTTAATTTTTGAGGTCATGTCGGCTTTTGGAACTTCGGGTCTGTCCACCGGTTTGATTCGAGATTTATCTGTTGTTTCGCAAATTGGATTTATGATTATTATGCTAATTGGTCAGCTCGGAATTACCTCTTTTATTTACGTTTGACAAGGTGATAATATCGGCAAACAGAATAAAACTTACATAACTGAAGATATTTTAATAGGATAATTTTTTAGCTTAAAATGACTAATTTGAAATTTATTCTTTTTTAGATCGATTTTTTTGCTATAATTTAAGAAAAATATAAATAAAAGAGGGGTGGAAAATGATTTATGACAAATTGGAAAATTTTAGCAAATATAGTTGTTTAAATGAAAATTTTGCAAAATTAGCAAAATATCTAAAAGAAACTGACCTAGCAAAATTACCACTAGGTAAAACTGTAATTGATGAAGACAGAATTTTTGTTATACATGTTGATTTTGAAAGTTTCGATGATACAAACGCTCTCTATGAATATCACAAACGATACGCAGATGTTCATGTAGTTCTTGACGAAAAAGAACAATATTTCTTTGATTTTTCAGAGAAATTAGTCAATAAAGTAACTGATTATTCTGAAGAAAATGATGTAGCTCTTTATAAAAAAGATTCGACCCGAAATTTAATTAGACCGTTAAAAGGCGAATTTTTAATTTTTCTACCTGGCGATGCTCATTTGCCAAAATATACTGGACAAATTGGTGTAGTTAGAAAAATAATTTTTAAAGTTGAATATTAGTCTTATTAAGTTTAAATTTTTTTATTAAGTCTAGAGATTAAAAATTCATTTTTTAAATATAAATAACATATTTTTATGGTATAATTTTTAGTACCGTTTTTTAAAGGGCTAAAATAAACTATTATATATAAATATAGGAAAAAAATGGCAAATATAAAATCCAAAATTAAATCAATCACCAAAATGCAAAAAGCAAGAGCAAGAAATAATGCAATTAAATCTCGTGTAAAAACAGCAATCAAAAAGGCTAAACTAGCTGTTACAAGTCATGCAGAAAATCAAAATGAATTAGTTGCAAAAGCTCATAAAGAAATTGCAAAGGCAAAATCAAAAGGTGTTTTCCACAAAGGAAAAGCATCACGAAAAATTTCTAGACTTCATTTGTTTGTTAATAAACATCAAAAAACAACAGTTTAATCTCTTTCCTGTTTTAAATAATAAATTTTTGAAAATTTTTCGAAGCCCAAAATAAAAAAACCCCTTAAATTTAAAGGGTTTTTTTATTTTACAGGTTATTTTTTATTACAAATTGTCGAAGCGAATTTTAATAGAAGGACCCATTGAAGCTGAAACAGTTAAGTTTTTGAAATAATTTCCTTTAACTGAATTTGGTTTCAATTTACGGATTAACTGTAAAAGGGTTTTAGCATTTTGGACTAAATGATCGGCTTCCATGTTGGTTTTTCCAATTAATGAGTGGATAATTCCGTATTTATCAGCACGATAATTTGCTTTACCTTTTTTAATTTCAGCCACAGCTTTTTCCGGTGTTGGGGTAACTGTACCTGTTTTTGGGTTAGGCATAAGTCCTTTTGGTCCTAATTTCTTCCCGTATCTTCCTAAAACTGGCATTAATTTAGGCTCAACAACAATAACATCAAAGTCAAAATTATCAATTTTTAAATTTTGTTCTAGTTCAGCTGTTGAATAAATTAAATCAGCACCCGCTTCTTTGGCTTTAGTTGCTACCTCTGAAGAATCAGTCGCAACAAGCACACGTACAGATTTCCCGGTTCCATAAGGTAAAACAACAGAACCTCTTAATTGTTGGTCAGCTTTTCGAGTATCTAAATTAAGTCGAATAGCTAAATCAACAGAGCCAGAAAATTTAGTATATGATGTTTTTTTAACCAATTCCATTGCCTCTTCAAGTGAATAATAATGATTTTTATCAACTAATTCACGAGACTGAGCTAATTTACGTGAAATTTTTTTCATTATTTAACTCCTTGTAAAAATTCTTCGATGCCTTCAACTTCAACGCCCATTTGTTTGGCGGTTCCATAAACTGTAAGAATTGCTTTTTCAATATTATCAGTATTTAAATCTGGTAATTTATATTCTGCAATTTCTTTAAGTTGTGCAAGGGTAATTTTAGCTACTTTTTCAGCTTTAGATTTTTTAGATCCAGATTCGATTTTTGCAGCTTGCTTAATTTTATAAGAAGTTGGGCTTGTAAATAACTGAAATTCAAAGCTTTTATCTTTAAAAACAGTAATTTTTACAGGAACTGGTTCGCTTCCACGATTTTTTGTTTCATCGTTAAATTTTCTTGTAAATTCAGGCATTACAATACCAAGACCTGCAAGAGCTGGTCCGGGTTTTGCTTGACCGGCATTGAATTGCAATTTTGCAACTCTAACTACATTTTTTTTTACCATTTCGAGCATCCTTTTATTTTTTAGTTCTCTTAGTGGTTAACGGTTTTAAACCTTCCACAAAAATTATTTAAAATTATACCACAAAAATTATTTAAAATTATGGCAAAAAAAATTATTTAACAAAAATAATTTTTTTTGCACTAAAAAAACCACAACGTGTGGCTTTTATTTCTTTAAATTAGTGTTCTGTGACAAAAAGATGTAAAATTTTTATAAATAAAACAACAACTTCGTCAGCTTTGACCACTGAAGACCATCAATTTAAAAGTTTAATTTTAACTCAATTTAAGATGTTCCTCGATCTCATTGTTTCTAACCTCCGTAAATTTTTACTATTAAATTTTACCATAAAACTATTAAAAATCCAAAAATCAGTAAAATTTGCATGTTTTTAAAAATCATGATTTTGTATGATGTGCAAATTTATTTTGTGATAAATAAGATTTTAGAAGTCTAAACAAAATGAGGAAAAAATTACAAAAGTGTGCGTTTAAATAAAAAAACAGCGAATTTTCGCTGTTTTTTGCACTAATAAGCCGCGTTCTGTATTAGTCAACCATTTATCTAGGTCTTTTACAACCTTCCAATTTAAGTTCGTTTCCCAAATTGGATTCCCCTACCAAAATTTAGGTTTCTAGCTCATGGAGTTTACCGCGTTTCACTTTATTTGTTAGGATTTTTTAGGAGTGAACAATGATTATGAAAAATTTATAAAATAATAAACAAATAAACTCGTCTCTGTGGCACTTGTCGTCTAGGCTTGGATTTCTTAGATCCAACATGAACACTACTACCATCGCAGGTAGTGCTAGCGCGGACTTTCCTCAAGTATTTTTAAATTAAAAAACTTAAAAATACCAGCGGTTGACTTGTGCAAAATTAAATTATACCATACTTTAAAAATACTTGGTATAAAAATTTAAAAATTATTTACGTATATTTAAAGCTTCGATTGTCTCTTTGTAAGTTTCAAAACTTTTTTGTTTTAAATAAGAAAGTAATTTTTTACGTTTATTAACTTTTGCAATAAAACCTCTCATTGAGTGTTTGTCCTTTTTATTATTTTCAAAATGAACTTTTAATTTTTCAATGTCTTCAGTTAATATTGCAATTTGAACGGCTGTATCACCGGTGTTTTTAGCGTTTTTTCCAAACTTTAAAATTAATTCTTGTTTTTTCGCTTTTGAAATCATTTTAATTCCTTTAAAAAATAAATAAATAAAAAAATAAAAAATTTAAACCTAGCAATAATTCGCGAAACTATTAAAACCAAGCATAAATTTAACTAATAAATCAGGCAAATTATTCGTCTAGATCGATATCATTGCATCCACAATGACTATCGTCTTCTAAAATGCCAGAATTTAGTGGATCTGTTGGGCATGCATCAGAAAATTTTACCATTTCATAAAATTGTTTAGGATCTAATGATGCACCACCAACAAGTATACCATCAATAAGTTCTGAATTTAAAAAATCTGCATAATTTTGTGAGTTAACAGAACCTCCGTAAATAACTTCAACATTTTTGCCAAATTCTTCTTTAATTAAGGACGAAATTTCATTTGCAATTGTAGCAGATGCTGTTTTACCGGTTCCAATTGCCCAAATTGGTTCATAAGCTATTATTGCTTTTTCGAAATTTAGCACGTGTTTTACGGCATTTATTTGTGAAATTATAACTTCTTTAGTTAATTTATTTTCATATTGTTCTAAGGTTTCCCCGACACAAAAAACGGGAGTTATGTCATATTTTTGTGCTTGCCAAATTTTTTGAGCTAAAACTTCATCAGTTTCATTAAAAAACATTCTTCGCTCAGAATGACCAATTATTATGTAGCTAACGCCTAAATCCTTTAACATTTTAGCGCTAATTTCACCGGTGTAGGCCCCAGATTCGAACTGGCTAACATTTTGAGCAGCTATTTTTAATGTTTTAACCTGAGATTTAGAAATTTCACTTAATAAAGTAAAAGGAGGAGCAATCGCAAACTCCATTGATTTAGCGATTTTTTCTGGATTTTTGTTAAAAAGCGCGTCAAATTCAAAAAGGAAATCATAAAATTCCTTTCTGATTTGATTCATTTTTCAATTCCCGATAACAATTTTTTTCATGATATAAGTAAAAATTATAACATAAATTAGCCAAAATAATAGCGTTATTTTTTAAGTTTCTACTTTAAATAAAAAAAATTGGCACTTAATTGCCACGAGTGACAAAAATATGTTATAATTATTTTTGCATTAATGTAAAAAAATAAAAATAAGGAAGAAAAAAATGGAAATTAAACTTGAAAATCTTGAAAAATATGCAAGAAATTTAACTAAATTAGCAAAAGAAAACAAAATTGAACCTGTAATTGGGCGAGATTCTGAAATTAGAAGAATTATAAAAATTTTGTCAAGAAAGACAAAAAATAATCCTGTTCTAGTTGGCGATCCCGGCGTTGGAAAAACAGCGATTGTTGAAGGAATGGCGCTAAAAATAATTGCAGGACAAGTTCCTGATAATTTAAAAAATAAGCAAATTTTTGAGCTTGACCTTACAAGTATTCTCGCTGGTGCCTCATATAAAGGTGAATTTGAGCGAAGAATTAAGGCAATTTTAACTGAAATTGAACAAAAATCTGATGAACTTATTATTTTCATTGACGAAATCCACTTATTAATCGGAACAGGTTCATCTGGATCTGATTCAATGGATTTTGCTAATATTTTAAAACCAATAATGGCTCGAGGCGGAATTAAATTAATTGGCGCAACAACAAATTCTGAATATCGACTTTATATCGAAAAAGACGGAGCACTCGAACGAAGAATGCAAAAAGTTGAGGTTTCAGAACCTTCAGTTCTTGATACCATCAATATTTTGCGCGGAATTAAGGAACGATTTGAAAATTTTCACCAGGTAAAAATTCTTGACTCAGCTTTAATTTTTGCTGCCAAAATGGCAAATAGATATATTTTTGACCGCTTTTTACCCGATAAAGCCATTGACTTGGTTGACGAGGCTGCCGCTTCTTTAAAAGTAGAAATTAATTACCAACCAGAAAAACTAGAAAAAGCAAAGCGTGAGTTGATTAATTTGAAAATGATGGAAATTAATTCGACAAATTCGAACAATGAAGATCTCAAAAAACAAATAGCTGAGGTTGAAAATCAGGTTGACCAAATGCAGAAAGAGTGAAACGACTCGCGAAATTTAGCTTCAAAAATTGCAAATTTGTCAACAAAAGTCGAGGAATTAAAGCACAAGCAAAACACACTAATGGACCAAGGCGATTATCAGGGCGCTTCACAAATAAAGTATGTAAAAATTCCTAAAATTATGGAAGAATTGCAAAATTTAAAGGAAAAACAGACCGAATTTTCGAACGTTCTTGATGAAAATCATATTGCAAAAGTTATCTCAAATTGAACTAAAATTCCAATTGGCAAACTTTTAGAATCTGAAAGTCAAAAATATATTAATTTAGAGGAAAATCTCAAAAAAGTCATCAAAGGGCAAAATCAAGCTTTAAAATCTGTTTCAGAGGCCATTTTAAGATTTAAGGCAAAAATTAATGACGAACAAAGACCAATTGCATCTTTTTTGTTTGTAGGTCCTACTGGCGTTGGAAAAACTGAAGTTGCCCGTGCTCTTGCTCAAAATTTATTTGACAATAAAAATCAAATTATTCGACTTGATATGTCAGAATATATGGAAAAACATAGTATTTCTAAGCTAATTGGGGCTCCTCCAGGTTATATTGGCTTTGAACAAGGTGGAATTTTAACTAACAAAATTAGACAAAATCCATATTCAATTGTTCTGGTTGATGAAATTGAAAAGGCTCATCCTGAAGTTATTAATATTTTTTTACAAATTCTTGATAACGGCGAGCTTCTTGATAGCAAATCTATAAAAGTAAACTTTCGCAACACAATTATTATTTTAACTTCAAATATTGGTGCTAACAAAATTCTTGAAGGCAAAAAAATTGACGAATCTAACATCAAAAATGAATTATTAGTATATTTAAAACCTGAATTTATCAATAGAATTGACGAAATTATTGTCTTTAACCCTTTAAATCACGAGGTAATTTCTGAAATTATCCACTTAGAACTTGATACCTTCAAAAAAAGATTGACAGAAAATAATTTTGAGATAGATTTTAATGATTCTGTTATTGACTGAATTATTCAATCTGGTTATGATAAAAATTTTGGCGCTCGACCTATCAAAAGATTTATCAAAAAAAATATAGAAAGTTTTATTGCTCAAAAAATAGTTACAAAAGAGATAGCAGAAAATTCCAAATATAGATTGTCTTATAAACAAAATAATCTGTATTTGGAAAAAGAAAAATAGTTCCGAGTTTCCCAGTTTGATGAGATAATCTTAAAAAAGTGTCCTGGTTTAGTTTTGGGCGCTTTTTTAACTTTTTTGGCAAAAATCATAAAAAAATACAACTACTATTTAAACTCAATACAAATAGAAAACTCGTTTTTATTTGCAGCGAGCCTAAAAAAATATATGAAGTTTTGAAAGAACAATAACCAAAAGCCCTAAATTTAAAGATTTCTAAACAGGTAAATTTAAGGCATTCCATCATATTTAAAAATACAATGGATAATTCACATTTTCTAATTTTTTTATGACAAAAACATAACTTATTCCCCCTTAATTCAACATCAAAATTTATTAATTCATCCTTAGTGAGGTTTATTATAACATAATTTTATTTTAGACCAAACATTTTTTTTTATTTTTTTGCAAAAGATTAATTTCAAAATTATAAAAATTAAGATTTTAGGCCAAAAAACACCGGATTTACGGGTATTTTTGCATATTGTTATTCACTAAAATGTGAATTTTTGACACCAAACTGAGAAACTCAAGAATAACAAAAAATTCCACAAATATAAATTGTCTTATAAATAAAATAATCTATATTTGGAAAAAGAAAAATAGTTTTATTTTAATGCTGTTTCAAAAGCTTTTTCAAAATCCTGTTTTTGGGAAAATTGGTTATTAAATTGTATAAAAAATCTAAACAAAACCTCTGATTTATCGGAGGTTTTGTTGTTTTCTTTATCTCCAAAATGAAGGGTTAAAATTTTTGCTGAAGGTGTTGGAGTTGATGAAGAAGCAGCTGAAGAAGCTGAAGTTGAGGCAGCAGAAGTTGTTGAGGAAGTTGTAGCTGTTGTGGTTGTTGGGGCAGTTGTGGATGTTGGAGTTGTTGAAGAGCCGGAAGCAGAAGTTGTTGAAGAAGCGTTTTGAGTAGATCAAAAGTTTTTTTCTAGTTCAATTTGGGGTTGATCTTTTGATTTTGGAGTTGCAATTTTTACAATTATCTTTTGAGAATTTTGAGTTTGAGTCCCTCCTGAATTTGAAGATGAATTCTCATTAAGTGCATTGTAAGAAAGAACAAAATTAGTAAATTGACCTTCATCAACAGGCAAAATACCAATAATTTTTTCATTTTGGTTTGCATTTGTGCTACTTGATCCAATTTCTGCTTTTTTTGAAACACCTATTAGCCAAACGTGAGTATTATCAGGAATTGAATCTGAATTTGTTATACTTGAGTTTGTTAAATCGCTTTTTTTGGATAGTTTTTTAACTCAAATTAAATTTGGTTCTTGATTTGTTTGTTGATCAGAAGTTCCGTTTTCTTGAGTGATAAATTTAAGGACAACTTTATATTTTTCAGGTTCTAAATTATTTTGGACTGAGAATGAATAAAAAAATGCACTATTTTCTTCAAAAGCTACAGTTCTTTCAAAATTTTCGTCATCTTTATAAAATAATTTTAAATAATTGTCGTTTAGACTTGGATATAAAATTCCTGAATTTCTGACGAGTTTAACTTTTTTATCGCGTTTTTTTGAAGAGTCAAGGCTAAGCACAACTTGGGGATTTGTGATTGATTTTAGGCCTTTAATTTCTGAGTGAAATAAATTATTTTCATCAGATTCCTCAACATTATATCCACCAGAACCGTCAATAAAAAAATTTGCTTGATTTTCTTTGGCTAATAATAATTGAGGATTTGTTGGCGACAAGCCGCTTATTTTTATATCTTTTTGACCTAAAATTTTATTAAATCTGTCATAAATACTAATTGTTATTGTTAATTGGCCAGTAGAACTTTCAAAAAATAAATTATATTTAACCCCATATGAAAAAATTTGCTTAGAGTTAATTATATCATTCATTTTAGCAAAAATTTTTGCTAAAACTTCCTCAGGTTTGTCAGTTTCATCAGTTTTTTTTCAGGCCGGAAATGTTAATGAATCTTTGAAAAAGTCTTTAAATCACGTTACAATTGCTCTTTGGCTAGTTAAACTATCATAAGTTGGACTACTTTCTAAATTAACAATTTCTAAGCCTTTACTTGTGTTTCTATTCTCTTGAAAAGAATAAAAACTAGCATTAATTGACCTTAAATTATTAATAACTTCAGCACCATCTAAATAATTAAATTTTTGCTTTACAATGTAAAGATCATTATCCTTAATCACAGAGTCCAAATATCTTTGGGCTAAGTTTTTAAAAGGTTTTAAAGTGTAAATAAAATTAAATTTACGGTAATTTTCCTGAGTTTGTGAGTCATTTAAATTTTCTTGACTTGAAGTTTCAGAATTATTTGGGCCAGTATCTTGGAATAAAGATACCTGATTTTGAAGGGTTTTTTGTTGTTGGACAGGTGAATTTTGTTGTAAACTTGATACACTTACATTTTCAGGAGTTGACTGATTTTGGGCTAGTTTTTCAATTTGTTTAGCCTTAAAATCGATTTGAACCATAAGTTCAACTTCGCCAAGTCGGTCCATTTGAATATTTGTCCCAAACAATCTTACATTAAAATTTGGCAAGGAATTTGTGAATAAATTTTGTAATTTTGATATATCAAAGAGATTGCTGTGATCAGTTTGGGAGACTAAAAAAGTAGATAAAGATACATTTTGTGCAACAATTTCTTGAATTTTTTCGTCTTTTAAGATGATAAGTTCGTCATTAGTTTTAATTAAATTATTAAGATAATTAGTAACTTGTGCATAATCCAATAAATTTGAAACTTTTAAATCAAATGTGCGAATTTTAGTTTTTTTTGAGTCAAAAAGCCCAAAGGAAATTCACAAATTACCACTTGAGTCGTCAATATTTTTAAAAATTATGTTTCCTGATTCGTCTGTTTCAAAATCAAAATGGGTGCCCTCAGGAAAATTTACTAAATTATCGTTTGAGTCTAAAAATAAAAAAGAACCAAATTTTTCAAGGGTTTTTTTAGCATCTTTTGTATTTTTATACTCAGAATTTAGCGCTTGAATAAACGAAAGTGCGTTTCATTTTTGGTTTATTGGTGCTGTTTGTAAAATAAAAGCTGACTTTTGTTGGTCAATATTAAAATTTATAAATGGAATATCACCTTTGCCATTGAAGCCACGAATTGAATGAACTTTTGAATAAGTTTTATTTGTAAATTGATCATGAGCCGAAAAAACAACGTTAATTAAATTATTATTAACAACTTTTGTAACTAGATCGTCATTTTCAACATCAGATTTATTAATAGGATTGATATTAAGTTTTAAAAAAGGATATTTTGAACTAAAATTGGTAAGGTTAAAAATTGTGGTAAGATGAAAATTAGACCCTGAATCACGAGATAAATCGAGAATTTGTTTGGCTGAATATTTGGAAAAATCCTCGTCAATTTGCATTTGATCAACAATTTTTCCAAATTCTTCATTTGAAAGTTGAATCCCTCTTTGATTAACTTCAGTTTTTTCTAAATTTCGCTGATCAACAACATCAAAATATTTTGACTCAACCAGTGAATAAGTTAAATAAGAAAAACCTAAAATTGCACCAATTGCAATAGGTCAAGTCGCCATAATCATTAAAGATCTGGTGTGTGAAACTTTTTTTACTTTTCTTACTATTTTAGTTTTTTTCATTTTTTCCTAATTTCGATTTAACTGCCTTTTTGGTTTAATTACTGTAAAAATAAGCGGATATTTTGCTTCATTTTCTTGGGGTACAAAGGGATCTAGATTATTTTTGAGTTGCGGCTGTGCGGTCTGAGTTGCAGGTTGTTGAGTTTGTGGTTGAGGTTGAACTGGTTGAGCTGGCGGTGAACTTTGAGCTGGCGGGGTTGGTGCTGGTTGTGAAGTTGAATCTTCAGGGGTAGAAGGATTTTGTGCTGAATTATCAGGGTTATTTTGCTCGTTATTCACAGTGTTTGGGATGAAAATTTGAGATTTTTCAGTAGAATCTAGGTTTTTTACGGCAAATCTAATTTTCAAATTTCCAAATTTATCCTTGAAAACGCTATCTTTTTTATATACAAGCCCATGACCATTTAATAAAGGATAAATTTGAACAAAAGTAGAAAAACCAAAAAGTTTTTTAATACTCTCTAATGTTTGTTTAAAATCTTTATCTTCTTTATTAAACTCAGAATTTAGAACTTCTTCAGCGGTTTTAGAAAATGTAAGTGCAGTTGCAAAATTAGACTCATCAAGCTCTAATTTTAAAAGATTTTGTGGAAAATTTAAGACAACATTAGACAAGACTTCAATGTCACTTTGAGGATTTTGATCTGTAAAAACATCTAATTTTAATGAATTAATTGGGGTTCTAAAAACAATTTTATTATTTGTAGCAGAGGTAAAAATATAATAATAACCTAAGTTAAAAATCTCTTTTTGGGGAGTAGTATCATTTTCAGAAGTTTCCTGATCAGCAACCTGAACTGGGTTTGGAGTTGAATTTTGGCCCTCAGAATCAATTTGTTCTGAGTTTGGGTTGACTAGAAAAACAATTTTATAAGAAAGATTTTCGCCAAGTGTTTCAAACTGCTTAACTAAATTATTATTTTTATAGGTTTCAATAAATAATTCAGAAAATGTTTGAGCATTTAATTCTGCTTTTGACGGTTCATTTTTTTGGTTTAAAGCTTCAATTTTAGAAATTAAGTCGCTAAATTCCGTAATTAAATATTGATTTTGAAGATTTGAGACAATTTTCTCATTAATAGTTTGAATTTTTGGGGCTAAATTAGTATCAGGAGTTTGACTTTCTGAGTTTTGTTGTTGGTTTCCTTGATTTTCGGCTGGCTGAGAAGCTTGAGAACCTTGAGAATCTGTGTTGTTTTCAGTATTTCCAGTTTCTGTTTCCTGAAATTGGGTTGCTTGTGTGGCACCAGTGTCACTAACAGTCTCATTTTTTGGGGTTGAATCAAGACTTTGAGCTTCAGAAGTTTTCTGTTCATCATCAAAAGTATCAGATTTTATTTCCGCAAGAGAATTAAAAAGAACTCTAAGGTATTTTTGAGCTTCTTCTTTAGACAAAGTCAAAATATTTTTTACAAAATATATAAATTCTTGATTATTTTCAAAAAAAGCACGAGTATTTGTGCTATTTTCTAGTGTTTGTGGAGTTAGTGTTCTTTTGGAAAACTTAGAAAGAGTTGGAAAATCATACTTAAAAGTTCAGGAATTTAAAATTTGAGTTTCAGGAAAATTAAGATTAAATTTTGAAGAATTTATTAAAATATTGTAAATTTCTTCGTGTGCATTTGAGTCAATTAATTTTTGAATTTCATCTTTTGAAACATAATCAAAAGATGAAAATACTTCATCTTTTTTATTTTTATCAGTAGGATAATCTAAATTAACAACTGGAATTTGACTAAAATTTTTAGGGTCAAATGTAGAAACATTTTGGGATTCAGAATTTTTAAAATTTCTTAAAACAAGTTCGGAAGATTTAGTTAATTTTTCTGAACCATCATCATTAAGGGGATAAAAAATTTCAAACGGTATACGAACTAGCGATGACTGCTCGTCTGAATCAAGTTGAATTTTTTCAACTATAATGTTAAAGCCAAATTTTTGCTTGATTTTTGGATCTAAATCATCATAATCGGTAAAATCAAGTTGTAAATCTGAATTAATAAATGAATTAAGTGCTATTTTTGCTTCTTCAGATGTTTTTAATGCTTTTGTTGTTTCGTTATATTTAAGAAAGTTATAAACTCACGATATTGATTTTTGTGAAATATCAACTTTGTTGTCTTGATTTTGCTGTGAAAATTGATCGACTTTTAGATCTGTTAGTTTTGGAATTTGAATAAAAACTTTAGGATCAATAAAAGCAGACTTATTTTTAGCTGAATCAAAAAGTAAAAAAGTAAAATTTTTAGTTATGTTTGTATTAAAATTTTTTGGGAAAATTTGTTTAGCTTCCTCTGTGAAACTAATTTTACCTTGTATTTCTAAAAAATCTGAGTGCAATTGCGAAGGTTGGACTCAAGTGTTTTTATTATTTTTTATAATTTCTATTTTATAAGGAAAAATTAACTTATTTTTGTGTTTAATAGCAAAGTTTTTGTTAGTTAAGATTGACTGAAAGTCAAAGTCAAAAAAATCATGAACCTTTTTAATAAAACTTTCTGCACTTTGCTCAGAATTTGCCTCTGCTAAAAAGTCGCTTGCAAGCCAAATGTTAGGAGAGACTTTATTTTGCTCACTTCTAGAAAATGGTCTAATATTTTGAAGATTTATTTGGAGAGCTTGGTAAAAATTTTCCAGAAAAAAAGTTGAATTAGGACTTATAGAAATTTTGTCAGTTCTTATGTCAGATTTTATAATTCTTGAGTGATTATGAGTTTTGAGTAAAAATTCAACATTAAATTGTTGATTTGCATCATCAGGTTTGACATCTACAAACTCAAGTCAAATTCCGTTTGGCAACTTATATGGTTGCAATCTTTTATTTTCAAGACTAAAAAGATCGAAAAAATCACCTTGTTTTGGTGAGTTTTGAATTTTTTTTCACTCTTCTTTTAGTGAGGCGTAAGTTGAAAAAGGAGAAACTTTTTGAGCATTAAAACTAAGAGCATTAATTTTAGTTATTGTTCTATTTAAATCCTCAACAGTTGTTTGATAAGAATTTTTTTTAATTAAGCCAAAACCATAAGAAATACCAACAGAAATTCCTAAAACACCAAGAAATGATGCGGATAAAGTAAGGCCTAGTAAAATTTTCGATTTTCTTGTTAAAAATTTTGTTTTGGAAAATTTCTTAACTATTTTCACTATATAGGAACCTTTTTTTACTTAATTCGATTAGTTAAAATTTTACCAACAATTGCACCATCATTTGCGGCAGTAACAATTTGTCTAATTTCTTTTGTAACAACATCACCAACAGCATAAACGCCAGGAATTTTTGACTGTCCGTATTTGTCAACTTGAATAAAATTAAATTTATCAAGAATTTCTTTATGGTTTTTTTGTAAAAAGCTTGTTGCTGGTAAAAAACCAATGTATGGGAAAAGTGACTTAATTTCTAGTGTTTTTTGCTCACCGTTGTGATCAATAATTGCTGATTCAAGTGAGCCGTCACCTTGAAGTTCTAAAACTCTAGCGTTAAATAAAATTTCAACATTTTTGTTTTTTTTGAGTTCTTCAATCAAAAGTGGCTCGGCGATAAATTTGTCATCACGAACTAGAACATAAACTTTTGAAGCTATTGAAGCTAAAAAACTTGATTCCTCAACAGCAGAATTTCCTCCTCCAATAACAATTGAAGGTTGGTTTGCATAAAAAGGACCATCGCAAACAACACAATAAGAAACACCTTTACCTTCAAAATCAAGGTAATTTTTAATATCTAACGGTTTTCTTTCGACCATTCCTGAGGCTACAACAACGGATTTTGCTGTGAAAGTTTTACCGTCTTTACAAATAACTTTATGGTCAAAAGGTGAGTTAGACTCAATATAATCAACGTCACAATAACGGTGTTTTGTTCCGAATTTTAGTGAGTGTTTATACATTCTTAGCGCTAAAGATGCACCATCAATAAACTCATCTCCAGGTCAATTTTCAATTTTAGATTGTGAAACAAGTTTCCCGCCTGGGGCTCCTTTTTCCAAAATTAGAACTTTTAAATTACCACGAGAAGCATAAAGAGCAGTTGTTAGACCAGCTGGTCCTGCTCCAATTATTATAACATCATAATTTTCCATGACTAAACCCCTTAAGAATAAAATTTTAATGATTATAAATAATTATATAATATTAAATTATAAAAACATTAAAAACTAATGTTTTTCGTTGTAAAATTTCAATTTTGTCTAAGCCTCTAAGATTTTTGGTTCTGATTTTGCAAGCTGAGAAACGTTACGATTCCATCTAATTCAAGGTAAACCAATGTAGCGTCTGTTTTCTTTTGTGTATCTTTCAGAAAATGCTAATTTTAACTTTTTGTTTTCAATTTTTACATAGTAATTTGTGAAAAATTGAAAGCGGATGAACAGCAAAATACCTAGAATTATCATCAAAATTGCAATTACAAAATAATAAACATATGATTCTTGCCGTAAAAATTCCATAGAAGCCCGAACAATTCCGTAATATAAAATGTATAGCGCCCCTGTTGAACCTGGTTTGAGTCATGAAAAAAGGTTTAATACTCATACAATTACCAAGTAACCAAATAGCGAAGTTAGTGATTCATAGAAAAATAATGGAACACGAAGTTGGCCATTTGGCGCATGTTTATCAGCAATAAACATATTTTTTCGAATAAAATCGCCTAATCAATTTACGGTTTTACCTTCAGGATCAAGGAATCCATAGACTTCGTGATTTGTAAAGTTTCCTCACCTTCCTAAAAATTGGCCAATTAAAACCGCCGGCAAGATAAAAGAAAAGCCTTTTCGTCAATCAAAACTAGCCCGTTTTCGATAAGCATAAATTAAATTTGCAATAGTTGGAAAAATAACACCTCATTGAATTGAAAGTCCACCTTGGCGAATATTTCATCACTGTTGTAATGATGTAAGATCACCAACCACTAAACGCTCAAGAATATATCCAAAACGTGCTCCAACAATAGAAATAGGAATTGTGATAAAAATCAACGCGGCTAAATGATCAAATTTATAACCTTCGCGTTTTCAGAAAAAATAAATTGTGATAATTGAGGCAACCATACCCAGAACGACTGTGAGCGCATAAATTGGAATTCAATCCTGAATTAACCAAAAAGCCTCACCTTCTTTAAAAGGGCGTTCATTTATTAGGTCAGCGGGAATTTTTGTAAGGTCATTCATTGTTATTCCTATTTTATTTTGTCTTATAAATTATACCACTTTTTTTATTTTTAAAAAATAAATAAAAAATACACAATTAAATGTGCATTTCTTGAATATGTAAATAAAAATTAATTTTTAAGTTTTTTAAGAAAATTATGAAAGGTTTTGAAGATGTTTTTCTAATTGTTCAAAATTAATTTGATCGTGAACATCAGAATTAGGTTCAACAACTAAAACTTTTCCTTCAGAGTCAACAATAATATAACCACGATTTAATAAAAATACATCATCAATTAAAAATCCAGTAGCTAATCCAAAACTACGCAAACGATAGTCAGAATATATCTCCATATTTTCGGATAAATTTGCATTTTTTCACTGAGCAATCGCAGAAGGAAGATCAAGTGAAACTGAAATAAATCTAAATTGTGAATATTTTCTTGATAAATCACGGATGGATGTTGTTTGTTCATCACAAATTTTGGTGTTAATTGACGGAAAAATTGAAATTAGCGTTGTTTTTCCAAAATTTTTAAAGTCAACAACATCAAAATTTATATCACTAACGGTAAATTCTAGTTTTTCTCCTGGTTGTATTAATGATGAAACTAAATTATATGCTTTGTTCTTGAATTTTGTTTGCATCTTATCACCTTTCGTATTTTAAAAATAATTTTTTGGCGGGGGTTAAAGGATTCGAACCTTCACTGATGGGTTTGGAGTCCATGGTACTGCCATTATACTAAACCCCCTTTTTCCACAAACTAATTAAATTATACCCTAAAAAGTTATAAATAAAAATTAAATGCTAAATAAAAAATGTTTATATTTACAGGAAAATTAATATCCTAACCTACTAAATTTTTTAGCTAAATTAATAGAAAAATTCAGACAATTACTTTTTTATATATGGCTTTGATTCTATCGGTTTTATAAATTTTTTCTTCTAATTTATATGATGGTAAAATTTTTTATTGTTTTTTAACTTGTACTTAATATTATAAGATACAATAATATTAAATTATAAAAATAATGGATATTAATTAAATTAACATGATCCAAAAATTCTACATGCGCTATTTGGAATTGTTTAATAGAAAATTTCTTCATATTATTGTCTTGCCTTTTATTCTTTATCTAACAATAGTAATTATATTTATAATTTCATTTAGTAAAATTGAATTTATAAATACCAACGGTGGATTATTTCTCGTAAGACTATCTTCCTATTTGATTTTTATTTCGCTAACAATTATTATCTTCAGAAATTTTTTTAGCTTGTTTTCTTTATATAAAAAACAACGAATTAACACGGAGCATCAAGACTATATAGTTGAAGTTGGTTTGTGATTATTTGCAAATTCTCGTTGATATTTTAAGAAAACTAATAAAATTAACAATGCTTCTTACTTGCAGGGGAAGGAAATAAACCCCGAATTGAAGCAATTTTTATCTAAAATTATTTATAAAATAAGTAAATTTGAGTTATGATTTGCAACTTTTTGCTTTAGTTTTTCAATTTTAACATTTATTTTACACGAAATTTTCTTAACTCTTGTTTTTGGTAATAACAATTTTGCTATAGATTTTATCCGAGATACAGGTGCGCTTATAAAAGTTGATAAAAATTATATTAATTTATTGACAATCATTTTAGTTATTATTTTTTCTATTACTATTTTGTTGTTTTTTTCTTTTTACTTTTTTATTTTTTACAACAATAGAAATTTATCGAAAATTTATAGATTGATTTCAAATTCCTTTGACAACCCTATTGAATTAATCACAAAAACTTTTAATAAGTCTTTGTTTGGGTTTTATGTAAAAATAAATAAAAAATAATTATTCAAATTGCTAATGGGTCTGTTATTTGTTTTGTTTTGTGACAAATATTTGTTTATTTTCCAAAAATATCCGTTTAAAAGATTTGAAAAATTAATTTAGGTTGTGTGGGAACGTGAGCCTTTACATAGCGAATAATCCGAATTCCTAAATTATTATATAGTCAATAAAAGAATGTTATACTCTCATTAATAGAATTAACTATTAATGAGATGCTTTGCGAAATAAATGCTTCAACACTTATTAGGTCAAAAGTTTTTAATTAGATAAAGACTAAAAGCACAACTATTTTATATAAAGTGTTAAGCAAAAACTCTTGATTGTTATTAGAATAGATTAAAATTTGGTTTTTATTTAAATTTTCGTTAATTTTATATTTTAACGATACAGCCTTTAAAACTTTTATAAAGGGGAATGACTTATTAATTTCTATAATTTCGGTGTCTCAATTTGGTGAAATTTTTGAATTAAAAATTATGTTCTGTTTATTTATCATTTTGAAATTATCAAAGAAAAAATTTACGTTTTCCAAGCAGATTTCATTTGAAGATAATACATTTTTAGACCTGTTTAGCGAGTTAATTTTACTTATGATATTATATTTGTTCTTCAAAAAATAGTCATTTATAACCATCAAATTATTAAATAAGTTTCTTGAATTCTTATTTAAATGGAAAAGTGATTTAATTTTTTTTGACAAAAACTTATTACCTTCAATAGAATTTATCAATTCAAATTTATATGCGTTTTTAGGAAATCAAATTAATTCTATATTGTCTCTTAGAAAAAAATCAAAAATAAAATTATTAATAATAATGCTTAGTAAATTTTTCCTAATAAATGCTCTTGTTTTATGAAATAGCAACTTATTTTTCAAAATAATTTTTAGATCTTGTAAAGTTATAATGATTTTTTGGAAATTTAGTTTGTCTGATCCTAAAAAATGATTGGATAAAACTGCTGAAATTTGAAATATTTTAACCAAAATAGCATATTCAGGTTTTACAAAATAAAGATTTTTTTTAATTTTTTTGTAAATATTAGGTTTTAAAAACTTTGCCAAAATTATCTCGATAGTTAAATCTAAATTTTTAAATTCAAGTTTTTTAAAAAAAGGTGTGCTTAATTTTACATCTAAATTTTTGTTTTTATTGAGTTCAATCATTAGTTTTTGATTTAGAAACCTTAAACTTTTAATCTTTTTAGAAAAAATTATTAAATCTAAATCATTAGGCTTTCTTTCTAATATCCCATAAGAATTCAGGGCAAAACTTCCTTGCACAACCTTTATTAAATTCTCGTCTTTATTTTGCGCTATATCAACATTATCTAAATTAATTATCATTTTTATGCCTCCCAAAAACTCAAGTAAATGTTTAGTTTTTTTACTTGAATTTGTCCTAAAAAAAGAAAAAAAAACTTAAAATTATTATTGTATAATTTTAAACATAATTATAACAACGCGGAGGCAATAAAAATGAAAAATCTAGAACTAATCAATCTTTTGAGTTTGGGTAATGTTGTTGTTGCACAACCTTATGAAAATACTGATGTCAAACTCAAAAATTTAATCTCTAAATTTGAATCTAATATTTTAGACAAAATTCAAGACGAACACACAAAAAACTTGTTAATAACAGAGTTTGGGAATTTACTAGATTCACTTGACTCGTTTACTTATAAACAATTTAACTATATTTTTAGAGGCAGAGTTTTTAATAATCAAGATCAAAAAAATAAAACTTTCCAAAAACTTAGATCTACAAGCGAAATTTATAAAAAATTTCAAGAATTGAAAAAAACTAATTCTCGTAGAAGAGCGAGAAGAAGTTTGTTTAGTGAATACCAAAGGCTTACCGTCGAAGATTGAATTGATCGAATTCAACGGGCTATTGATTTAAATAATGCTTGATCTATTGAAAAGAACAATAATGCCGTTGCCTGAGGGGTTGGGGCGGCAGGAACTTTTGCGGGGACTGGCTTTGCTGTTGGTGCTGCGCTATTAACAGGCCCTATTGGTTGATTAGTAGGCGGGATAGCTTTAGCAGTTGGTGTAGTTGGTACAGCTAGCGCCGGAACGCAATTAGGTTATTCAGTCAACTCAGATTCGAAATCTTATAACTATTGAGAAGTTGCTCAAAAAATGACAAAGGAGCTTGATAGTTTAAAACTTATTTTTCGATTAATTAAAACTTCAAACAATACGGCTTTAGAAAATGAACTTAAAGAAGAAATTAGAAAAATTATAGATAATATAAATAATTTAAATAATAAAAATAAATTATTAGGATCAGGAAATATAATAAATTTTCAAGATTTTGATATTGAGGAAGTACTTGCTTGAGGGTATTAATTTTTCATGAAAGCAATAACTCTTCTTTTTAAATATCTTTTTTTAAACTGGGTAGTTAAATTGTTTTTCTTTTTAATTGTTTTTTTAGAAACATTTTTTTTAACATTCACTGCCGGTTACAACGATTTCCTTATTAATTATCCAAAGTTAAGTTCTAAAATTATTATTTGGGGTGTAATTTCAGCATTACTTATTTTATTTTTATATTATTTAATAAAATATGTTTGATTTATAAAGAAATATAAAAAAGAAGCGTTAAATTTAACTAACAGTCAATTTGAAGAAAAATATGAAAAATTATCGTTAGAACCTCGTTGATGAATTATTATTCGTGATATGTGGAATTATCCTGATGAGATTGAATTCAAGAAGGAGAAAAAAATCTTTTTATTTCACGTTCATTATAGAATCTTTATTTTGCAAATAATTTATATATTTATTTCATTTATTTCCTTGGCGATATTAACAATAATTATTGCAGTTCTTCCTATTAAAACTGCTTATTTCTCTATTCACTTTGCGATATTTGGGTTAGGTTTCATCATCATTGTTATAAGTCACTTTTTTTTACATAAAATATCAGTTCTAGTTATTAAAAACACAATTGAAGCAGTTTATAATAAATACAAAAATTCAATTGCAAGGTTTTTTATGCCGAAAGTAAATATCAAACCGTAGTTTTTAATGTTTAGTCGTTTGCTTGAAACGGGAGTGTTCATAATTTGATGAGATAATCTTAAAAAGTGTCCGTCTTGGGCACTTTTTAACTTTTTTGACAAAAGTTAATTACCTTTTTTATTAGTGATTTAATAAGAAATCAAAGTAAAAATCATACCTATTTCAAATATTTGGTCAATAGGAACGCCATCAAACTGGCAAACTCAGGAAAAATAACTATTCAAGCAAAAATACTGAATTTTAAATCTAACACTCACTAAAGAAAAATCTACTTATTAATCAAATAAAGTAAACTAAAAAAGCTAAAATTTTAACTTGAAAAGCAAAATTATGAAATTTTTAAACAACCTTTTTTAGTTAAAGCGACGGCCAAAAATCAATTTATGGGTAAAATAACAAAAATCATAAAAAAATACAACTACTATTTAAACTCAATGCAAATAGAAAACTCGTTTTTAATTAAACTGAGCCTAAAAAAATATATGAAGTTTTGAAAGAGCAATAACTAAGAGCCTTAAATTTAAAGATTTCTAAACGGGTAAATTTAAGGCATTCCATCATATTTAAAAATATAATGGATAATCCGCACTATCTGATTTTAGTATGGCAAAAAACATAACTAATTCCTCCTTAATTCATATCAAAATTTATTAATTATTCTTAGTGAGTGTAATTATAACAGAAATTTTTTTTACTCCAAACATTTTTTTTTTTTTTTTTTGCAAAAGGTTAATTTCAAAATAATAAAAGTTAAGACTTTAGGTCAAAAAATACTGATTTGACGGTATTTTCGCCTTTTTATTTTCACTAAAAAGTGAATTTTGCCATTAAACTGTCAAACTCAAGCATTTGTTTAACTTCAACAAAAGGGGTTATAAATTTTTGCAAAAGGAGCTTAATAAATCAGTATTAAAAAATTATTTGTATATTTTAGCCTAAAGTTAATTTAAAACAAAAACCGCGAGGTTAATCGCGGTTTTTTTACAAAAATATTCTAAAATTTAGAGACCAATTTTATTGTTTTTTGGTTGGTAATGATTGACCAACTAGCATTGGGAGTTGATTAATGTTTTGTAAAGGAACTTTAAATTGGAATTCTTTTTTATCTGACTCGTGAAGAATAACAACGATAATATCGGTATTTTTTATTCCTGATTGAGTTAAATAATCAAGATCAACGCTAGCAACTTTATCTCCAACACTAATATCTTGTCCAGCTTCAACAAAAACCTCAATACCTTGACCATGAAGTTCGACAGTATCTATTCCGATGTGAATTAAAACTTGGGTTTTATTGTCTTTAGAAGCAAATCCAATTGCGTGTTTGGTATTAAAGACCATTTTAATTTGACCATTAATTGGTGAAAAAATGTCTTTTTTACCGGTGTTTCCAACACGAATTGCAAAACCTTTTCCTAATTTTTCTTCAGAAAATACGCCGTCTTTTACTTGAGCTAATTCGATTAATTCACCTGTTGCTGGAGAATAAATTTCTTCTGGCAAGTGGCAAGTTTTGTTTTCACATTTAGTCATTTCAACTTTTTCTGGCATAGGTTTAGTTGGTTTGTTTTTCAAAATTGCGTCAATTTCGTCTTGAGACATAGCTTTAATTAAATCACGTTGAGAATTAATTTTTGCATTCATTTGCTCAGCGATTGGACCTAAAATTGCCTGAACATGGTGTTGTCCTTCAACTTTTATAGCAACAACGCCGGCAGCTTTTAATTTTTGTTCGTCAACAAGTGATAAATCTTTAATGTCATAACGAAGACGTGATGCACAGTTATTAAAATTGGTAATATTATCAATTCCACCATATCCTTCAACGATCGCAAGAACTTGTGGGTCGACTGTTGAGGCAGATTTTGAACTATCTTTACGTGCTAAATAATCAGATTTTGTAAATAATTTGGTGTTTGTTCCTCTTCCAGGAGTTTCAAGGTTTTTCCATTTGATAACAAAAAGGAAAACAAAGTAGTAAATTGGCACATAAGCAAGTCCTACTACTAAAACTCACCAGAAATTAGTACCTTTTTGGACAGGAACGGCTCCATAAATTAAAAGGTCAAGAACTCCACCTGAGAAGGCCATTGGAATGTGAACTCCAGCTAAATTCGCAAACATGAAGGAAAGAGCCATCATAAATGCGTGGAATCCTCAGAAAAGTAGTGGAGATAAGAATAGGAATGTAAATTCAATCGGTTCTGTAACACCAGTTACAAATGAAGTTGCTGCTGCTGGAACAACAGTTCCTGCAGTAACTTTTCGATTTTCTTTTGGTGCTGCCATAATCATGGCTGCTGCAGCTGCAGGAAGACCGAACATCATTCCTGAGAATTTACCGTCAGCAAATCTACCAACTTTGAATCCATGGTTTTCTAAAAAGGTAAATAATGGGATTGAAAATTCTTTCCCATCAACGGTGTAATCAATTGTGTTAGGTGCTCCTAATAAAGTAAGTGAAGCTGTTGAGTCACCAACATATTTATCTCCATTTTCACGGATGGCAATTAAAATATTTTTAAGTGAATCACCAGGAATTGTTTGTGCTTTAGCAATTACCTCGAAACCAGCGTTATCACCCGCCTTTGCAACAACTTCAATTCCTTGACCAAGAGCTCATTCAGTGATAGTTGCACCTGCGTCTCCTCCGGCTGATGAAAATCAAAGTGGCGCGTAGAAAACGTGGTGTAGACCAAAAGGAATTAATGATCTTTCGATGTAACCAAAAATAAATGACTCAAATCCATAAGGAACTTTTGCAAGTGAGGCACCAAAGAGGTTAAGTACAATTCCTATTCATGGTCAGAAAATTAGGAAAACAAAAGCTAAAAGCGCCATTACTGGAATTGTGATTAATGCAACAAATCTTTTACCACCAAAAAATGAAATCATTTGTGGTAATTGAATTGTATGAAAGCGATTATATAGATATTGAACGACAAGTCCAACAGCTATTCCGCCAAAAACTGATGTTTGAAGCGCCCTAATTCCGAGAGCAGCACCAACAAGGTTTTTTAATCCAGCTGGATCACGTCCTGCACCAGAGAATAAAATAGTAACCCCATTTTCAACATCAGTAATAAAGACTGATTGAATACTTGAGAAAACAAGATATCCAATTACTGTTGCAAAAACAGCCACACCGGCGTCATCAGTAAAGGCAATAACAAAGGCAATTGCAAATAAAAGCGGCAAACCGCCAAAAATAGGGTCACCTAGGGCTTGGATAAAGTCCCCAAATTGTTTAAGTGACGCGGATGAGGCATTACTTGCAATCGCAGCACCAACTCCTAAGAATAGACCAGCAATGGACATAACTGAGATTGGTAGCATAAAAGCGCCAGATATTTTGGACAAAATTTTACGCAATTTCCCAGCACCAGAGTTGTTGGTGCTCTTTCTTGTTTTTTCACTGAAAACTGATTTAAGTGAAATGGACATTTTTCTCCTTTCTTTTTTTATATAAAATAATTAATTTGATAAATTGGTAACGCAAAAAATCAAATTAATTACCATAATTTTACATTATTTTATAGGTTTTGCTAGAAAATAATTGAAAAATATATTTTTTTTCAATTTTGGGTAAGATTTGACAAAACCTGGCAAAAAAATAAAATAAGCCGACGTTTTGTCGGCTTATTTTATGCACGGTTTTTGGTTATTTTTTATTCAAGAATTAATTTTTCGGCAATAATTAATTCTTTGATCGCTTTTGCGGCAGTAATTTCGTCTTCACCTGAAACTTCAATGGTAAAATCTGATCCCATTTTAATTCCAAGAGCCATTATATTCATAATTGATTTGGCATTACCTGATTTTTCACCAGATATGATTTTAATTTGTGATTTGAATGTTGTTGCTAATTTTGCAACTTTTGAGGCAGGGCGGGCATGAAAACCAAGTTTGTCTATTACTGTTCCTGAAATTATTTCCATTTTGTTCCTTTTTAAGAAATTAAATCTTTTTTAAATTATACATTATTTTAAAAAATAATGTATAAAATGTTAATAAAAAAAGCGCATTTGCGCTTTTTCTGAGAATTTGGACAACCTGATATGGAGCAAGTGAAGGGAATCGAACCCTCACAGTCAGCTTGGAAGGCTGAAGTTCTACCATTAAACTACACTTGCGCTTGCAAAAAACAATTTTACCACAAAATTTTGAATTAGTAGAAAAAATATTTTTTTTTTTTTTTTATAGGTTATGACAAGCACGACAGCGCGCCTCGTATTCGGCGCTATCACCAATTAGGTTTTGTTTTTCTGATTTAACCAGGCGAGCCGTTGTGGTTGCAGCGCGTTTGCAAATTGTGCAAACTGCTTGTAATTTGGTAACATTTTCGGCAATTGCCATTAAATTTGGCAAAACACCAAAAGGTTTGCGACGAAAATCCTGGTCAAGACCGCTGACAATCACCCTAATTCCTTTGTTTGCAATTTTGTCCAAAAAAGGGATAATATCCTCGCTAAAAAATTGAATTTCATCAATTGCAATTGCCCCATATTTTTCTTTTGCAAATAGATCTTTTATTTCTTGAGTGGTTTTAGCACTAAAAGTTGGGATTCTCAGACCTGAGCGCGAAACAATTTCGCAGTCAGAAAAACGGTTGTCAATTAAAGGTTTTATTACTAAAATCTTAATATTTGCATAAGTCAGAATTTTTATTCTTTTAATTAGTTCATCAGATTTGCCTGAAAACATCGGGCCGGTAATAACTTCAATAATACCTTCGAAAAATTTTTTGTACATAATAAAACCTTGAAATATTTTTTCGTGAATGCTGTTTTTATTTTTTAATAAGGATTTAGAATTATACTATAAATTTTTAAGTTTTATTTTAAAGATTTATCATAAGGTATTCCGAGTGCTTTTGGCGCTAAGTCTTTTCTGGAAGTAAGACCTAAAATTAAAATTGTAACTAAATAAGGTGCTGCTTCAATAATTGCTAAAAAGTCGCCAAAATTTCCGGCTAGGCTAATTGAAATTGTGTATAAAAATGAGAAAATTAAGCCGTAAATTACAATTAAAATTATTTTCCAACGGCCCATAATTAAAATTGTTAGCGATAAAAACCCTAGTCCCTGAACATCGCCGGTAAAAGAAGACCCCAGGTACTGGAAATAAAAAGCACCCGCAATTCCGGCAATTAAACCTGAAAGAAAAACTCCAAGTCATTTCATTCTATTGACATTAATTCCGGCTGCAGCAACAGCGTGCGGATTTTCACCAACAGCTGAAAATCTAAGTCCAAATTTTGTTTTGGAAAAAACAAACCAAGTTACAAAAATTAATGCTGTTACAATTAGTAATTTTAGTGAAAAAATGTTTAAAAATGTTCGATGTGGACCAAAGGCAAGTTCATTTACTGGTGACTCAAAGCGACTACTATTTCCATAAATTTTAAGCAGTGCAAATGCAATTGCTGGCGCCAAAATGTTGAGTGCTACTCCTGAGATAATATGATTTCCTTTCAGTTTTATCGTTAAAAATCCATGCAGTAGCGAAAATAATCCTGAAAAAAGCGCTGCAAGTGGGATTAAAATTAATTGCATCGCCATGTTTGAAACATCAAAAAGAATTGAAAAAAGACCATAAACTGTCGCCCCAATAATCATAACTCCGTTGATTGCAATGTTTACAACCCCAGCTTTTTCACTATAGAGCCCAGCTATCGATCCGGTTGTTATTATTGAGAAAAAAACAAAGAAAAGCGCTAAAATTGGAATAACTGTTTCTAAAGTCATTATTTTTCCTCCGTTTTTAAAGGTTTTTTAGTTTTTTGGTTTGCTTTAAAATTTTCAATGATTTCAGATTTTAGACTACGAAATTGAAGGTGATGTTCAATAATTTGTTGTCAAAAAGCATTAAAATTATTTTTAGCATCAAAGTAACCTAACTCATTTAGTTCGATATTTAATTTACGCCTTTTTTGGTTAATTTGCTCAAAAAAGGCTAATTTTTCCTCAACATTTTTCGATTTAAGTGCTGAATCTAGTCCAGATTTGTTTTTTAATTCTTTCTTTTTTTGCTTTCAAATTGCAGTATTGTCATGATTCTTAATTTTTAAGTACGCTCTTTTTAATAAGAAAAGTTTAATATTTATTTTTTGAATTTTTCGGTAAATTCAAAAAATATTGACTTTTTGGTCTAAAAATAAAGTTAAAAGTTCTGCTTTAATATTTTCAAATTTAGTAATTTCTGTTTGCAAATTACTAAATTTTTCCTTTTTTTCAGGTTTTATGAACAATAAACTTAAATTACTGTAGCCAGGGGTTGCTGGCTTTATGTTTATATTTTTTGCATTTTTGGCACTGAAAAATCGGCCTGTTCTAGATAAGTATCAGACATTTATCGCTCATTTTAGAGGTTTAAAATGAATGAAAATAACGGATATAGCAGATAAATACACTATAATTCCAATAATAATTTGTGTTGTTTGTTGATTTAAAGCAATTGAATGAGCCTCAAGTGCATTTGTTCCAATTAGAAGAACTGAGTAAAAAAATGATATTGGGATTATTCCAAAAGGTGAATTAAAGGCTAAAAGTGCTAATAAAATAGCGTCAAAACCTTCTCGCGGCATTCCGGCCTGAATTGTAAAGGATCGTCTGTAAAAAACATACCAGGCAAAACCGGCAATCCCGCCGACAATTCCTGAAAAAGTCATAACTGCTATAGTAGTTTTTTTGTTGTTAATTCCGGCATAATTTGCAGCATCTTTGTTTTGACCAGTAATTTTTATTGAAAGGCCAATTGAAGTTTTTTGCAAAACAAATCAGATTAAAAATGCAAATAATAATGATAAAAATAGCATTATTATTGAAAAATTACGGGTTAAAAATATTGATGTTAAAAATGCCGTCTCGTTTATAGTTTGTGAAGTTAGTGTTGTAGTTTTAAATCCAATGTCAAGACTTGTTGATGTAAGGAAAAATTTACCAATATAAAAAATTATTCAATTTAATAAAATTGTTGAAATAACTTCATTTATTCTAAGATAAGATTTAAGAATACCAACTAGTGCACCCAGAATTCCACTTGTTAAAATACCTAAAAGTGCGGCTATTAATAACCGAGCATAAATATTAATTGATGTCAAATTTAAAACAATCATCAAGGAAACTATCCCTGAAATCATCATTTGCGCCGGAAGACCGATATTAAATAACCCCGATTTAAAAGGAATTGCAATTGCAATACTAGCAAAAATGAAAATTGACGTAATTAATAGTAAATTTCTAACTTCATTTCAGGCAAAAGCGATCTTAAAAACAATAGTATAATAAACTTTTAGCGGATTGTACCCAAATGATCAGATAAAAATAAAAGAGACTAAAATTCCAAAGAAAATTGCCCAAAAAGTAGACAAAATCTTTTCAGATATGCTTTTAGAGGTGTTTTTTTCTAATTTTTTAAAGAAAAAATTAGAAAAAATAGAAAAATTAATTTTTTTCTTAATCATGATTTAAACCTGCCATTAGTCTACCTATTTTATAACGGTCAATTTCATTTGCAAAATATTTTTTAGAAATTTGGCCTTTATTAATAACGCAAATTGTGTCTGCTAGGGCCAAAACTTCATCAAGCTCGTATGAAATGAGTAAAATTGTTTTATTTTTGCTTTTTTCTTCAAGAATTTTTTGATGAACTAAATTTATCGCCCCGATATCAAGTCCACGAGTTGGCTGAACTATTAAAAGTACTTCGTGATCAGTTAAAATTTCGCGGCCTAAAACAAATTTTTGCTGATTTCCTCCAGATAAAAGTCGGGAATTTTTTTGGCCAGTTTTGTCACCTCTTACATCAAAAAGTTCAACAATTTTATCGTATAATTCTTGAACTTTTTGAGTTTTTATATATTTTTTTGAAACATATTTTTCATTTCGCATGTTTCTTATTATTGAATTATCTAAATTTGGCAAATCTAAAACTATTCCGTATTTATGGCGATCGCTAGGAACATAAGAGATCAAACCAAAACGAGAGGAAGCACTTGAATTTTCTAAGTTTATAGGTTCGTTGTTTTGGTTATAAACCAAAATTTTGCCTGTTGAATGAATTAGACCTGAAATTGCAAGTTCGACCTCAAGTTGACCGTTGCCTTCAATACCTGCAATTGCAAAAATTTCACCTTTGTGAATTTCAAAGTTTAAATTTTCGATTTTTTTATCAAAAGAAGCACTAAGATTTTCAACTTTTAATCCAACTTGAGTGAAATCTTTTTTGAGTAAATTTTTTGAGCTAACAACTTTTTTACCAACCATTGCCGCAGTCATCTCGGAAATACTGATGTTTTCGAGATTTTCAAAATTAGCAACGACTTCGCCATGACGCAAAACGGTCGCAGAATTTGCAACCTGTTTAACTTCAGATAATTTGTGTGATATAAAAATTATTGTTTTACCGGTTTTAATAAAAAATCTTAAAATATCTAAAAAGGAATCAATTTCTTGTGGCGATAGAATTGCTGTTGGTTCGTCAAAAATTAAGATATCTGAGTCTCGATATAAAATTTTTATAATTTCAATTTTCTGTTTTACAACAACAGAAGCATCGCCAGTTTTTTGGTCTAAATCAAATTCAATATTGTAAATTTGCTGTATTTTTTTAATTTTTTCACGGGCAGATTGTCGATTTAGAACACCGCGATGGGTAAATTCCTGTCCTAAAATAATGTTTTCAAAATTAGTATAAGCATCAACTAGTTTAAAATGTTGATGAACCATTCCTATTCCCAAGTCACTTGCACGGTTAGGATTGTCAATAAACGATTGCTTTCCGTTTACTTTTATTTGTCCCTCGTCTGGTGTATAAATTCCAAAAAGAGTGGACATAAGTGTTGATTTTCCGGCACCATTTTCCCCAATTAGTGCGTGGATTGTGTTTTTTTTAACTTTAAAGCTAATGTTTTTATTAGCAAAAAAGTTGCCAAATTTTTTTGAAACGCCAATAAACTCAATTACATTTTCTTCTCTGTCCATTTAATTAAATTTTAGCAAAAAAAATTAAAAAATCCAGACAAAATAGCCTGGATTTTTTTCTTGACCTGAAAAAGTGCTGAAATTACTTATTAATTTCAGAAACAAGCGCATTAATTCGAGCTTGTTGATCTTTATCCATTTCTGGAATCTCTAATGTTTTACGAACATCAGTTGAGTTTGCTGTTTTTTCGTCAAAATGTTTTTTTGCATCTTCGATTGCTTTATTGGCTAAAGTTTTATCCGAATCTGGTAGGGTTGGATTGGCAATGTCGACAAATTTATCCTTATATCCAAGTTTTACAAATGCATTTTTTTGAGATTGAACAAATCCGCCTAAATATTTTGAATTTGTTTTTTTAGTGTATAGATCGGCAAGAACTGAAAAAAGTGAATATCCTAAATTTTTCAAAATTGATGTGAAAAATCTTCTTGTTGATCTTGTATAAACAAGTGACTGATCAGTATCAACCCCTATTAAAAAACGGTCATGATCTCCTGCAGCAATATCTGCAAAAACACCTGTTAGTGGACCGGCCACTGCTAGCAATGTTGAAGGAGAACCATTTGCCGCTAAACCTTCAAGTGTTTGTTTACTTGTTACATCGACGGTAAAATTTGTATCTAATTTGATTGTATTAGCGGTAATTTTAGTTTTTTTGGTAGGATTTGCGGCATTATATGCTTTAATTCCGGCCAAATATCCAGCAATAAAGTCAGTAACAGCGGCAAAAGCACCACCACCTACGGTTATTGCAGAACGTCTGGCTGCATCATTTGGATATTTAGCGGCTAAAAACGCTGCATTTGCATAACCTGCAATATATGCTGCTTCTTCAGATTTATAATTTAAACGGATGTATTGACCTTGCGGAATTACATCATCCAAACCAGGCAAGTCAATTCCAATAACAATTATTTTTTTACTGGTAAATGATTGTTTATTTTCTGGAATAGCAAGTCAAGATTGTAAAGCTTCATTATGTTGAAATCCAGAAAGAACTCAAATGTTTTTATTTGTGTTAATTAAGGAATTATATTTTTGTGATAAACTATCAGTACTGCTATCAATGGAGGTGATTTCTCCGCCTGTTATTGCAGCCATTTGTTGAATCGCCTCTCAACTTGACTGATTAAAAGACTTGTCAGTAACAGTTCCATCAGCTGTTACAATTGCCATATTCATTGCAAAATGTTTGGAAGGATCTGCTTTTGCTGCACTTATTTCAGCTTTACGGGATGAAACTAATTCAGAAATCTTGGAAACATCGCTAATGCTTTGTGTTTGGCCTGAACCTGGGTTTGTTGGTGTTTCAGGAGTTTTTTTAGTTCCCTCATCATTTGAGTGACCATTACCGCAACTAGCAATAACTCCAATTACAGAAATTGGCATAACTAAACCTAGTTTTAAAAACTTGTTTCACTTAGTTTTCATATTCTCCTCTTGGGTTTTAATAATGTTTTTTGTTGTTTTTTTATTATATCATAAAAAAACACATTTTTTTGCTTTGCTAACAAAAAAATGTGTTTGGGTTATTTTTGATATTTTTCTGGGAATTTTTCTTGCATTGTTTTAAGAAAATCTTCTTTTGAATAATGGTGAAAATCTTCATAAAGTTTAGTACAAGTTTCAAATTCTTTAATTGCCTCATCAAGAGAGATAAATTTTGAGACTTTTGTAATTCCGGGGCGTTTTCAATTTTTATAATTGCTAAAAAAATAATGAATTGAATCTAATCACTCCTGAGGTAGACCGTTCATTGAATTAATATGATCTAAACGATAGTCATCATGATGAACTGCAATTAATTTTGTGTCAATTTCGCCGTCATCTATCATTTCAAGGGCGCCTAAAATTCTAGCATTTAGTTGTGATCCAGGTAAAAATTTTTGGCTAGAATAAACTAAAACATCTAATGGATCGCCGTCTCAATCTAGTGTCTCAGGAATACTCCCATAGTTAGCTGGATAAACAAAATCACCACGAAGAATTCTATCAACAACTAATTTTTTAGTTTTGGGGTCAATTTCATATTTGATGTTTGACCCTTTTTCAATCTCAATATCAACTAAAATTACTTTTTTTTGCATAAAATCCTTAAAAAATATTTGAAAATAGAGGATAAATTATATATTTTAACGTCTATTCAAAAGTCTTAATATGTGTAATACTAAACGAAGGAAAGAAATATATAAACTAAGTGCATTTCAAATTGCTAATCTTAAGAAAACGCGTTTAATTTCTGTATGACTATTGTAATTGCCTAAAATTATTGATGATTGATTTCTGATACTTCAAAACTCATATCCGATCATTCCTAATGTAACTGTAATACCAACAAATGAGTATAAGGTGTCTACAAATGAAGAAAAAACAAAATAGGAAACAATTAAAAGAATTAATTCAATAAAAAGACCAATGAAAATTAAAGGTAATAATCTACCAAAATTGATAACTTGGAAATAACCTAAAATTCCAATTAAGGCCATTAAACCACCAGCACCACCAACTGCTATCATTATATAGCTACCTTGTCCTAAGGCTATTTGAACAGCGAAAATTAACGGAAGAAGGATAGAATTAGCCATTACAAAAACAAAAAAGAGTAAAACAAGAACGATTGTTGGCGGGTTATCGGCTAATGCTCATTTATTTATATAATATGACACCCCAAAATTTACTCCTAAAAGTAAAACAAAAAATAGTAAAATCCCTGTAGTTCTTGATGTAATAGTTCTAACTAATCTTAAATAAATTGCAAATAATGAGTCTATTGATAAAATTGCAAATGTAATTAAGCCAACAAGTAAAATTGCGACACCTAATCACATAATGGAAAAAGACAACAATTTATTTGTTAGTTTTTTTGTAGCTTCGTCTGCACGGCTATAAGCACGTCAATCTTTGCGGTCAAAAATAATTCTATTGTGCATTTTTCACTCCTTTTTCTAAAATTTTATTAGACTTGACAAGCCAATAGTTTAGGCCTGCTTTTGTTCTAATAATATTATACTCTTTTTTTAGAATTTCACAAATTTCTTGTAAACTTAATTCAGGATTTTTTTCCCGGATCTCAAAGAAAATTAATTCTTGGTCGCTAAATTCCGATGTTAGATTGTGTTTTTTAATTAAATTTCATTTTTTAATAAAGTTTGTCGATGATTCACTTATCTTTTTGGCGTTTTTTATGTCAAAATTTGTGATTCGGTTAGCGTTAAGATAGTGATCACGTTCAATTCTCAAAATTTCTAACTTTGAAGCTTGTTCAAGTGCACCGATAGCCATTAAAAAATAAATTATTTCGTTAACTTTTTTTAAGTAAATTTTTAAGCGGTTCTGATAAAAAATTTGCTTAAAAGTGAACTCTAATTGATTCTGGCGCAAAATATTTAAAACTTTTTCACATTTTGATTTATCCAAAAATGAAATTTCAAGGTGGTAAGATTTTGACCCCAGCGGTGAAATCGAACCTCCTCCTATAAAAAGTCCGGCAAAAAAATATTGGATATTCTCAGGTGTTTTATCAATTTTAATTAATTTTTTCTCAATACAGATTCAATTTTTGTTTTTTCTAGTTTCTGAAAAAAACAATTGAAATTTTTGAAAAATTTCAATTAATCGAGAATTAATTTCATTTTTGTTAATTCTTAGTATAAAAAAGTTTGGATCATCATCTAGTGATGATGAAAAAATTAAACCTTTAACTAAGGAATTAAATTTTGGTCGAGTTAGTCGATTTGCTAAAATTTCAAGTTTTGCTTGTTGACTGAAAGTCATAATTTAACTCTTTTTTGGCTATTTTTAAGCGTTTTTTTGGCTTATTTTAACTATTTTTTGTTATTTTTACTGTTTTTTTATTTTTTTAAGAAAATAAAAAAACAGTAACTCCCTATTTTCCTATTTCTAGTATCGTCGGCGTAAAAAGGCTTAACTACTGAGTTCGGAATGGGTTCAGGTGATCCCTTTTGCTATTGTTACTGTTATGTTTATAATTATATCACAAAAAAATTTTTTTGCAAAATATTTTTTTTTTTTTTTTTTTACAGCAAGAAAACTATCTAGTTAGTTCCTTAATAAATGCATTTGTAAGTTCTTGAGAGATTGATTCTTGGTCTGCAAGACTCAAAGAATCATAAATTGCTAGACCACGAACAGTTACTGTAGAATCATTTTTTGGGTTTGGACCTAAATAACTTCAATCAAGGTGGTGATTAAATAATTGAGGGTTTGTGTCTTCTAAATTTAAATTAGATACAATTTTTTGAGACAATGGGTTACGAGATGAACTTAAAGTAAATGTGTAATTAGTATCCTTTTTTGAGATAGTTAAGAATAATAAGTCATCTTCTTTAAGTAAATCAAGATTAGCACTTTGATTAGTTAGGTTGATATTTTTTTGAGAAAAAACATCAAAATCTAACGATGCTATATTACTTTTTTCAAGTTTAGATAGGTTGTCTTTAATTTCAAAAAGTCCGACCGCGTTACCTTGAACTCCAGAAATTAAGCCAGCTACTGGGTAGGCCAGGTCACCTGTGGCTGCTTGAGATCCGTTTTGGTCTAGACCAATTACTAAAGTCTCTTTTTTATTAAAATCAAGTTTTGAAATAAATAAACCTCTGCCATCCTTAGATGAAAGTAAGTGAGTTTTTTTGTTTTTAGTAATGTTTTTTAGACTAAAAGCTAACATTACCACACCATTTTTAAGCGCAGGTTGAGTACCATTCCCTAAAATTACAGGTTTTTTTAGTATTATTCCATCTTCTGGGGTGGCGGTATTTTGAACAGGAGTTGAAGGAGTAGCGGCGGCAGTTTCGCTAGTTTGAGTAGTTTCCGCAACCGGCATTGAGGCTGACATTGAAACTTCTTCTTGCTCTTCACCCTCTACTGCTTCTTCATTTATTTTACTATTTAGTTCAATTTCAACATCAGTTCGATTTAATGATGATATTTTTGAAACAGTTCCATCTTCAGTTTTTTGATTTTTTCTAAAATCAAAAAGAAGTAGCGGATTATGTTTAACTAAATAATCATAAGATTGATTATCTTCAAGATTCTGAATTGAAAAAATTAATTTTGCTGGTTTTGATGTAGTTTCTCTAGCTGTTTTTGGACTAAAACTCATAACTACATCAATTTGGGTGTTAGAATTTTTAACAACATCATAAGAAATATCAGAATTTTCTAATTCTGGATAGCTAGATTTTTGTAAAAATGACCAAAGTTTAATACCTAAACCATCTGTAATTTCAGTTTTTTCTGGTGTTTTAGGTTTTTCAGGTGTTTGGGCTTGAGTTTGGGTTTGGGTTGTTGTTTCTTGAGGTAAATCTTGAAAAGCAGATGCTTGTACAGGGGTTGCGGCAGGGGCAGGGGTGGAAGTTGTTGCAGGGGTGGAAGCACCTGCTGATCCACCAGTTGTTGCTTGGGAATCAGTTCCTGTTGGGGTTGAGGGTTGAGGAGGAGTTGAATTTGAATTCGGAGGTGTAGTTGAAGTTTGATCTTGTCCTGATTTTTCTTCTTTTTTATCTTTTTCTTCAGATTTTTTCTCACCTTTAGAAAACATTGCCGAATATTTTTGTTTGTATTCTTCTAATTTAGCAACATCTTCTGGTTGGTATCCGTGATCTAAGAAATAAAGTTTTTTAGCTACTTGATCAAATGTTTTTTGTTGTTTTGCATCTTCAACAACTTCTGAAACTAGAGATTTAACATACTCTAAAGTTAATTTTGGACCATTAGGATTTTCTTTGAATTCAAAAGTTTTAGCTAGAGGATTGAGGTTTTGAATTTTCGGATCTTCAAGATCAATTTTGTCTAAATTTGAAAAGTCAATTTGTGAATTTTGTTTTAAAGCAGAATTTAGAAGTTTACGCTGATTTTCATCATAATCAAGTTGAACTTCAAAAGTAGATTTTGAAGAATCAAGATCAATTAAAACAAATTTAGAATCATTTCCTTTTCCTAATGTGGCAAGTGAAGATTCAAGAACTTTCGGATAATTTGACTTAACAAATTCACTTTCAAGGTAAGGAGCTTGAATATTTAGTTGTTTTTTTATTTGAAAATCAACCTCAAAAGAAACTTTATTTTCTTTTAAAAGTTTATCTTTTTGCTCTTGGGATAAATTTTTTGCTAAATCAATTTTGTTAATTTCAACAAAATAACCATCAAATCCAGGAACTTGGATTCTGTTAGACTTTGAATTGAAAAAAGTGCTGAAATCTTGGCGGTTTATTTCAACTTTGTCATCATTAGCTTGTGAATTTTGCTCTGGATCTTGGAAAAGTTGGGTTGAAACTTGATTATGTCGTCCAATTTGTTGAGAGTTTTGCGTAATTTTACTCAAGAGTGCTGCGAGATTAACGGGCTTATTATCGGTGTAAATAGTTTGAGCCAAACTTTGGTTATCTTTGACAAGCGCTAGTTGAACCAAAGGTTTTAATTGAACTAAATCACTAAATTGTGAAAGAATTTGTTTTTCAACATCTTTTACATCAACGCTTAATTTTTTAATTCCTAAAATTGGGAAGTCAAATTCTTTGACAATTTTCCCGGTTGGGTCAATTAGTTCAAAAGAAATTGAAAGAGTACCAGCTTTATCATCATGATTTTTGAAAACTAAGTTTTTAACATTCGTTAAGCTATCAACTCTTTTGGTGTCTGAATCACCTATCATAACTATTTTTTCTTGTTTAGCTTTTTGGTTTTCAACTGTTTTTGGCGACAAAACATAACCTTTTTCCAAAATTGTTGGCAGACCTAAAGTGTTAACCAAATTATAAGTTAATCCATTTTGGAATAAAGCATCAGAAAATGCTTGAGATTTTGAGCGTGATATTTTATATGAGGCTTGAAAATCATTGTCTAGTTTAAAAGCAACTTCAGAAGCTGTCAAATTAGAACTTTTTGCTGTAGAAAGTTCTAATTTTGATTTTTCAAGATCAATTTGGAATCCAACTAAATCACCATCAGCTTTATCACTTTGAGCAAAACCTTTAAGGTCAACTTGTTTTGAATAAGTAAGTTTGAGCGGATCTGAATAAGCATAAACTACAACATTTTTCACTTCGCTACCTGAAGGATTTGCTTTTTCAATGTCTAAAACTACCCGAAAATTGTGTTTAGTGATTGGACTAAAGTCATATGCATTTAAAAAGTTAAAAGCATATGAAGGGTTTTTAGCTAATGAAAGGGCTGTTTTTGCTGATAAATTTTTGTACTGATCGTGTAATTTTAGATTATTAAGGGCATTAATAAAATCTTCCTCGCTAAAAGTTGCCTGAGTTTTTAGACTAACAACCTCATTTTTATCAACATTACCAAAAATTTGTGAACTATATGAACGCTCAAAAATTGTTAAACCAATAGGAACTGCAACAATCGTTGTAAGAATTGCTGTAACCGAAAAACCTGTTGAAATTATTGTTTTTGCATTTTTTATTTTGTTTATTTTATTAAGCATGTCTTTCTACTTTCTAAAAATTATGTGGTTGTATTAGCTTGATGCTGAGTTTGTTTGGGTTGTTTCAGTAGTTGTTGAACTTGCATCAGTAGTTTGGGTTGTTGTTTCTGAACCAGTTGAACTTGTTGTTTCTTGAGTGTCAGGTTTAGCTGTTTCTGATAGTTTTTGAATTCTAATTTGGAAATTAAGTTGAGATTTTTCACTGTTTTGAGGTGAATTTTCAGTAGATTCAGTTTCACTTCGAACTTTTTTGGTAACTTCAAGGAGAACTATTTTTGTTGTTTCAGGATGGAAAATATCTTTTGTTTCAGATTTAACACTAAGGACTAAATTTGGATCGTGTTTTTTAATAATTTCTTGAATTTCTTTAAATTCTTTTGTATCTTCAAAAGCTTTTTTTGAAGTTTGATCACCACTAGTTTGGTTAGCGGCTATTTTATCAAATTCAGTTTTTTCATATTGAATCAAAGAATAAGAAGGTGGGATACTTAAAACTGCATTATTTAGGGTCTTTTTTTCTTCAGATTGTTTTTGATCTTCTTTAGAAACCAATATTTTTAAGGCTGTTTTTGGACTTTGATATTCTTCAACTTTAGTTTGTTTATTAAAAATTTTGTAATAATAAGTAAGATTGTAACCTTCAGATCCGCTTGGAATATCGGTTTGTGTTGTTGAATAATTTGCTGCACCAGTTTGTTTTTCAAAAACTATTTGATAATCTAAATCCGAACTAACTTTTGCTCAACCTCTAAAATTATTAAGTTCTTTAGCTTTTACATAAAATGCAAGTAATAAATCTTTTAAATTTGTCAGTTTTTCTGTTTTTGTTGAGTAAAAAGTTTTTACTAATTCTTCAACAGGTTTAGCAGCTTCTTGAGTTTGACCGCCGACAGCTGAAACTTGTGTTAAAATTCCTGTTGCAGAACCTGAATTCTTATTACTTTCATTAATTTTCTTAGTATTTTCGCGAATTTCTTTGTAAATATCGTCAGTTTGACCTGAGTTTGTTGAAGAATCTTGTTGAATTTTTGCTGGACTTATTTTGTTAAGTTCTTCAAAAATTTTGTCATCATCACGGTTGTCTTTGAATTTATCAGCGATAGTTTTTGGTAAAAATAAGTTAGAAATTCAACCTCTTTTATCGAAAGTTTTAACATGACCGTTAAAATCCAGACCCATAATGTTAGACTCAGATTTAAATTTTATACCTTCTGCAGTTCTAAAAATGTTACCTTCTTTAATATCATTTACATTTATTTTTTCATTAGGATCAATTAAGTTTGCTGATTTTGCAATCTCAAAAAGATATTCTAAAATTTCAGTTGGCTCCATACTTAATAAATAAGCATAAAAAGCAGCAACATCATGCTCGTTTGTGAAAAATTTCTTAGACTTTAAAGATTTAATTCCAAAGTGCGAACCTGTTTGATCATCAGATTGAAAATCAGAAAAATCATGTAATTTAGGGAATTTTTGATTTCCTGTTCATGATTTTAGCATTGATTCATGAGGATTAAAGTCATATCCATACTGGAACTGATTTGATAAAATTTGCTTTAATTCTTCAGATTTTTGATTATCGTTTTCAATTAATTTTTCTAACTCAGTTTTGGAAATAAATGAAGTTGCGGTTACAATTTTTTCTTCATGAATTTTAGGTTGAGTTGATGAAGTGGTAGTAGAAGAAGTTTGTTCTGGTAAAGAATTAATAAAGTAAAAATCTTGACGATTTTTGTCAAGTTGATGAGTTGTACCAGTTGTTCCATTATTTTGTTTGAAATATTTTATTTCAAAAGTTTCTTTTTTTGATTTTAATAGTCTAGGATTTTTATCACCAAAAAAACTTGAATAAAGGTTAATATTTACCGGAATTTCAAGAGTACTTGATGTTGCTTTTGCACGATTAATATCAAGCTGAAAATCAACTCCTGACACTTTTTTTTGTGAAAAATATGGAGAAAATTCGCCAAAATCAAGAGAAATCGGATTTATTAAAAGATTATCTTCGATGGCTTTTACAACAGATTTAGATTGATCTTGATTTGATTTATATAGATCTTTATTTATTTTTTCTAAAAATTCTATCGAAGTAGTCGAATTAACGGTAAGTTTGTTAGCAAATTGTTCAAAACTGTCGGTTTTTGTTTCAGGAGCGGGAACTTGTTCTGAGGATTCGGGTTGGGGTTGACCACCTTCAGCTCCTTGTGCTTGAACTCCATCTTGTGCTTGAGCTTGCCCTCCATTTTGTGCTTGGTCTCCGTTTTGTGTTTGTGTTCCTGTTTGCCCTTGTCCTTCTTGTTGTCCTTGCGCTTGCTCTTGAAATAATTGGACTGAATTTACTTGCTGAAGTTGTGCTAATGGCTCAGAAGTTGATGAAGAAAGTGAACTAGCCGCAACAGTTGTAGAGGTTTGTGCAATTTGCCCAGGAGCAACTTTAAAATCAAGAAAATTTAATTTTCTGAGTGAAATTTTAGATAAAATGTCATCTAAATCAGCAAAATAAGTTGCTTTTTTTACTTGTTTTTCGCCAGATTCATCGGTTTTTCCTTCATTATTTGCATCTTGACTTGATTCAGAACCTGAACTAACTTGGGGAACTAAGTCAATTTTTTCAAGTAACTGAGCGTCCTCAATGTTGAAATTTTTAAGCTCAAATTTTGCATCATCAGTCAATTCAGCTTTAACTAAAAAACTTGGAACTGAGTTTGAATCAACTGAAATAAAATTATTTGTTCCAGGATGTTTTTCTAAACTAAAATTGTAAATTGTTCCTTGTTTAAAAGGGAAAGAATTATTTTGATCAAAATTTAACTCGTTAATTATTTTTTGAAAATCCGGGAAATATTGAGATATTTTTTCAACTGCCTCAAGTTGAGTTCCGGCTTTATTAATGTCAGCGGCAAAATCCTCAACACGGGTTAAGGATGCGATTTTTTGATCAATTAAATTAGGGCTTGAAAAATTAGAGCTAAAACCTGTTCTTCTTAAATTTTGGATGTTTTCTTTGAAACTTTTAGTAATTTTTTCTAAATTGGAATTAAATTCGGCAAGAGCAAATTGTGAGCGTTGTGCAAATGAAACTTTTTTAGAAATAATTGTTGAAAATGCGGTGTGATTATTGTCAATTTGGTGTTTTGCTCGGAAACGAAGCTCAAAACTTTGATCATTATCGTTTGGAATTAAGTCTACAAATTCTAAAAATGGTTTATTTGGTGCAAAAGTTGGTTCAAATTTGCGTAATTTGGAGTTAACTTGTGTGTAAAAAGATATAAATTTATTTAAATCTGTGCCAGCTAATAATTTTCCACTGTCGTCAAAAAGTTGCGCTTTTATTTGACTATATGTGGTAGAATCAGCAAAGACATCTGATTTAAAGGCAACATTTTGGACTCGAGAAACTAAATTTTCTAACTCAGCTCGCGGATTTTCTCCTGTATAGCGAATTCGAGTTACAAGTCCAATCGTTGTCGCAAAAATAGCAACACCACCAACAGCCGTCAGTGCTAATATTAATGAATTTTTGTTTTTTTCGTGCATCCTTTCTCCTTATTTATTTTTGTTTATAGATACATAATTATATCATAAATCGCTGTTTTTTATATGTTTATATGTAATTTTGAGCAAAAAAATTCATTTAAAAATGATTTTATTTTTAAAGATTTTTTAGCCATTCAGTTAAAATCAGATTTACTTTTTTAGGATCAGCATTACCTTTTGTTTTTTTGATTAATTTACCTATCAAAATTTTAAATAATTTCTCTTTATTATTTTTGTTTTGCTCAATTTGACTAGTTTCTTCACTAACAAGTTCAGCCAAAAGGCTTTTAATCTCGTCATCAGATAATTTTTTGTCCAAAATTGTTTTTATAATACTCTCAAGTTCTAAGTTAGGTTCTTTATTTTTTATTTCAATTATTTGACGAAAATCGCTGTTGTTTATTTGATTATCTAGCAATTTTTTGACTGATTTTCCAAAAAAATCGGGGTCAATAAAAAGCTGGTCAAAACCGTTTTTGTTAATAATTGGAACTATTTCAGCAAAAAATAATTTTACGCTTTGGGATCAATTTTCTGGATTTGAATTTTTTAAAAAAGTTCAAAATTCAAAATTATTTAAAATTTGATTAATATAAAATGTAGAAACACCGTATTTTTCAAGGTTTTTTTGGATTTCTAAAGGACTAAGTGGGACTTGGATAGAGTCAATAAATTTTTTTGTCAATTCGATATAAGGTAAATTTGGCTCAGGGAAATATTTATAATCTATGGCATCAGTTTTGGTTCGTAATGTTTGGTTTTTTATTAGTTTATCGTTAAATTTTTTAGTAACTTGAGAAACTTTTTGACCTTTTTCGTAAGTATTAATTTGCTCTTCAATTTCAAGTTGGGCAGCTTTTTGGATGTTTGAAATTGAATTTATGTTTTTAATTTCAACTTTTGGGTTAAAAAATTCTTGATTTTTTTCACGAACTGAAATGTTTATGTCAGCCCTGAGTGAGCCATTTTCTAGTTTTGCATCAGAAATACCTAAAAATAAAGCTAATTTTCTGATTTCATCAACATATTGAGCAGCTTTTTCGGCCGAATCTAGCACCGGATAAGTCACTATTTCAATTAAAGGAACCCCACAGCGATTATAGTCAAAAAATGTCTGATTTTCTTTATGAATTTGCTTTGCCGTGTCTTCTTCAAGGTGGATTCTTTCAATCAAAACACTAAAATCACCAACATTTATTGAACCATTTTTTCCAATTGGATAAAATTGCTGAGTAATTTGAAAACCTTTTGGCAAATCAGGGTAAAAATAATTTTTCCGGTCAAAAGCCAGTACTGACGGAATTTCCATTTTTAAGGATTTAGCTAAAATTATTGCTTTTTCCACGGCTTTTTTGTTTATTTTTGGCAATGTTCCAAGATAGCCTAAGTCAAAAAGATTAAAAAATTTATTAGGTTGACCACTTGAATTTGGCGAATTTGAGAACATTTTTGCCTTTGTGTTAAGTTCTAAGTGAATTTCAACCCCAATAGTTACTAAATATTTATTATTTAACATTAATGTCACCTATTTTTTCTTCAATATAAAGTGAAAAACCTAATAAACTTGCATCAGAGTTAATTTTTGAGTCAATGGCTAGATTAAAAGGTAAATTTTTGTGTTTTCCTAATGGGATTGTTATGGAAGGATTGCCAACTAAATTAGAAATTGCAAGTATAAAATTAGTAATTTGGTCACTTTTTTCACTGTTTTTTCCAAAAACATCAGGCGCAACGCCATAAAAAGCAGGGAAAAGCACTATATCAAATTGATTTAAAAGTGATTCATAATAATTTTTTATTAGGGTTCTAATTTTTTTTGCTTTAATGAAAAAATGTTCTTGATTTTTCTGCTCAAGGAAAAAAGATCCTCAAATCAGTCTTTTTTGAAGCATAAAGCCAAATCCGTCTGTCCTTGTTTTTAGGAAAATATCTTCTCATTTTAGATTTTTGTCTGTATTTCCAAAAGTTAAACCGTTTATTGCCGACAAATTTGAAGTAGCCTCTGAATAAGAAATAATTTCATAAACCGGTAAAATTGTTTTTAGTAAATTTAAATCAGGAATGATGTTTTCAACCAAAACGCCCTCAGATTGTAAAATATGCTGTAATTTATAGAGTTTTTCTTTAACATAAGGCTCAATTTCGTCATCAAAATTTCAGAATAAAACTTTTTTTGGCTTAGTTTTTTCAACTTTTTGAACTTGTACTTCAACAGAAGTTAAGTCATTTTCATCTTGACCAAAAACAGTTTGAGAAACCAAAATCGAATCACTAACATTGTGAGTAAGTCAAGCGACCGTGTCAAGAGAAGTTGCATAAGCAAACAAACCGTGACGAGAAACGGCACCATATGAAGGCTTAAAACCGACTTTTCCGACAAAACTAGCAGGTCTTCTTATTGAATCACCGGTGTCTGAGCCGATTGCAAAATGGACAGAGTCAATTGTTGCTGCACTTCCTGATGATGAACCACCAACTAACTTGGTTTTGTCAAGTGGATTTAAAATTTTACCAAAAAAAGAAAAAAGACCTTTCCCACCTAGACCTAATTCGTCGTTATAAACTTTAATTAATGGCTGGGCTCCTTGATCAATTAATTTTTGAAAAACTGTTGAATTATATCCAGGTCTAAAATTAATAAGCGAATTTGATGAGCCATGCGAAACTCCTTCAACTGTGGCAAAATTTGATTTTATGCTAAAAAACATGCCTGATAATATTCCTTTTTTTTGGTTTTTTAGCTCAAAAAAAGAAAAAACAGCATTATTTTCATCTTTTTTTAATTTTTCAGTCGCTTGGTCTATATTTAGTTCAAATTTAGTCATCAATCACCTTTTTGGTTATAATTTCATTTTGATTTGCATGGACTGAATTTGTAAAAAGTTGAGATCTAAAATCAGAAAAATTTGGTTCATCATCGAATAAAATTTCAATTCCTTTTGGAAAAGAGTTAATTTTTTCCAAACTAGGAACGTCTTTTGTATCAAAAGTATGCAAAAAATTAATTCGTTCTAGCATTTGATCTTTTTCTTGTAAAACTGTTTCAATTACTTTTTCACTAGGAACAAAATACAACGATTTTGCAAGTTTGATTATTTTTTCTCTATCCATTTTGCCTCCAATTTTGTTATTTTAATTTATATTAAATTTAAAATTATACTAGAAATTAGGGTTTAATTTGAATTTTAAGTAAAAAATGATGAAAATCTATACTTTTCATCATTCTGGTTTTGAGACAAATTTTTTGCCGTTTAAATAAGATAAAAAGCCGTCTAAATTATCGAATTTTAAAGAAAATGAATGCAAAAATAAGCGATTTTTTTGCTCGCCGTTGTATTTTTCATCACCAAAAATTGGAAAACCTAAGTGTGATAAAGTTACTCGGATTTGATGTTTTTTGCCAGTATGTAAAATCGCAAAATTTCTGTTATTTTTAGAAAAAAATGTCGTAGAAATAAGCTGACATCCCGCTTCATTTTTGCAAACTTCCATTTTTTTATTAAGGTCATTTTTCCTTATAAAAAGATCGGTTTTTATAGGTTTTTTTAGTTTTATTTTTGATTCAAAGGTATAAATTTTCTCAAAAAATTTCTGCTTTTTATTAAGTTCAACAACACTTTTATAATTAAGTCCGTATAAAATAATTCCAGATGTTTTTTTATCAAGCCGACCAACATGTGAAGGCATAAAAACGTTGATTTTCTCTAATTTTAAATAATTTCAAACGGCCAAATCAAGGTTTCTGTCACCGCCATGAACTTGTAAATCCTTAGGTTTTTCGACAATTAAAATATTTGAATCTTGATAAATTATTTTTAAATTTGTCTTTATTTTAGGCAACTTTTTTTGATTTTGAACTTCTTTTTTAGAGTTAAAAATCAAAACTCTGTCACCTAAAGCCAGCAAATATTTTTGTGATTCAGGCTTATTATTGACCTTAATTTTTTTATTACGAAAAAGCTTTTGAATTTGGTTGTAATTGAAATTCAAAAGCAATTTTTTAACTAATTGAATAAGTTTTTGGCCTACTTGATTTTCAGATACGCTAAATTCTATCATCCAAATTATGCTTGATTTTCTGAACCAAATTCGACAATTTTAGCCTCAACAAGTTCTTGGATCGCTTTTGTTCCTGGGGCTAATAATTTTCGAGGATCAAAATTTTTGCCTTCTTTAATTTTTCCAGAAACAACAAAATCTGTTACAGCAGCCGCGTTAGCTTGTTGAAGTTCAGTGTTTACATTAATTTTTGCAATCCCTAGTTTAATTGCTTTTTGAATTTGATCTTTCGGAAGACCACTACCACCGTGTAAAACTAGTGGAAGTTGAGTTTTTTCAGAAATTTTGTCTAAAACATCAAAGTCTAGAGATTTTCAACTAGACGGGTAAACACCGTGAATGTTACCAATTCCGGCAGCCAAGCAGGTAATTCCAGTTTTGGAAATTTCGTGTGCTTGATGAACGTCAGCAATTTCACCATTTCCGACAATTCCGTCTTCCTCGCCACCAATTTGGCCAACTTCAGCTTCAACTGTTGCATTTTTTGAATTTGCAAGTTCAACAATTTCTCTTGTTAGCTCTAAATTTTTTGAAAATTCTTCTCTTGAACCATCATACATTACTGAAGTAAAGCCTGTTTCAAGAGCTTTTTTGCAAGTTTCAAAACTTCCGTGATCCAAATGAAGCGCAACAGGTACTGTTATTTCTAAAAATTCAATTAAATTTGTCACTAAATTATAAACGGTTTTTAGACCTCCCATATATTTTAGCGCACCTTCTGAGGTCGCGATTATTAAAGGAGATTTTTTAGCTTGTGCACCAAGAAGTGCGGCTTTTGTTCATTCAAGATTATTTATGTTAATATGTGGAATTGCGTATTTGTTTTTACGGGCTTTTTCCAACATTGCTTTTGTATTTTGTAGATTCATTTTACACCTTTAAAAAATAAATTAAATTAAAATATCACTTCTAAGGGCTCAGTAATTATTGCCCAAAGCAACAAAACTACCATCAATTGTTAATAATTTATAGAGTTCGCCTCTTTTTAAAGTTAAAATTTTATCTGTGGATAAATTAGGTAATTGATTTTCTCATTTTGACATCAAGGCCACCTGAACTTCAAGAAAAATGTCGCTAAAATGGGCAGATTCTCGGTTTTTTAGAAAATTTATTGCTATTGAAATTATAGTTTTCATCTTTTAAATCCTTTCTTTTGCCTTTATTCCAAGTAATTTTAATCCATTTTTTAAAACAATTGAGACAGCTTTTGTTAAACATAAAAGATTATTTGCGTCTGAATTATTCAATATTTTTGTGTTAGAATAAAAAGAATTAAAGAGGTTAGCTAGTTCTAGTAAATATTTTGGTAGCAAATTAATTTTATAATTTTTTGCTATTTTTAAAACAATTTCCTCAAATTGGTTTAATTTTGAAATTAAATTAGTTTCATTTTCTAATTTAAATGCGCCTAAATTTTCGACATTTAAATTAGATTTAGCCAGCAAATTAACCGCACGAGCATGGGCATATTGGATTAAAAACAACGGATTCTGTGAATCTATGCTACTTGCTAAGTCTACATCAAATTCTACAAGCGAATTATACCCCCGTTCAGCAATAAAATAACGAATTGCATCAGCATTTGCAACTTGAAGAAGGTCTTTGATTGTAAAAGTTTGCCCTTTTCTTTTGGACATTTTGAATTCTTTGCCGTTTTTTACTAATTTTACAAGTTGATATAGCAAAATTTGCAATTTATTTTCTTGATTAGCAATTTTTAGGGCAGCTTTTACACGGTCAACATAGCCAATATGGTCTGCTCCTCAAATATTTATTAAAATATCGGGCTTAAATTCTGAATTAATTTTGTCTAAATGATAGGCAATATCACTTGAAAAATAAGTGTAGTTACCGCCGTTTTTTATCAAAACGCGATCTTTTTGATCGCCAAAATCTGATGTTTTTAGCCAAAGCGCGTTGTCTTTTTTATATGTAAAGCCTATATTTTCAAGGGTTTTTTGAACATTTCCAGATAAAAATAAATCACTTTCAGACGTGAATTTATCAAATTTAATAGATAAATTTGATAAATCTTTTTTTATTTCACTAAGAAAAAAATCAAGTGCTTTTTGGCGAAAAATGCTGTAAATTTCGGGGTTTTCAAGACTTGATGATTCAAATTTATTACCATATTCGTCAAAAAAATTTTTGGCCATTAAAATAATTTCTTCACCAAGATAAGCTTCTTCTGGAAGAGGAATATCTTTAAAAATTTGTTGATAACGGGCAAAAACTGAACCAACTAATTTGTCAATTTGAGACCCAAAATCATTTACATAATACTCGCGAAGAACAGAATAACCTGAAAATTCAAGAATATTTGACAAAATATCGCCAATAACAGCGCTTCTAAGATGACCAAGGTGTAAAAATCCCGTTGGATTAGCGGAAACAAACTCGACATTTATTTTTTTTGACAAAAAACTTCGACCAAAATTTTCATTTTGATCGATTATTTTCTTAACAATTTTTGAATATTCTGTTTTGGAAACAAAAAAATTTAAAAATCCAGGTGAGGCTATCTCGATTTTTTCAAGACCTAATTCTTGCTGATCTAATCAATTTTTAATTTTTTCTGCAAGTTCCAAAGGTTTTAATTTGTTTTGCTTTGAAAAAATTAAAGCCACATTTGTACTAAAGTCGCCAAAATTTTTCGATTTTTCAACTATTATTTTGGTTTTATCAAAAATTAGGTTATTTTCGATAAAAAATTCGGATATTTGGTTACTAATTTTTTTGTTCATCTGTGTTTCCAACAACTACAAGCGCTGTTTTTACAACCCTATCATGAAGTTTATATCCAATTGAAATTATGTCAGAAATTTTATCTTTTTCTCCATCAGAAACTTCATAAACTTCATGGACTGAAGAATCAAAAAAACCTCCTATTTCAGGCACTATTTTTGTTATTCCAAAATTTTCCATAACATTTTCAATTTGACCAACAAGCATCTCAAATCCTTTTACATATGAAGAAGTTTCGGGATTTTCTGCGTTTAGACCATATGAAATTGCTTTTTTAAGATTTAAAAATGGTGAAATAAACTCTTCAAAAAAAGGTTGTAAGCTGTATTTTTTTATGTGATTTTGGTCACTTTCAAATTTAGTTTGAAGTTCAGATTTAATATCTTTAACTTTTTGAGCCGCTTTTTCCTCGAAAATTTTGACTTGAGATTTAAAGTCATCCTCAATTTTTTTGATTTTGTCTTTTAATTTTAAGGACTCAATTTCAAGACTAATATTTTTTGTGGTCAGTGCCTGGATTTGATTTTCAAGGTCTTTTAATTTAGACTCTTTTTTTAAAAAACGACGTGATTTTTTGCCGTTTTTTTCATTGTTTTCTGTTTCAGTTTCTATTTTTTGGGCTGAATTTTCAAGGTTATTTTCGACTGACTCACTAGAAATTTTTTCAGATTCTTGTTGTTCGCTGTTGTTTAGATTAGTTTTTTTATCTTCAGAATTCGCAAAAATCATTATTATTCCTTTCTATTTTTGTTTTTATTTGATAGAAAATCTTCTAAAAGTTTTATGCCTGTTCGTGCTGCAGAATAATTAATTTTTTTCGTTGATCCTATCATGCTAATTTCTTTGATTGCAAAGGATTTTTCAAGTTTTTTTGAGATAAATGAGGTTTCAGGCGATTCTATACTGATTTTTAAGGTTTCATCTTCAGTGGTAGTTTTTTCGTCTAGCATTTCTCAAATCGACTTTTTTTCAATCAAATTAAGCAAATCAACAAGTCTGGTTCTAGAAATTTCGCTATCCAAGATTAACATATTTTTATTATAAACGTCTGACTTATTTTGGATTTGGAAGTTAAAAATTTTTTGTATAAAATGATGCAAAAGTTCGTCACTATGTTTAATTTGTTTTTCTAATTCTTGTTTTAAAATTATTAATTTTGATGAAACTTCTGCCAGTGGAGTATTTATTAGCCTTTGTTGAAATAGGCGAATTGCAATTTTGACATCCTGCAGGGAAATTGAAGGTGAAAAAGTGATTTTTTTATTTTCAACGCTGCCGCTAGAGCTAACAACGACAACAATCCCTTCATTTTGCGATATTTGTGTCAAATTTATTGACATTAAACGGTCATTTTCGTTGCTCGTTGTGGTAATTATTGTGGTGCCGACAGATTCAGAAATTAATTTAAAGGCTTCAGAAATTGTGTTTTCAATGCTGACACGTCGGCGTGCAAACAAGTCTTTTAGTTTATTTGCTAAAATTTCGTTTTCGTCGAATGACAAAAATTCAGCATAGTACTGAAACCCTCTTAGTGTTGGAATTCTACCGCTTGAAATATGAGGTTTTTCCAAAAAACCTTCTTTTTCAAGTTGATTCATTACCATTCTAAGGTGTGAAGAGGATTTTTTTATGCTGTAATTTTGTTTTAAAGCGTTTGAACCGATTGATTCTCCGGTTTTAATAAAATTTTCAACTATCTGCTTTAAATATTTTTCTTTTTTAGCATCTAACCTTGACATTGTTGTTAAATTATAACAAAAAAACTGAAAAATAGTTAATTTTAGTAGTGTGAAAATTTAAATTTTGTTTCTTATTTTTTTAAGGCTTCTTCAATTGTTTCAATCAGTAATTCTGCTGGAGCGTATTCAAATTTTTTGAAAATTGGCTTACCGTCTTTGAAAACGAAGTGAGTTGGCACAAAAAGAACTTCGTATTCAGTGTCTTTTTTTCTAAATAATTGTGCTTCTTCTGCATTAACCTGGATTAATTTTACGTCAGTTCTATTTTTAAAGTACTCAGAAAGTTCTTCATTAACAGGCTCTTGCATTTTGCAATCACCACACCAGTCAACCGCAAATTCTAAGTAAACAACCCCAGTTTTAATTTCTTCTTGGGCGTCTTTTCATAGCATTTTTTTCATTTTTAGCTCCTTTTCTTCTGGATAAATGTTATGAATTATAACAGAAACATTGGGTTCTTTATCAAAAAGACGAAAAATCTTTTTTTTGATATTTTTTTGAGTTTTTTGTTGTAATTCTTTTAATATTTTATCATTTGTTTTTTTAATATTCGAAAAATTATCAAAAATAATTTTTCGAATTATCTCGTGATATGACTCACGATTTTCACGGCTTAAAATTCCGTGATCAGTTATTTCAACTTTTGAGACAATCTTTTTTGAAACAGGATTGAACAAAAAGGAAACAATTATTAGTCCGTCTTGAGATAATGATTCGCGCTCTTTTAGCACTTCAAAAGAAACATCGCCAATTCCATAGCCTGAAATATAAATTTCATCTTGACCTTTTGTCAGTTTTTTACGTGAAAATAAATTTCCGTCAATAAAATTAGCTATCCTTTTATTTTGTAAAATAATTGTGTTTTGCCTATTTATTTTATTATTAGCGGCAATATTTGAAGCAACAACTAAATATCGATAAAGTCCTTGAATTGGAATAAAATATTTTGGCTTAAGAAGGTCAATCATATCTGAAATATCTTCTTTGTATGGGCGCGCTAGTCCAAAATCTGATTCAGAAATATCGACTATATTTGTTACGGATTTAGCAATTTGATCTAAAACTTTAGCATAAAGTTGCTCCATCCCGTTAATCGGAGGGGTTAGCATAATTACATAATCTGACTTTTTTAGCTTAAAATAGGCATCATCATTCTGAAGAACACGGTTAAATCGGTGACAAATTCTTTCAGGACTAGATGTTATTAAAACAACAGAATTTTTTTGCTTGTTTGCAAATTTATAGTCAAAAAAAGTTGGCAAACTCTTTATTTTATTTGTTGTTAATTTGTCAAGCTTATAAATCATGTCGTATAATTTGTCATATTTTTTTCCATAAGCGGTAATTTGCCTGTTAAATTTCAAGGCCAGATCTATGATTTCCTGAATTGAGACCATTTCTTCATCATAAGCTGAAACGACAATTCGCGAATTTTTATCGGCTTGCAGGAAACTTTTTTCAAGAAAAGATTTAGCAAAAAGCTTGTTTATTGCTTTTCCAGGCACGTTAGACTTACCTGAATCAGAAATAAACATTAAAACACCTTTTGGGTTCTGGCTAACTTTTTTGATTAAATCAAAATTAGTTTCACCATAAACACCTAAATTTCCAACGACATAATTGGACATAAAAACAATCGATCCATCCTCGGTTTGAAAGCAAAAACCAATCGAACCAGGCATCGAACCTGCAACCGAAAAGGGAATTATAGTTATTTTTTCACTAATTTTTAGCTCAGATATTATTGGTTTTATCTCAAAAGTAGCATCTTCAATATTATATTTGCTCATTCGGTCAAGAATTAGCGCTTTAGTGAAAAAAGAGCTATAAATAGTTACATTTTTTAGTTTCATAACCAGCCAAGGAATTCCCGAAAATGATTCATTTTTGGCATCAGTTATAAAAACACCTTTTATTTTTTGCTTGTTTTCTTCAATATAAGTGTAATCTGGAATAATCGTGTCAACACCAACTGAACTATCAAGCGGAATTTTAGCACCTGCGTTTATAACGAAAATATCGTCATCAATTTCTAAAATATAGCAATTTTTTCCGTTTTCATCTTGGCCGCCTAGTGCAAAAAAACTAATTTTAGCCATAATTTCCTTTTAATTTTTATTTTATTTATGTGAACTTTTCACATAAGGTTTATCTATTTTTTAATATTTTTAATTATTATTTTTGCAAGGTCGTCAAATCTAAAGATTTGCCAAAATCTTTAGATTTGATATTGATTTTTTACTCCCTTAGTGATTGCAAAAATAAATAAATCTAGATCAAACGGCTGTAAGTCATCCATTCCTTCGCCTAGACCAACTAATTTTACACTGATATTAAGTTGATCTTTGATTGAAAAAACGATTCCACCTTTGCTTGTGCCGTCCATTTTTGTTAAAATTATACCAGAAATTGGAGTTGCTTTTGTAAATATTTCAGCTTGAGATACCCCATTTTGACCTGTTGTTGCATCAATTACCAAAAGCGATTCATGAGGTCCGCCTGGTATTTTTTGAGCGATTATTTTATTAACTTTTGCTAATTCTTGCATTAAATTGACGTTATTTTGTAGTCTTCCGGCTGTGTCAATCAAGACCAAATCCATTTTTTCGCGTATGGCAAAATCCAGGCCGCGAAAAACTACAGAGCCTGGATCTTTTTCGTTAGTTGCCGGTTTTACAATTGAAGCGCCGACTCTTTTAGCTCATATTTCAAGTTGCTCAACAGCGGCCGCACGGAAAGTATCTGCTGCAATAATTAAAACTTTTTTACCTTCAAGCACAAATTTACGTGCTATTTTGGAAATTGAAGTTGTTTTTCCAGAACCATTAACACCAGAAATTAAAAAAACATTAATTCTATCGGGTTTTACGTTCAAATTTATGTTAACAATTGACCGGTTTGAATAAATTGTATACATTTTATCCATAATAATTTCGGTAATTAACTCAGGATTATCAATGTTATGAAAACGAACTTCATCTTTTAGCGCATTTATTATTGTGTTTACAAAATTTGGAGAAATATCTGACATTATTAGTATTTCTTCAAGTTCATCAAAAAAATCATCATCAATCTTGATGTGTTTTTTTTGAAGTTGAACAATTTGATTCAAAAAAGAAAGTCTAGATTTAGACAAACCAGCCACGTATTTATCTAAATTAGCAGCTTTTTTTTCTTTTGAACCAAAAATTTTTTCTTTGATTTTTTGAAAAAAAGACATTTTGTGGTTCCTATAATTTTTAATAAATATATTATAAATTATAAGGGATTTTAATTTTTTATTAAAAGTTAAAAAAATTAAAAATCGTTTTTTAATACATCAATTTCGCTGTCTTCAAGTATCGTTTCGTTAAGAATAATTTTGCTTGTTGGATTTGACAAGGCGGTTTTGTATGATTTTTGTTTGTATGATAAATTCATTAATTCGTTTGGACGCATTTTTTTCAACCGTTCAAAAACAAAGACAAAACAATCTCACCGTTTTTCTTGAGCTTCTATTTTTTGTTCTTCGGTAAAATTTTCGCCATAATCATGACTAAAATCTTTCAAAAAATCGTTTTTTAATATGTCTTTGAATTCGTCAATTATATCATTTTTGTGATAATCTAAAATATCCTCAAGATTATAAGAGGTATTTTTAGGTGTCTGAAGGCTAAAAAACTGAGTTTTTAAGACTGTTCATGAAACAGGCCCATACCTGTACGACTCAAAATCATCAGAAAAAAACGGTTCATTATAAAGTCTATAAAATTTTCAATGCGTAAATCATAGTATTTTTTGAACTCAAGTTCGATAAAGCTCGGTTTCTCCGCTGTCGACGTGATAAAGTGCAAATAGATAATTTAAAAATTTTTTAATATCAATCCCATTCATAACAACCTCCATGGTGTGTTTGTGAATATTAATTTTTTTATGATTTTTAGCCAAAAAATGGAAAAATTTAGTATTTTGGTCGACATTTTTCCTTTTTAACTTGAAGAATTAGCTTTTCATTCTTCATATTCTGCTTGACAATCGAGAACTAATAAATCTAATTTTTCAAGGTCTTCAAGAATAGTTCCTGAAGCATTAAGATGACCGCCCCCACCTCATTTTACGGCAACTTTTTGAACATTTGGGCCTGCTGATCTAAATTCAACCCGTCATGAATTTTGGGTTTCTTGAACTAAACAGAGTCAAATTTTGTAATCGTCAATGTTAGCTAATAAATTTGGTCTAACTGAATTTTGTGAATTTTTTTGTAGTTTTTGCTGTTCTTCAATGGATAAAGTGTAATAAATTACATTTTTATAAGTTTTTTTATTAGCAAAAATGTAACTATCAAATTCAAGGTCAGCTAATCTTTTGGCATTTAATTTTTCATGAATTTTTGAAAAATTAAATCCAGTTTCAAATAAAACTCCCGTTAAAAAGTGGGTTCGTGCTGATGTATTTTTATATAAAAAGCGCCCTGAATCTGTGTAAATCCCAAGGTAAATGAGTTCAGCTGATCTTTTTGAAATTTTTCAGTTTAATTCATGCGCTAAATCTGCAATTTGTTCACAAGCAGCAATATAAGTCGGGTCAACTCAGCGATAAGCTTCACCTAAATCATCATCATTTGGATGATGATCAATTCTCAAAATTGATTTGAATCGAATTTGCTCAAATAAATAAGCAAATTCGATTCGATTTTTAAAGTTTGCATCAACAATTATGGCCAAGGATTTTTCCAAAATTTCTTTTTCAGGCACTGAATCTTCTTTTAAGTCTAAAAATGAGAATGATTTTTTAAAATCTCCGATTGCAAAAACTTGCTTATTTGGAAAGTTTTCTAAAATAAGTGATTTTAAACCGTTTTGAGCGCCAAGGCAGTCTCCGTCAGGTCTAATGTGGTGAAAAATAACGATCGAGTCGTGATTTTCGATGAGATTTTTAATTTCTGTTGCTATTTTTTTATCCATTACGTTTAAAACCTTCGGCTAATTTTTCTAGTTTTTCTAGTATTTCGCTAATATTTTGATTAATTTTGTCATTATTATCTAAATTAATTCCAGCAGCAAAAGGGTGACCTCCCCCGCCGTATTCGGCCGCTACTTTATTAATAACTGGTCCATTTGAACGAATTCTTACCCGAATTTGGTTGTCGTATTCGATCAAAAACAACCAAATCAAGGCATCACCTATATTTGATAAAAGATTAACTGCTGAAACTTGACTTGAGGACAAGTTGAATTTTTCCTGTTCGCTTTTTGAGACATAATGTCATAAAACTTTGCCTTTTTTGTTGTAATTTCCTAAAACATGTGCTTGAAAAGCGACTTCATTTTCAGTTCTCTGAGCCAAAAGGCGATTTAATTCGCTGAAATTAAAATTAGTTTTCATTAAAAAAGCTACAATTTCAAAGGTTCTTGCTGTTGTTGAAGGAAAAGCAAAACGACCTGAGTCTGTTAAAATTCCTAAATAAACAAAAAGTGCAATTTCCTCGTCAATGTGTCATTTTTCTTCTTTCAAAATAAAGCCAATCATTTCAGAAGCGGCACAAAAAGTTGGATCAATTCAAGTTTGATCGTAAATTTCTTCCTCTTTTTCAGGGTGGTGGTCAATTTTAACTCTTGTTTTGAATTTAGAATTCAAGAAAAAGTCTAATTCCTGAATTCTGTTAATATCAGCTGTATCAACTGTAATTGCAAGTGAATTTTGAAAAAATTCACTTGCAATTGAATCTTTATTATCAAAGTGAAAATTTAAAAAATCAAATTCTTTGTTGTTGTTTCCAATTAAAAAAACATTTTTTTGGGGGAAATTTTTTTTAATTGCTCTTGCAAAACCTTGTTGAGCTCCAAGACAGTCGCCATCAGGTCTAATGTGGTGAAAAACAAAAATATTGTCGTGTTTTTGGATGTTTTTTATTATTTCTAAATATGGTTTTGAGTTCATTTTTTCCTTTTTTTAGTCATCATGGTGGTACTTTCGATTATATTTTATAGAAAGTCCGCGATAAATTTGTTCTAGAAGTACAAGTTTGAAAATTTTATGGGGGAAAGTTATTTTACCAAATGATAAAAGCTTGATATTTGGTACTTTTTCAAGAACCAAGCCTTCATCAACACCTCTTGAACCGCCGATTATGAGGCAAATATTTGCTGAGTTTAATAGTTGTGAAAATTCTGGGCTAGAAATAGTTTGACCACGCTCAGTAAAAAGAAAACAGCTGTAATTTTTAGGTATTTTTTCCAAAATTAGCTTAGTTTCAATGATTTTTTTTAAACTTATGTTTTCATTTTGAATTTCGTTAAGATTAATTAAATCAACTTGGTATTTAAATTCTTTAATTTTATTGATTTCTTTTTGATATAAAACTGAAAAATCTCTAGAATTACTTCCAAAGCCAATTATTAAAATTCTCATTATGTTTTTGCTTCTTTTTGCATTTTTAAAAAATTAAGATGAAATAAAAGCATCTGAATATCTGCTGGATTTACACCACTAATCCTGCTTGCTTGGCCAATAGTTTTTGGTCTAACTTTTGAAAATTTATCGAGTGCTTCAGTTGATAAATTAGCAACTTTTTGATAATTTATATCTGTCGGTATCAGTAAATTTTCAAGCCTAATCATTTTTTCGGCCTCAGAATTTTGCTTTTGAATGTAGCCTTTTAAACGAGAAATGACCATTAATTCATAGCCATATTCAAAATCGGGCAAAATATCTTTAAAATCAACATCAGGTCGTGAAATTAATTTTAACTTTGAAATTCCAGTTTTTATACCGTATTTTTTTGCCAACGGATCTTTTGGCGACAAAAAATCTTTAGAAAGTTTTTCTATTTTTTTATCAATTTTTTTGTATTTTTCTTTAACTTTTAGGTAATAGTCTCTTGAAATCATACCAGAAACAAAAGCATATTTTAACATTCTAATATCAGCATTATCATTTCGAAGAATAAGTCGATATTCTGCTCTTGAAGTTAGCATTCGATAGGGTTCTTTTGTTCCTTTTGTCACTAAATCATCGATTAAAACGCCAATATAGCCGTCATTTCGCAAAATTTCAATTGGTTTTTTCTTTAAAATAAATTGTCCAGCATTAATTCCAGCAACCAAACCTTGGGCCGCAGCCTCTTCATATCCGCTAGTTCCGTTAATTTGACCGGCCATAAAAAGCCCTTTTATTTTTTTAGTTTCTAAACTTTTTTTCAATTCAAGTGGATTAATTGCATCATATTCAATTGCATAGCCGTATTTTGCGATTTTTGCATTTTCTAGACCCGGGATTGTTTTAATAATTTGGTCTTGGACTTCTTCGGGCATTGAGGTCGAAAGGCCATTTATGTACATTATGTCTTGTTTTTTTGTTTCTGGTTCAAAAAATATTTGGTGTCTAGGTTTGTCAGAAAAACGGACAATTTTATCTTCGATTGAAGGGCAATAACGAGGTCCAACTCCCGAAATTAAGCCTGAATACATTGAAGATTTGTCCAAATTTTCGTTTATTATTTGGTGTGTTTTTGCGTTGGTGTAAGTCAAATAACAGGAAATTTGTTTTTTTAGTTTGTGTTTTGACTGAAATGAAAAATTTATATTATAAAGTGGTAAAACTTCGCGTTCAACTTTTGAAAAATCAATGGTGGAAGTAAGAATTCTTGGCGGAGTTCCTGTTTTAAGTCGTTGCAATTCAAAACCGAGTTTTTTTAAATTATTTGAGAGCAAATTTGAGGTTTCTTGCCCATCAGGACCACTTGAAATAGATGAAGAACCGCGAAGAACTTTTGAATCCATGTAGGTTCCGGTGGTTATAATTACACTTTTTGCAAAAAAAACAGCCCGTTTTTTTGTTTTTAGTCCAAAAATACGGTTTTTTTCAACCAAAAGTTCAGTTACTAAATCTTCAAAAATAGTTAAATTATCCTGTTGTTTTAGATCTTTTAGGATAATTTTAGAATATTTTTCCTTGTCAATTTGTGCTCGCATAGCTAAAACAGCAGGACCTTTTGACTCATTTAAATATTTAATTTGAATCATGGCAGCATCAGAAAATTTAGCCTGCACACCTCCAAGAGCGTCAATTTCTCGAGTTATTATCCCTTTAGCAGGTCCGCCAATTGCTGGATTACACGGCATTGATGCTAATTTTTTTTTATCAAGTGTTATCAGCGCGACTTTAAAACCTTTTTTTAAAAGTGCATAAACTGACTCAATTCCGGCGTGACCACCACCAACTACAATTGCATCAAACTCTAAACCACTTTTATTTTTTTCTTTTGACATTTTAGACTTTCTAAATTCAATTAATTAAAAAATTATACTATATTTTAGCTATTTTTATTGATTTTTTCAAATAGAAAATCAGCTTTTATACAAGAATTAGACCAATAAGTTGGCTAGTTTCAGGGCGATCAGGTGACTTTATGAGCATTTTTGTCTTTTTGTCATTTATATAAATTTCAATAATGTTGTCAAAAACAGAAATTGCGTCTTTCAAGTAACGGTAATTTACATTTATTTCGACAAATTCAGGATCATACTCGTCAAAATTAGCAAAATTTGGATTCATTTTAAAGTCAATAACATTTTTTGTAGAAACATTAGATTGACCTGAATCTTGTCGTGAAATGAAACCTTTTAATTCGGTTTTTGACATTGTAAGATTAATTACATTATCTTTTCCTGGCGAAATTATCGTAGTTTTGTCAATTAGATCGATAATTTCGCGCTTTTTTATAGAAAATAAATATAAAATTTCATCTTTTTTTGGCAAAACATTCGAAATATCTTTGTAGTCTATTGTCAAAATTCTTGATTGAATAGTTAAATTATCGTAAATATAGCTAATTTTTGTCGGTTCAATATTCAATTCAATGTCTGAATCGAGCTCTGGGGGTATAAAATCTTTCAAATTTTTAGCATTAACAGAAATATTTATTTTACTTTGGTTAAAAATTTCAATTTTTTCTGAGGCAAATCTAGTTGTGTCTGTTGCCGAAAAAAATAAATAACCTGAATCAGAACTAAGATTTATCGCCGATAAAACCGGTTGAGAAGGGTTGTTTGTCGTTGCAAAAGCTGTGTTTTTTACGGCTTTTTTGAAGTTTTTTGCATTTACAATTAATTTTATCCCTTTTTGGTCAAAGTCAATTTCTGGAAAAAAACTAGCATTAATAAGACTTTTTGTAAATGAAGCTTCTTCTCAGGAAACAATTAATTCGTTACCTTTTAATTCAAAACTAATTTCTGAATCACATTTTTTTATAACATCACGTAAAAAAAATCCATCAATTAGGCAAAAACCGACATCAATTATTTCAATTAAATTCTCTTTTTCAATAAAAACTTTATAAGAAAGTTCGCTATTTGTCGATATTATAAACAAACCACCTCTTGTTAATTTCATAAAAAAAGAGCTCAGTGGAGAATTATTGTGACTAAGAATTGCTACTTGCATTCTTTCGATTTGTTTTTCAATAATGTTCTTTTTAATTCTAAATTTCATTTTTACTCCTTACAAAATAAATAATAAATTTAGTTAAGTTAAGTTTTGTTAAGTTAGATTATGTTTAGTTTAATAAAAATTATAATAAGTTTGTTTAAAAGTTCAAAAAAACAAAAAAATCTTTAATTAACACTGTTTTTTTGCCAAAAAACAGTGTTAATTTCTATTATTTTTTATGTTTAAAACTTCAATTTAAATGTTTATATATTTGATTTAGAGCCAACTCTAATTCGTGATTGTTGCTTTGTTTTAAATCATCAATTTTTCTAAGTGTAAAAATTATTGTCGAATGCTTTCTGTTGTTGAAAAATGACCCAACCTCGTTGTGAGTTAAATCAAGAATATTCTTAATTAATCAAATGGCGATATCACGGGCATGGACTATATTTTTATCTCTTTTTTCACTTTTTATATCGTTGACAGGAATTCCGTAATATTTAGAAACGGACTGAATTATTAAATCAGGCGTAATTATCTGTTCAGTTTCATGTTTTTCTACAAAAATTTCGAGCATTTTTTGCTTGTCAAAATAAATTTCGTTCTGAAATTTAATTCTATTTGTCTGAATGTAGAAAACAATTGACTTTAGAGCACCCTCAAGTTCCCTGATTGAGTTTCGAAAGTGTTTTGAAAGAAATTCAAGCGCTTCAGTTGTCCAAATGTGTTTGTCCAAATTTTGTTCACGCAATTTATGTGTAAAAATGCGCAAAAAATCCTCTTTTTTAGGCTTATTTAACTTTATATGCAAACCTGAACCAAACCTTGTGATGAATCTTTCTTCAAAACCGCCTAATAATGAAGGTGATTTATCTGATGTTATAATTACAGTTTTGTCATTTTCAATAAATTTGTTCAAAATTTCAAGAGCAACTATTGAAGTCTGATGTTTATGCCCTAAACCTTGAATGTCGTCAAATAAAAAAACGTCAACCTGAGTCAGTCATTCTAAAAAATCACTGATTTTATTGCTTTCACCGTTTTGCATTCAACCGGTTATGCAACTTATAAACTTATAATCATTAATGTAGAAAACTTTTTTACCTTTTTCAGCCAACAAGTTTCCGATGGCATTAATAAAGTGAGTTTTCCCGATTCCTGAGGGTCCTGAAATGAAAATTGGCGAAAAATTAAGCTTTGTGTCACTTATAATCGAATCGTAAATGCTAAAAATCTGAAAATTATAGTTAGACCTTATAAAGTTTTTAAAGGTGAATTTGTTCAAAAAATTATTTATTTTAAAGCTGCAATACTTGTTTTTTATAGTAAAATCATGCGCTTGTTTAGGTTTTGCTATATAATTATTTTCATTATTAAAAGTTAAAACCTTAGAAATTTCAAGGTTAGAAATCGCTTTTTCGACAGTGTCAATTCATCGAGAAATAACTTCTTGTTTTGCAATTTGGTCTGTAAAATCAACGATAATTTCGTTTTCGGTCTCGTTTACCACAAAAATTGTTTGAAAAAAATTGTTGTAAACCATTTTGTCATTTAATAGGTTTTCAATTTGTTGCCGAAGTTCTTGGGTTCTGATTTTTATATTACTATTTGCATTCATTTTTTTGATTTTTCCTTCTTTTGTGGTAAAATTTAGAAACGTTTACTTTATTTTTATATAAGAATATAAAAAGTGTTAAAATTTAACTATACAATTTTGGGTGCAAGTCAACAAAATAACTATGTTTTTTTAAATTTTAGCAATATTTTTAAAAAAACAAATAAAACAAAAGGAGATATCATGAAAAGAACATACCAACCAAATAAACTAAAACACATAAAAACTCATGGCTTCCGCGCACGTATGTCAACTGCTGACGGTAGAAAAATTTTAGCAGCTCGAAGATTAAAAGGTCGTAAAAGATTAACTGTATCAGATAAATAGTTTTTAGGATAATTTTGCAAAAAATTCCGACTATTAAAAAAAATTGAGAATTCCAAGCAATAATCGAATCTAAAAAACAGATAGTTACAAATTCTCTTATTCTTTATTATTCAAAATTTGCTTTTTTCGAAATTGGTATTTCAATTCCGAAAAAATTTGCTAATGCAGTTAAACGAAATTATTATAAAAGGCAAATCAAAAATATTCTTCACAGCCTTCAAAAAAATTGACCTTCTGCACCAAAATTTCGAGTAATTTTAATAACAAGAAAATCATTTTTAACACTTAATTTTAAAGAAAAAGAGAACGAAATTATTAAAATATTCAAAGAATTCCAAAAAAATGAAAAATAAACAAACACGACCAAAGGCTTTTGATTACTTCCAGAACCAAAACGGTTCAAAAAAAAATAGCTTCAAAAACTTCAAATCTATTTTCAAATTTTTGAAAGTCTTTTTTTACACTATTATTTTCGGAATTTCTCTAACCGGTTGTATTCAATCATTAGTTGTAAAAACTTCGCATAATGTCGGCGAGGCGCTCGAGTTTTATAATTCTAAAGAAGAAATAACCCCAAATTATACAATTTTTAAAAAATCAGAAAATGAAAGCGCACCTGGTATTGAATTAGCAACAAAAAACAATAACTTCTTGATTTCAGCTGACTCAAAAAAAGTAAATCAAGAAAGCATTTTAAACGTCTTAAGACAACAAATTGGAGATAAAAATTCAGATTTTGGTGAGTTTAATTCACTTCTTTTGTTCCAAAATAATGAAAATGAATTTGAATATTTAAAAGGTGACAAAACTAATGAATTTATTTTTTTCAGTTCCGCGCAAAAATCATATGAGCAAAAAACTAATTGAACTGAAATAAAACTTCCATCTCCAAAATATTTTAGTCAAAGAGCTGATAAAAATTATTTTGAAAGTCTGCAGAACGCCAAAAGTTTGCCTATTAATAATTTTAATTTTCAAAATAACAATGATACAGCCAACATAACTGAAAAAATTGACCAGTTTTTCTTTAAAATAGACAGCAAACTCCCGCCTGTTAATCGGAGTTATGCAATTTTTAGCCGTGATGTCCTTCAAGTTCTTTATAACAAATTAATTTCATTACCAGAATTTTCAAATAATAAACTGGAAAATGCAATTGAAGAATTTGAAACAAAAGCAGGAAAAGAAATTTCTCCTGAAACTGAAAAAATTATTTCTGGATACGCTGAATCTATAAAAAAAATAATTTTTCCTATTAATTTTTCCCGAATTGACATACAAAACAAAACTTACAACTGGAATAATAACGACGAAGAATTTGCAAGAAAAATCGCTTTCCAAAATCAAGTTCCATCATTCCCGATTGTTAGTTGACTTGAGTCGTGGAAATTAGGGCCTTTTTATGCAATGTTTGTTTACCCGATTTCTAAAATAATTACTTGAGTAAACTCGTCTCAGTCATTATCTGCCTGATCTGGTTGAATAACAATTTTGGCGATTTTAACTATCGTTGTAATAACGAAACTTATTTCTTTTGCTTTCAGATTTAAAACAATTTTTGGTCAAAATAAGCAAAATGAACTGCAACTAAAAAAAGCTAAAATTGATGCAAAATACGAAAATTACAAAAAAAATAAAGTCATGCAACAACGTCATCGACAAGAAGTTGCCGATCTTTATAAGAAAAATAATTTTTCACCATTTGCGCCTTTTTCCCAAATTTTAGTAACTATGCCTATTTTTATAGCTGTTTGACGAGCACTCCAGGGAATTCCTAGCTTCAAAGTTACTTATTTTTTAGGTCTTGAATTAGCAGCAACTTCTTATCAAAAACTTTTTGACGGACAATGAATTTATCTTCCGATAATAATTATTACGGTTTTAGTTCAAGGATTGCAGCAGATAATTCCGAAACTTTTAAATAAAAATAAAACAAAAAGAATAATAAACGCTCAGGAAAATGAGACATATAAAAAACAAGTAAAAACACAAAGAATCATGTCGATAATTTTCGTGTTTTTTGGAGTAATTTTTCAAGCTTCACTTCAAATTTATTGAATTATTGGTGGTATTTGAGAAATTATGCAAGCACTTGGGGTTCATTATTTCCAAAAATCCAAGACTTATCGTGAAAAAGTTCAACCCTGAATGCGTAGGAAAAAATGGATCTAATAATACAAATAAAGGTTTGCAAAAATTCGCTAAAATAGTATTAAATGTTTAAAAAGTTTAAAAATCTACGGAGATACTAAATGAATAACAAAATTTCACCTTGTATTTGGACACTAATTTCAAATACCCACCTTCGAAAAGCGGAAAGTTTAGAAATATTAATTAAAACACTTTATTTAAATAAAGAAGAAATAAACCCAAATTTCAAAAGTAAATGACTAAAAATTTACAAAAATAAAAACTGAAAACCAGTTGGAGATTTGAGCGAACACATAAGATTAGCCTCTCAACTCGGGATTGCAAAAACAAATATTTTAGTTAATGGACAGCAAAAACTTAATATTTTAGCTAAATTAATAAACAACGGAACAATAAAAGTGCGCGAATATATAAGCATTATTTTGTTTAATTTGGTTACTTTTATTAATGAAGAATATCGCCACTTGTTTAAAATGACGCTAGAATTGCTCAAAGAGAAGAAAAACGAACCAGTTTCAGTTGATGAAATTTTTAATAATTTTAATTTCGGAGATCCTTCTTGCCCAGAGTTTGACGAAAAACTTCAGCGTTATAATTTAACACAAAAAGACCATATTTTTTATATTCTAATTTCTGGTATTTTTTTTGAAGTTTTGTCTTTTCGCGAAAAAAGTCAGCAATACAGCACAAAATTTTTTAAAATAAAACTTTTTGACTACTGATATTCAAGAATTGACGAACTAATAAGCAAATGCAACACTCAATTAGAGTCATATAATTTTGAAAAAGCAAGTGCCATAAGGCTAGATCCAGAAAAATGATCTAATTATTTAACCTCAAATTCTCAAGCAAACTATGACTATATCATAAGCGTTCTGAAAAATAAATCACAAGAAATAACTCCGGTTTTAGCTAAAAATGAAGCTAAAAATGAAGCTACAAACGAAACTCAGACCGAAAAAGTAGACGCTCAGGACGACTTAACATCCCAAAACGAATTTTTAGATCAAACTGAACAACCAGAAACAATAACTGAATTAAACAAGCCTGAAGTTAAAAACACCGAAGAGATAATTAAACCCGTTGAAAAAAAGCGTAATTTAAGCGAATTTTCTCAATTTTATACACCTACATTTGACAGCCAAAGTTGCTGCGAAAATAACCCTAAAAATTTATCAGAAAATCAAAATTATCCTATAAATTTAGGCGTAATTTTAGATTCTCAAATAACCTATTGGCCTGAAAACACCGGAAAAAATCTGGAAAATTCACCCGAAGAATATTCAAACAAAACAAAAAAATCCTTGCATGGCATTTTACATTCATCTGAAATTCTTTCCTGTCCTTGTGAAAATTCACAAGCTATCAATTCAAAACCATTAGATTCAAAGTCAACTAAAACTGAAGAAATCAAAACAGAAGAAGAAAAAACAGAACAGCTAGAAAAAGACTCCGTAGATTTAGAAAAAATTTGCTATTTACCGACAGAATCGCAAACCCAAATTAATGATGTAAAACTCCCAGCTTCTACATTTTTAAAATCCAGAGAGCATTATTATAATTATTTTATTAACAACGTATATAAATTAATTGATTTTTCAATTAAAAATTTACTAAATCAACCCAAATTTAAGCAAAATTTCTTTAACTTATTAGAGAAAAGAAAAATTAAAGACGAAATTACAATAAGTCAAAAACAAACAAAAATTATGTCCGGTAAGAATATATTTTTAATTTCTTCATCTCAAAATCAGATTTATGATGAAATTAAAAACAATATTTTTGAACACGGTTTGGACAAAAATAACTATGAAATAGCTACTTTTTCTGATAGTTACACTATCCAAGACTTTGTTGGTTATAGTGATTTTAGTGTTGATGAAAAAAATCAGCCCAATTTTATTCCTGGTCCATTTTCACGGATTTTGAGAACCTCTTTTTGAAATCCAGATAAAAAATATTTCTTAATTCTTGAAAACATGGATAAAAAAGCTGCAATTGATTTAGCTTCACAACTAAAACCGCTTTTTTATCGTGATGAAAAAGCTAACAGCTTTTTTTCAATTTCGCTCCCAGAAGTTTCTTCATATGTTTTTTCAAATGATGACCAAAAAATTTATATTCCGGCAAACCTTACAATTATTGCAACTACTGTTGTCGATGTTGAAAATCAAGAATTTGACTTTCCAATTGACTTACTAGAAAATTGAGATTTTAAACATTTACCTAACAAAAAACAAGTAAACATTTTGCCAGAAAAACAAATTTGTGACACTGGTTTGAATTGAGATGATTTTTTAAGGGTTTTAGAGAACCAACTCGCTAATAAAAATCAGGACTATGCTTTACAACTTTCTTTTGAAATAGATCAAAATATATTGCAAAATCCCGATCTTTTTGCTAACAAAGTCCTATTTTTCTTATGAAATTTTACCTTTAAAAATAAAAGAGAACTAATTTTTAGCTACGAGTCCTATTTAACTTTGGCAAATAAATTCATTAATTCCGAAGGACCTGAACGCCTAAAAATCTTTAAAGCTAATTTTTTTGACTCGTAAAAATGTATTAATTTTAGAAGGATTTATTTAAATTTAACTGTGAATTTTAACAAAAAAGTAAAAAAAATTTTTCGGCATTTTCTATTTAGCAGTTTTTGAATACCACAAACCGTTTTTATCATAGCTTCATGTGGGAATGGTGGTAAAACTGAAGATCCGATTTTAAATCCAACAGGTCTCGGCATTCAAAATGCTATAAGTTTAAAAAAATTCATTAATTCAGAGAGTTTAATTGAAATTCCTACCGAAAAACAGCAACAAATATACGAGCAAAAAGATTCACAATTTTACCTACTTAATCTAAAGGACGCTCCAAAAATTTCAAATTCACAAAAAATAAATCCCGAATATACATCAAGATTTAGCCCAAATTCGGAAATAACATACTTAAATTTAATAAATCGCTACTATAATTCTAAGCAACTTCAAGACGTTAAGCGCAAATTAAATCAAGGTCCTGACTCAATTTATGTCCCAACTGTAGCCGAAAATTCAAAGGATTTTTGATTTATTTATGTAATTCCAACTTCGGTTGGTTTTACAGAATTTGAACAAAACGGCCGAAAAATTAGTATACCTGAAAATTCAACAAAATTCCCTCGAACCTTAACTCCGTATTCATCTGTTGAGTTAAAATTGCTGAAAAAAGATCTAATTTCAAATGATAACAAAAATTATTTGCAAATAAATGTTAATCAAATGCTTAATTCTTTTGCTTATAAACACAAAGATCCCAACTCTCCCCAAAGTACAGAAAAAAATTTATTTGGCTTTCTTGATTCGCAAACATTCCCTAATTACAAGCTTTTTTTAAAAAACATCGATTTTGAAAAAAATGAAATCACTTTCACATTAGATGAAAAACAAAACAACCTAAAACGCGAAATAACGCAGAAAAATTCCCTAGATTCAAATATTTCAGTAATTAATTTGGAATATAAATCTGATAAATATGAAAAAAACGCTAATCCCGAAGCATTTTTTTCTAAAACCGAAGATCCAAAAGACCAATTATCAGACTATCCGTTTGTTAGATTTTTTACCCAAACTTTTGTTGTACCTTTTGAAGGCAAAACAATTAACTTTGACAAAAATTTTTCTATAATAATCGAAAAAAAATAGTTTATTTTTTCGTAAAATCTCGATTTTCCCACTTTGATGAGATAATCTTAAAAAAGCGTCTGGTTTATTATTTTGGGCGCCTTTTTAACTTTTTTGGCAAGAATTAATTACCTATTTTAAAACACTGACAAAAATCAATTTATGGATAAAACAACAAAAACCATAAAAAAACAACTACTATTTAAACTCAATGCAAATAGAAAACTCATTTTTATTTACATTGAGCCTAAAAAAATATATTAAGTTTTGAAAGAACAATAATTAAAAGCCCTAAATTTGAAGATTTCTAAACGGGTAAATTTAAGGCATTCCATCATATTTAAAAATATAACGGAAAATTCGCATTTTCTGATTTTTTTATGGCAAAAACATTTCTTATCCTCCCTAATTCAATATCAAAATTTATTAATTCATTCTTAGTGAGGTTTATTATAACATAACTTTATTTTTGACAAAGCATTTTTTTTTTTTTTTGTTTGCAAAAGATTAAATTCAAAATTATAAAAATTAAGATTTTAGCATCAAAAAACCCGTAAATTCGGGTATTTTTTCATATTTATATTCACTAAAAAGTGAACTTTTGCCTCCAAACTGGGTAACTCAGTATAATCGAAAAAAATAATTTATTTTTTTTCGTAAAATTCTAATTTTTCCTTAAATTTCTTAAGTTTTTCGCATTCTAGTTTAACTTTTTCTTTAGGTGCTTTTTCAACAAATTTTTGATTTGAAAGTAAAGTTTCTGCCCTTAAAATTTCGCTTTTTAAGAACTCAATTTCTTTTATATAGTTTTCTTCTTGCGCTTTTTTTACTTCGTCAGGAATTTTAAGCGAAATTTTAAAGTTTTTGGTTTTAATAATAAACTCATTGTTTGGCACTCATTTTCCAAAAACAAACTTACTAATAATCTCAATTTCTTCTTTTTGGAACTCGGCATCAAGAACACAAAATTCCAACATAATTTTCTTTGAAATCTGTAAATTTTCGCGATAAGATCTTAAACTATCTATAATTTCAAGGATATTTTCGACCTTTTGATTGTCACTAAATTGCCTAACTCTAGGCATTTTTTGTTCCAAAATTTCCTCATTAAAAATTTCTTCCATCAAAAAATCTGTCAAAAAAGGCATAAAAGGGTGCAAAATTATCAAAACACTTTTTAATAATTTTCTAGCATAAAAACCGTTTTGTCTAGTTTTGATCAATTCTATATAACGAGAAGAAAAATCCCCGAAGATAAAATTATTAATTTCGGTTCCAATAACGCTGAAATTGTATTTTTTAATATTTTTTACAATTTGTTTTTTAAAATCATAAATTTTACCTTCCATTCAAAAGTCGATAAAATCTGGTTTTCTATGAGTATTATCTAAACTTTTAATATATTTGGCAATATTTCAAAGTTTATTGCTTAAATTTCAAGCTGAATTTAATTTTTCAAGACTAAATCTTATATCTTTTCCCGGACTTGAGTTAAAAAGAAGCATTTGTCTTAAAGAATCTGACCCGTATTTTTCAATTATTTCCATAGGATCAATCCCGTTTCCGAGTGATTTTGACATTTTTCGCCCTTCTTCATCGCGAATAAGACCGTGAAGCAGAACTTTTTCAAACGGCTTTTTATCCATAACAAAAAGAGAGGAAAAATACATTCGTGCAACTCAGAAAAACAATATATCTCAGCCAGTAACTAGCAAACTTGTCGGAAAATAGGACTTAATTAACTCAGAATTATTAGGCCATCCTAAAAAAGAAAAAGCACTAATTCCTGAAGAAAATCAAGTATCAAGAACATCAGGATCTTGAGTCCATCCTTGACCAGGTGATGCTATTTGCACCTTAAATTCGTCATTTTTATACCAAACAGGGATTCTGTGACCTCATCAAAGTTGGCGTGAAATAGTTCAGTCGTGGATTTTATCGAATCATTTTCTTAAATTTTTCTCAAATCCGCGCGGGTAAAATAGAATCTTATCTTTTGAATTTAGGTGCGAAATTAAAGACTGAGCTAATTCATCCATTTTCACAAATCACTGTGGTTTTTTAAGAATTTCGACAATTTCGCCACTTCTTTGTGAAAAGCCGACATTTGAAACAACGTCTTCGACCTTGATTAAAAGGTCTTCGTTTTCAAGTTTTTTTGCAATTAAATCTCTGGCATCAAATCGATTTTTACCTTCAAATTCAAGGGTATTTTTGTTTAAATTGCCATAGTCATCGATGCAATCTTCAGCAGAAAGACCGTTTTTTTCTAAAATTTCAAAGTCCAAAATTGAATGAGCCGAAACTTTCATAACCCCTGAGCCAAAATCTTGACTGACATTTGAATCACCAATTATTTTTATTATTTTTTTAGTTAAGGGATGAATAACTTCTTTGCCAATAAAGCTTGAATATCTTTTATCTTTTGGATTTACAGCCAGGACAACATCGGACGAAATAGTTTCAATTCTTGTTGTTGCCACGGTCAAAAATTCGGTTGAGTCTTTCAAAAAGTACTTTAAATAGTACATTTTTTGATTTACAGGTTTATTAATAACTTCAATATTTGAAAGTGCGGTTTGTAGCTTTACATCCCAATTTATCGCTCTTTTTCCGCGATAAATCAAATTTTTTTCTCATAATTTGATAAAAAAATTTGAAACAGCAAACTGAGCCTCACTGTCAAGTGTAAATCTTTCTTTGGAATAATCAAAGGCAATTCCTAATTTATTTCACTGTTCTTTAATTTTTATGTATTGCTGATCTTTTCACTCATAGCATTTTTCAATGAATTTTTGACGCCCTAAGTCAAATTTAGAAATGTTTTTTTCTGCTAAAAAAGCTTCAACTTTTGCTTGAGTAGCAATTCCAGCATGATCAACACAAGGCAATAAAAGAACGTCAAAGCCTTGAAGTTTATGAAATCTAATCAAGGAATCTTGAATAAAAATATTTCAAGCATGACCTAGATGCAAGTGTCCTGTAACATTTGGGGGCGGACTTATGATGGAAAAAGGTTTTTTTGGATTTGTGCTAGCATAAAAAAAACGCTTATCAAGTCATTTTTGGTTTCTATTTTTTTCAACTGTTTTATGATTGTATTTATTTTCCATGATTCACCGCTTATAAATTTATGACAAGAATATCTTCGTCCAAAAGTGTGTTTTGGCTTGAAAATTCGTTAGTTACTTTTATATTTTTTATAGGATTTCAAAAATCAGCATAATATTCAAAATTATTGTTGATTCCAGAGGGGTTTTTTCGAAAAACTTCGTTTTGTATTTGCTTGTAAAGTTGTGTTTCAAGCAAATACAAATTAGTTCGATCAAAACTACTATTTTGGTAAAAAAACTTAGCAAACGAGGTTTTTGGAGTCAAAGGCAAATCTACCTCTTGAATATATTCAATTAAAGTACCATTTTCAATAAAAACAATGCTAAAATCACGAATAGGTTTGATTGACCGCTTTGCACAAATAAAAAGTTGGACTGTATTCTCGCCATCATTAAAAAAATGCTGAAAAAGTTTTTGTTTGTAAGTAGTGCCTAAGTAAAAAGAATTTTCGTCAAACAAAAAGCGAGAATAATTGCCCATTTTTGTTTTTTTTAGTTCTAAAAAAAACAAAATATTTTCGGGGAGTTCACCGTAAAATTGGTAAAGAATGTCAAAATTAATTTTGTTTTCAAAACAAAAAATCAAGAATTGATTTTTTCTCAAAAAAGTATCAATTCTACTTAAATTATAATAGTAAAAAAAATTTTTTAAATCCATCAAGGTGTCTCTTAAAAAAGCAAAATGAGTTCAATATTCACTTTTTGAAATTTTATTTTTCAGTCTTCTTAACTTGTTTTCGATAGAAGCAACTCAAAGTCTTTTTGCAAAAAAAGAGTTACGAAAATTCTTCTTTTTAAGGCTTTTTTTCATTCTAATTACTTCATGTTGTCACAAAACATTAGCTCGTAGCAAAGTTTTGCTGTTTACTTTAAGATTTTGATAATAGGGATTTTCTTTGCGAAAAGAGTTAATTTTCTTTGTTCTAAAGTGTTTTTGTGCCTTTTTATTTTTTTCTTCAAGCATTTTTTGCTGACGATTTTTTTTTCAAAAAAGTCAAAAATCATCAGCAAAAGTTTTATCAAAAAAGTTTTGAATACTTGGGATATTATCAAGGCTTTTTTGATTTAACAATTTAGACATCCAAACTTCAAATTCGTAGTAAATTTGAAATATTTGCTCAGTTGACAACCACCTGAAATTTCCGCTTTGTTTTATCAAATTCAAAAAGCAAGTATATCCAGTGGTAAAAATTTTTATTTTATAAAGGTCGGCATCGGCCGAATTTGTTAGCGAATTATGCTGGCTGATAATGTTTTTTATATCGTTTTTAATAATTTTTAATGCATTTTGGGTTGTTTCATTGCTTTTAAAGTTGTCAAATTTTGAGTCAAAAAAAGGATTGCTAAGTTTTAATTCTTGATTTAAATTTTCTTGCTCAACTTTTGGATTTAACTCTGTTTTTATGTATAGATTATAAAAATTTTCGTTTAATTTTTTATAATCGCTCTTAATTTTATTGACCATTTCGGTAAAATTAAAGGAAAAAAAAGCACTTTTTTCCAATAAATTAGTTATTTGATTATCCATGTTTGTTAGAAATCGATCAATTTCGGGCATTGTTAGATATAACATGTATTTTCTTGTTGTATTAGTTTCAATTTCAAACGGTTTTGTGTTTCAATGGGACAAAAGAACCTGAATCACGAGCTTTTTTTTAATTCTTTCATACATTTCTTTTGATAAAAAATCTGAAAAACAACTGTTTTTGCTGTAATCATAAGGTCTGTCGTTTTCAAGAATAAATCCATTATAAGAATTTTCTTTTTGAAGAATTGTTTTGAATTCATTAAAAAAATTTGGATCAGAAGAATAAATAAATCCGCACTGTTTTGCATCTAATTCAAGACTAAAATAATTTCAATACTTATTTTTTATATTATGAAAAACAAGTTTTTGCTTTTTCTCGTTATTAAAATTAATAATATTTTCCATAATTTAAGTAAGAGAGTAAGAGAATTTTTTATAAACTAGCGGTAAAACAGCTCTTGCAGTGAAATAAATAACAGAGGCATTAATCCAAATTTTGGCAGGAGAAATAATTATATGCGTCAAAAAAGCGGTTTCAAAATTATTAAGTGCACCAGATTCTACATCACCTTTTGCGGCAAGAACGCTTGCAATTGGCTCATGCAAGGCAGAAAATGCAACGATTGGAACAAGAGTCAAATATCGCTCATTTTTACGGAAAAAGTTAATAAAACGTGCAACAAGTAAAAAGATTATCATTGAAAAAGTACCAAAAAGAATCAAAATTAAAAACGAAGTTTTGCTAGAAATAAAGCGCGCTTTGCTAAAATCAATAGAAGAATTAAACATAACCGTCGAAATAACTGCCGCAGCTATTAAAGCCAGCACAAAAAAACTGGATACTCAATAAAAATTCAGTAAAGCTTTTTCTTCAGTTCAAGCTTGGACTTTAGCGACTTTTTTTTGTAATCTAAGCAAATTTTGCCGCATTTTTCGCTCTAAGTTTGCATCTTTTGAGTTATGGCTAATTGCATGATAAGTGTAGTTAAAAATTTCTCGCTTTTGGGTAAAAATTTTATCTCCTAGGCGTTCTAAAATTTTATCTTTTTGAAATCATTTTTTCCCTTGAACAACAAAAAATCAAAAGAAAATGCCAGGAATAAACCCAGTAAGCGAAAGGCTGAGAGTATAATATCAAGAATAAACGCCAGGAATGAACAAAAAAGTAATTAAATCTGATAAAAAACCAGTTAAAAAACCAACTATTGGTCCAAAAATAAAGCCTGTTATTTTAATGGGCAGCCCAATAATTGAAAAGCGAAAATTAGGCAAAAGAGCAAAAGGAGCCAATCTGACTCCGATTATTAACATAATTACCGAAATTGATATGAAAATCGCCACAAAAGAGATTTTCATATTCGTCAACTTACCCATGAAATTTCTCCTTTTGCCAAAATTTTCCCCTTATAAAATGAGTTTAACTTAATAAATTATAGCAAAAAAAATATAAACAACAACATTTTAGATAGATTCTTTTAAGGCTGAATTTTCAAGCGTCAAATTAATCGCCCAATTGCTTTTTAGATAAATTAGTTCAAAAATAATTCACTTTAAAATATCTGAAAGATAAAAAACTGTCAGTGAAATAAAAAGTTTTAAATGAACTTCAGAAATCAGAGGGATAAAAACTAAAACTATAAGAATTTGTCAAACAAGTTGCCCTAAACCGGTAAAAAAATCTCACCAACTGGCAAAATTAGCGCGTCCGCCGGCCTTAATTATCGTTAAAGAGGCATTAATTTGAACCCAAATTGGATTAATTAAAATTATAACTATACAGATTATAAAAATCTGATTTAGATAAAAATCAACAGCTAAATTTTTTTGGGCGTCAATAATACTTTGGTCAACTGGCAAATTATTTTCGTTAAAATAATCAGACAATCCTTTTTGAACTTGTTCTTTAATTCCCGTTGTGATCAAGTCAGTTTTTGTGATAGCAAAAACGATAATAAAGGCAACAACTGACATAACAACTGAAACAACAAATAAAAAACCTTTTAACATTGCAGCGTTTTTTTTGGCTAGTTCAATTTTATTTTGACCTAAATTTTGACCAACAACAATTGAAACACTTGTCTGAATTGAGGCAAAAGTTGTAAAAAAAATGTTAGCGATTGTGAGAATTATTCCTGAAATGGTTAAAAATCCAATACCTCAAAATTTATAAAAGCCACTACCATCGTCAATTCCGATCGAACCTGGCGGCAAACTTTGAGATCAAAGCACAGAACGGATTGAAATAATTAAAGAGGCAATAGTTACAAGCGACATTCCGACAAAACGTGCAAAAAACTGCTTTCAAATTTGTCTCTCAATTTGAAACATTTTTAAAACTGAGAGACTAATTTCTTTTCTATAAAAAAGTTGATAAAGATACATTAAAAAAGAGGTTATTAGTCTTGAAATTACAGTTGCAAGCGCCGAACCAGAGACTCCCATTAGTGGAATTAGTAAAAAATTAAGCCCAATATTCGTTACTAAGGTCAAAGTGTTAAAAAGAACAGAAACTTTCATCACACCAATTTCGCGCAGAATTCCTGAGGAAGTGACAATGTAGGCAAACAAGATTCAAGAAAAACTTATTATAAATAGGTAACTTTTTGCCTGGTCAAAAATACTCTGGTCTAAACCTGACGAACCCCTTCTTCACTGAACAACTCTGAGCAAACTTTCAGGAAAAGCTCACGAGAGAACAGCGAAGAACAAAATAACTATAAAAGACAGAATATATCTAATATTATTTACTTGTTGGGCGAGTTTAAATTCTTTTTTTCCTCAGTATTGGGCAAAAATAATTGACCCGATTGTGTTAATTGAAATTATAAAAGAAAAAACAATTCCTGTTCAAAAATTGGCCATCCCAACAGCTGTAATACCGCCACTGATTTGGGAAACCATGAAATTATCAATAAAATTATTTATCGAAATAAAAAGCGTTGCTAAAATTACTGGAATGGTAATTTTAGCAAATTTTTTCCACATTTCTGGCGAATCAGGAAAAAATTTTTTTATTGAAAAATGCATTTTATTCGTTAGTTACTTCCAAAATTTTAACCGAATATTTTTCATTTACATCAACTTCAACTTCATCGCCTTCGTGTTGACCTAAAAGAACTTGTGCAATCGGTGAAAAATTGGAAATTTTATTCGCAAAAGGATCAGCGTCAATTGAAGAAACGATTTGAAAAGTTTGAACTAAACCACTTTCCAAATTTTTAAGGGTAACTTTTGAACCAATTGAAACTCGTTTTGATCCTGAACGAGTTTCAATTATTTTTGCTTTAGCAATAATAGCTTCAAATTCACGTATTTTTGATTCAATTATCCCTTGTTTTTCACGGGCTACATCATATTCGGCATTTTCAGAAAGATCGCCTTGAGAACGAGCGTCTTTGATTTCTTGAATTACATTAACACGCTCAACATTTATTAAATGTTCAAGTTCTTTTTTTATTTCATCAAGTTTTTGTTGGGTTAAAAGAACTTCATCATTCATTATTTTTTTCATTTTTTTCCTTTTTAAATAATTTTTAGTAAAATTTTAATTTATTTTTTTTGAATTATCAAAAAATCATAATAAAAAAATTCATCGAAGTGAATTTTATGCAATTTTAACATTTTTAAAATTGCCCTTCGCTGCTTTTTTTTATATTTTCAGATTAAGTGTCCACCAATTTTAACCTTTTCTAAAAATTCTTGAAAATTTTTAGGGTTAATTTCTGCCGAAATTAAAATAAAATCAAAAAAAGCTTCACAATGGCTTGTGTAATTTAGGTTGTTTATTTGCAATTTTTCAAGATTTTTTGTCAAACTGTTTTGATCAAGGTGAGATTCAAAAACTGTGTTTGTTGAATTTTGGATATTTTTCTGACTAAGACAAGCCACAATTCCGTCTTTTTCAACAAATAAATTTGTTTTTGAATTTGTTTCCCTTATTTTATTAATAACAAACTCAAGACTTTCAACGAGCCAGATATCGCTTTCTAATTCAGTAACTTGTGATTTTAGATCTATTCACTGGTCATAATTTTGACTTTGGTGTTCAAAATTATATTTTTTAATTAATTTATTTTTTTTGACTCATGTTCAAACAAAGGAGACTAGCGCAACCAAAAGTGCAAAAATCCCGGTTATTAATAAAATAATTTTTCAAATCGGCATATTTCTCCCCTAAAAAACACTAATATAATAAATTATAAGTTTTTTTGTAAAACCAACAAAAAAATAAAAACAAGCAAATTTTTCCAAAATAAATATGTAAAAATTTGTAAATTTGAAAAAAAATATTTTTATTTGCTTAAAAATTTTAAAAAAATATTTTTTTTCAAATTCATGGGTCATTTTTGAGATTATCCTTGGCTGTTGCAAAGCAAAAAATCTCCTAAAATTTTACAAAATTTATAAAAAAAATTAGCAAAAATGGCTATATATAATATAAATTAAACAAGAAAAAAAATTTTTTTATTTTTTTCTTGGTTTTTTTATTTTGCCGGGTTATAATAACTAAGCTTTGTTTCAAATGAAGAAACAGACAGCGTAAAAAAAAAAAAAAAACGCAAAAAAAAAAAAAAAAATTATTTGTAAAAAATTTTTTTTGTGATATAATTAGAGTTACGCTGTTAAAACGGCAAAAAAAATTTTTAGATCTTTCAAAACTAGGTATATAATTTCAAAACCAATTTCAAATTGAACGCAATCATGAGAGTTTGATCCTAGCTCAGGATAAACGCTATCTGTGTGCTTAATACATGCATGTTGAACGGAATATGTTAGCTTGCTAACATATTTAGTAGCAAATGGGTGAGTAACACGTACCTAACCTACCTTTTGGACCGGGATAACTATTGGAAACAGCAGCTAATACCGGATAAAATAAAAAAATGCATGTTTTTTTATTAAAAGGAGCCTTTAAAGCTCCACCAAAAAATGGGGGTGCGCAACATTAGTTAGTTGGTAGGGTAAAGGCCTACCAAGACGATGATGTTTAGCGGGGCCAAGAGGCTGTACCGCCACACTGGGATTGAGATACGGCCCAGACTCCTACGGGAGGCAGCAGTAAGGAATATTCCACAATGAGCGAAAGCTTGATGGAGCGACACAGAGTGCAGGATGAAGTCTTTAGGGATGTAAACTGCTGTTGTAAGGGAAGAAAAAACTAGATAGGAAATGATTTAGTCTTGACGGTACCTTATTAGAAAGTGACGGCAAACTATGTGCCAGCAGCCGCGGTAATACATAGGTCGCAAGCGTTATCCGGAATTATTGGGCGTAAAGCGTCCGCAGGTTTTTTGTTAAGTTTAAGGTTAAATGCTAAAGCTCAACTTTAGTTCGCTTTAGATACTGACAAAATAGAATTATGAAGAGGTTAGCGGAATTCCTAGTGGAGCGGTGGAATGCGTAGATATTAGGAAGAACACCAATAGGCGAAGGCAGCTAACTGGTCATATATTGACACTAATGGACGAAAGCGTGGGGAGCAAACAGGATTAGATACCCTGGTAGTCCACGCCGTAAACGATGATCATTAGTTGGTGGCAAAAGTCACTAGCACAGCTAACGCGTTAAATGATCCGCCTGAGTAGTATGCTCGCAAGAGTGAAACTTAAAGGAATTGACGGGAACCCGCACAAGCGGTGGAGCATGTGGTTTAATTTGAAGATACGCGTAGAACCTTACCCACTCTTGACATCCTCGCAAAACTATAGAGATATAGCGGAGGCTAACGAGATGACAGATGGTGCATGGTTGTCGTCAGCTCGTGTCGTGAGATGTTAGGTTAAGTCCTGCAACGAGCGCAACCCTTTTCTTTAGTTGCTAACATTAAGTTGAGAACCCTAGAGATACTGCCGGTGCAAACCGGAGGAAGGCGGGGATGACGTCAAATCATCATGCCTCTTACGAGTGGGGCAACACACGTGCTACAATGGCTACTACAAAGAGCAGCGAAACAGTGATGTCAAGCTAATCTCAAAAAAGTAGTCTCAGTTCGGATTGAAGTCTGCAACTCGACTTCATGAAGTCGGAATCGCTAGTAATCGCAGGTCAGCTATACTGCGGTGAATACGTTCTCGGGTTTTGTACACACCGCCCGTCACACCATGGGAGTTGGTAATGCCCAAAGTCGGTGAGTTAACCTCGGAGACCATTGCCTAAGGCAGGACCGATGACTGGGGTGAAGTCGTAACAAGGTATCCCTACGAGAACGTGGGGATGGAACACCTCCTTTCTACGGAAAATTACTACTACTAAATGTGGTTAAAATCAAACTAACACATTAGAAAATTTAATAATTTGAAATAATTTGTTCTATTAATTCATTTTCTCCTTGTTTAGTTTTGTAAATATTATTTTTTTTGTAAAGTAAACTTTTTTTAACTTTTTTTAATGAATTTTTTAATACAATAGCAATTTGAAATTGATTATGTACCTAGTTTTGAGAGCTCTAAAACTCTCAAAATGTCTGTAAAAAGACAATTAGCTCTTTCAAAACTGAACAGTAACAATTTTATATCTGATCTAAAAATCAGATAATATTCCAAAGTCTTTTAAAATTAAACCGAGTTTATTTTTAAAATTTTATAACTTTTAGTTATAAAAACTCTAAAATTGTTAAAATACCTTAAGATATATTATCTAAATAGGCTATACTCAGAAGATAGTTTTAACTTTTTAAATAAATAAGAGTATTTGGTGGATGCCTTGGGTCTGAAAGTCGATGAAGGACGTGATTACCTGCGATAAGCTTCGTGGAGCTGGAAATAAGCTATGATACGGAGATTTCCGAATGGGGAAACCCAACCTAGCAAACCTAGGTTGCGCTTTAATGAATTCATAATTAAAGCAGCGAGATACGTTGTGAATTGAAACATCTTAGTAACAACAGGAAAAGAAAATAAATAATGATTCCCAAAGTAGTGGCGAGCGAAATGGGAGGAGCCCAAACCGTTTTTACGGGGTTATAGGACATTTTAATTGAGTTACAAAATTATATAATAGCAGAAAAAGTTGGAATGCTTTGACAAAGAAGGTGAAATCCCTGTACGCAAAATTATATAATCTCATAAATGTATCCTGAGTAGGGCGGGGCACGTGAAACCCTGTCTGAATTTGCCAGGACCACCTGGTAAGGCTAAATACTAATCAGACACCGATAGTGAACTAGTACCGTGAGGGAAAGGTGAAAAGAACCCCGAGAGGGGAGTGAAATAGATTCTGAAACCATTTACTTACAAGTAGTCAAAGCACGTTAATGTGTGATGGCGTACATCTTGCAGTATGGTCCGGCGAGTTATGTTAGCAAGCAAGGTTAAGCGGATTAAAGCGCAGCCGTAGGGAAACCGAGTCTGAATAGGGCGTTTAGTTTGTTGACATAGACCCGAAACCAGGTGATCTATCCGTGAGCAGAATGAAACTTTGGTAAAACAAAGTGGAGGTTCGAACCGTAGTACGCTAAAAAGTGCCCGGATGACTTGCGGATAGTGGTGAAATTCCAATCGAACTTGGAGATAGCTGGTTCTCTTCGAAATAGCTTTAGGGCTAGCGTGTAGAAATATAATTAATGGGGGTAGAGCACTGAATGTGGAATGGCGGCACCTAGCTGTACTGACTATAA
>NZ_JAWPGQ010000001.1:0-7500 GCF_033343935.1 Mesomycoplasma ovipneumoniae | reverse complement strand
AAAACATAATTAATTCACCCTTAATTCAATATCAAACTTATTAATTTATTCTTAGTGAGTGTTATTATAACATAATTTTTTCTCGTACCAAGCATAAATTGGTAGAAAAATCTCAGACAATTAGTTTTTTTTCTATGATTTTGATTGCACCACTTTTGTTAATTTTTTCTAGCATGTTCATTTTAAAAAATTTGGACAAATAATTTACCTCATATAATAACTTGGAGTTTTATATGATAAGCAACTTTGAGGCCTTTCATAGTTATACCAATCAATAAATTCACTTATTTTTTGATAAGTAATAGCCACATTTTCAAAATTTTCGCCCTCAATATTAAGCAATTCTCGTTGAAAAACTGCATAAAAATATTCAATAGGCCGGTTTGCAAGGGCATTTCCTTTTGGTGACATTGATTGTTGGATACCATTTTGCTTTAAAAAATTAGCAAATTTGTAGTTCGCATATTCCACTCCATGATCTGAATGGAAAAATTTTGGTTTAATATTATACTTTTTGATTGTTTCTTTTACTAAGTTTATAGTTTCTTCTGAAAATCTTGTTTTAGAAATCGAAAAATTGAGTACATAATTAGATTTTGTTTCAATAATTGAGTGTAGGTAAAATCATTCGTTGTTAATTTTGATAAATTTAATATCAGCAAACCATTTTTCACCAAAATTTTCTGAGCTAAAATCACCTTTGATAAGATCTTCAGCCCAAATTCGTGTAAACTTTTTCTCTTTTGGTGCTGGTTTTCCTTGCCTTTTATAAGCTAATGATTTTAATCCTAAAAACTCGTAGTGTTTTTGAAACACGTACGTGGATACATAATTTCCCTGATTTATGTAAATATTATATAGGATGTCGCGGCCTTTTACCTTTCGATTTAAATTGAAATTTTCACGAATTCACTCAAGTAAGTCTTCATCATAAATCATTTTCTTTGGTGGTTTTTTCACCCTTATTTTCTCATAAATCGAACTGCGATTAATGTTAAAAACACTACAAATTCTAGTGCAATTTTCAATTTTATCTTTATCTTTCTCTTGTTCTTGTTTTAATTTTTTGAGCTCCTCAAGAATAATTGCGGGGTCAATTCCGGATCTTTTAAGAACCCTCTCCACTACTTCTTGATAAATTCCACGATCATTTTCGGAAAGATCGTTAATTGTATATTTCTTTTTTGGTTTACGCGGTGATTTGATTTTCCCGCGAGTACTTATCAAACTTTTCATATCATTATTATAAAACTTTTTTTGCCAATTTCTTATCAAATTATTAGCATATATATGCAACATTCATTCTTTATGCGCTTTTTTACTTTTTGATTTGCTTTTGTAAATTTCTCTAAATTCTTCTGCAAATTGCAAAATTGCGTTTTTTAGCCCTTTAGATTCGGCAATTTTAATGTATTTAAATTTGTCTTGAATTGTGAATTTGTATTGTTTCATTTTGACACACCTTTTTTAAATGTGCCTGAAATTAATATACTAATTTATTCTCGTACCAAGCATTTTTTTTTTTTGCAAAATGTTAATTTGAAAACTATAAAAATTAAGATTTTAGCGTCAAAAAACGTGGATTTACCGGGTATTTTTGCATATTTATATTCACTAAAAAGTGAATTTTTTCCATCAGCTGGCAAACTCAGGAAAATATGCCTGAATTTTAGTCCAGTTTATTTTTAGCCACTGATTAGCATAATAACTTATTCTTTTAAAAAACAATTTTTTAGGTATTTTTCCTAAAAAATTTTTAATATATAGTATAATTATAAAAATAAAGAATTAATATTGTATATAAAAAAAGGAAAAAACATGAAGAAAAAGTTAAAGTTTTTTAAGTTTATTACTAATATTGTCGCTTTCACTTCACTTACACTAAGCGTTTTTGGTCCGCTTTGACATTTTCAAAATACAAAAAGCTATTCAGATTTTAAACTTGAAACTCGTGATATAGATTTATCAAATTCAAAAAAACCGGTAAATTTTGATGATTTAGTTCAAATTGTTTCAACCAAAAACCAACAAAATTCGCTTGTTATTAATGCAAATATTAAAAATAACCAAACACGCCTAAACAAAACAAGTACTAATTCAGACTCTCCTAATCTAGATGATATTGAAATTCAAATTAATCAAGAAGGTGAGGTAATTTTAAATAGTTCTTCACTTGAATTAGCTAACAAAAAAGCTGAACTCTATTTTGAAGAAGGTGTGCCAAAACTAAAATTTGAAGGGCATGTTTTTGACTTTAGACAGCTTCAAAATAAAACTCGGGTTGAAAAAACTGTGGCTCCAGCAGCTGTTGCTGCTGCTCCCGCTGTTGGTCTTGGTGCATTATTTTGATATGCTGTTGGAGCTGCTATCGTTGGTTCGGTTATTGGTATTGCTGCGGGCATTTTTCCGAATATTGTTAGTGATGTTGGAAGATGATGGAATAATAATCGGCCTGCCCATCCTGTCCACAAGGATGATGATAGTCCTATTGTTTCAAGAGATACTGACTCAATTGAAGTTGATTTAGATAAATTGACAAAAGGAAAAAGTAAGTCTAGAATTAAAACAATAGCAGGTACAACGACTTTAAATCTTTCTGTTATAAAAGATAAGAGAAAATTAAGAAACTACACTGGAATCCATCCAGCTTGATTTTTTAATTTTCACACTGAAGGCTTAAAATCTTATTTTGTTATTAGTGAACAAGCAATCCCAGAACCTGCTGCCTGACTTTGAGCCGTTTCAAATTTAACAATGCAGTCAAAATTAACCCAAATTGTTATTGATACTTTCCTGCCTAGTTCAGTAAAAGCTAAAATTAATGATAATTATTATGACCGTAAAAATATGAAGGAAAAATTAAAATCCCCTATTGATTTTTATTCATTTAATGAGCCAGTTATGTGAACTTTGGCTCAAAAAACAAGAGATACAGCAAATTTGATAGTGGGAAATAGATGGTCAATTGATCCAAATAATAATTTAAATAAGGATCCTGGTTTTACTAAAGGTCCTTTTGTTACCGGAAGCGGACTTGCTCATAATTCTATTGATTGAACCGACCCTGACAACTTCTTTAGAACTACTCACAAGGATAAAGAACCAGAAGACAAGCCATACATAAAAGTCTTTTTCCCCGGTTATCATGTAAGAAGAGTAAGATTTAAACGCGAACATCTAGATAGAGATGAAATGCTAAGTGTTGAAAAGGTACATTTTTTATATGGAACACCAATTAGATTTGATGTCTAAGACAAAAAAACAATTAAAAAAACTAAAATATTTAGAAATTAATATTAAAAGTCCTTGTTCAGTTGAAAATATAATTCAAGATTATGATCCTGAGTGTGAAGATAGGTTTGCTCGAATACCTAATTTTTTGTGAGTTTATGTTATGGATTTTTGCGCTGAGGTAATTAACCCGATTGAGACAATTATCGGTATTGACTATAAGCAGGATGACTGTGTCTATAACCTAAAATTAGCGGATATTCCAAAAACTGTGTTTTTTTCTAAGGATCTTGAAAATTTCCATTTTTATAATGAGATTAGATGCTTGATTGGTAGTCGTACTTATGAAGATCAAGAATATTGTCAAAAAAATAAAAATAAGAGTGGCGAGCCTGTTCCTCGAGTTTATTTTTCAAATACTTGGTACTACACTAAAGGTTTGAAAAAGGTTGTTGTTGCCTTTGAAAACTTTAATGACACTGAAAAATGCGAATTTTCAATTTCTTATCCTACCGTTTTTAGAAAAATATTTAAATCAGTAGAAAAATTAAAAGAAATTGAATCTTTAATAATTAAGGAAATCAAAGAAAGTGTTCCTTATGCAAAGCCAAAAAATTTATCAAATTATCACGAAAAAATCTTTGATTTTTTATCAAAAAGATATGAATATAACTCAGAATATGTAGATATAAATAAAGCATATTTAGGGCAAAATGTAGAAAATATCTACAATTTATTATTAAAAGAGAATTATAATTTTGGCAAAAAAACCCAAATTCAACCAATTCAAAATGTATTTACTTTTGAAACTTATGAAAATTTGCTTAAAAAATTTGAAAAATACGGGATTAAAAAGCTTGACTTAAACATTGAAAACCGGGATAAATTTATTCTTAGTTGATTTGATAAATTCGGTCCGGAATATCGAAAATTTTGCATCAACCTTTTTGGTAAAAAAGGTCAATTTTATTATGAAAATTTGAATAAATGAACAAATAAAATTGAATTTATCTACTTGTTGCAAATTTTATTTGGTCCTAGATATTTTTTTCCCACTGAGAATGTGTATCTTGATGATCCAGATTATTTTATTTTACCAAGTTGAGCTAAACTTAAACTAGAAAATTTCCAAATTTTTTACTTTGGTGGGCAAGAATATGGGCTTTTTGATGAAATAATTTCCCAATTTGACTCAAAAAAACCAGTTTTTTGGTTTAAACCATATTATCGTTCAGCTTATAGTACCGAGACTGGGTGAATTTCGCCAATTTCCTTAAAAAATTTTATTTTATTGTATGTCGACAGGCAAAAAATTTATTACTGACTTGCCCATTCAAATTTATATGATGATATTTATCAAGGTAAATACCAAATTTTAAAATATTATTTTAAACAAAAATTAGTAAAACTTGAACAAGATATTTTTCTGCGCGATAATCAAGATCCACAGTTTTTTGTTTATTTTCCAAACAAAAATTATTTACATAAAAATGTAATTGAATCTTCAACGGAAGAACTAATTTTATTTCGCGATGCAATAAAACGATATCGCCAAGAAACTCCTGATGATTACTTATCATTTCAAAACTTTGTAAAAAAATCAAGTTTTTATAACGAGCAAGAAAAGAAATTGATTTTAGAAGAGCATTTTGATTTTTCTTTAAATAGTAGAGAAAAAAATTACTATTTTGAAGAGATTAAAAAGACAGATTTTCGCGGTGATTATGGTGAGAAAGCTCGTGATGATAAAAAAATGTTTGCTGATCTTTTCAATGGCGAAAAACTTCGAAGTTAAAAATTTTAAATTCTTTTTTTAAATTTTTAGCTTTTTTTATTTTTACTTATTCAAAATAAACATTTTGTTAGAAAAATTTTATTTATTTGCAAAAATGTGCCTTATTTTGAGTGGTTGGAAGTTTGCTAGCCCAATCAGAATTAACCAAAATTATTATTAATAACTTGCTACCTAGTTCAGTAAGAGATAATAAAAATGTTGATGACCTTAAAATTATGAATAAGAAACTTAATTCACCTATTGATTTTTATTCATATAATCGATCAGTTATGGAAAATTTGGCTATAAAAACAAAATATACAGCAAATTTGCTAGTAGGAAATAAAGGGCCAAGAAACCCAAATTATAATTTAAATAAAGATATTGGTTTTACTAATGATCGCTTTGTTGTTGGAGAAGGTCTAGCTAGTGATGCTATTGATTGAACTGACCCTAAAAATGCGTTTAATATTGAACTAAATGATAAGAAAAATAAAAAATCATACATAAAAATACTTTTTCCCAGTTATCACGTAAGGAGAGCAAGAATGATAAAGGGAAAATTCGAAAAGAAGGATTTTATACCAAGAGAAAAAATGTTAAATATGGAAAAGGTGCATTTTTTATATGGAGATGCAATTAGATTTAGTAACTAAGGCAAAAAAACAGTTAATTAAACTAAAATATATAGAAATTGATATTAAAAGTCGTTGTTCAGTTGGTAACATGACTAGGGATGATGTTGATTCAACATCTAATTGTTTTTATAAGAATTATCCATTTCCAAATTTTTTATACGATTACCTTTATGAAACCTTCAATCCCAATCCAATTGAAAGAATTATTAGTTTAAATTATAAACAAGAAGATTATGTTTATAATTTAAAACTTGAAGATATCCCAAAAAGTTCGTTTTTTTCCAAAAAAATCAATGATTTCCATTTTTATGATGATATTAGGTGTTTAATTGGCAACTGAGACGACGATGAATATTGTCGTAAAAATGGAAAAGAAAATGTTGATTCTATCCCTGAACTTTATCCTTGGTATGCTTTTCACGACGGTAAAGGTTTTAAAAAAGTTGTTGTTGTCTTTGAAAACTTTGCCGATATTGAAAAATGCGAATTTTCAATCTCTTATCCGGCTATTTTTTGAAAAATGCTTAAATCAAAAAGCAAATTAAGAGAAATTGAAGCTTTAATTATTAAGGAAATTCAGGAAAGTGTTCCTTATGCAAAGCCAAAAAATTTAGCAAATTACCGCGAAAAAATCTTTGATTTTTTATCAAATAGATATGAATATGATTCAAAGTTTGCAGATATAAATAAACCATATTTAGGACAAAATGTAGAAAAAATCTATAATTTGTTATTAAAAGAGAATTATAATTTTGGTGAAAAAACCCAAATTCAACCAATTCAGAACGTATTCACTTTTGAAACTTATGAAAATTTGCTTAAAAAATTTGAAAAATACGGGATTAAAAAGCTTAATTTAAACATTGAAAATCGTGAAAAATTTATTCTTAGTTGATTTGATAAATTTGGTCCAGAATATCGAAAGTATTGTAGCGAACTTTTTGGTGAAGATGGCAAAAATTATTATGATAATGTGAATAATTGGACAAATAAAATCGAATTAATCTATTTGTTGCAAATTCTATTTGGTCCTAAATATTGAGTTGAAGATCTAGATTTTTACCCCGATACACCTGATTTTCTTATTCTACCAAGTTGGGCAAAACTAAAGCTTGAAAATTTCGAAATTTTTTATTTTGGCGGGCAAGAATATGGACTTTTTGATGAAATAATTTCTCAACTTGACTCAAAAAAGCCAGTTTTTTGATTCCAACCATTTTACTACTCCGCCTATGCAGCTGGCGAAGCATGGATTTTGCCAATTGCATTGAAAAATTTTATTTTATTGAATGTTGACGGTCAAAAAATTTATTACTGATTTGGCCATTCGAATTTATATGAAAATATTTATCAAGGTAAATATGAAATTTTAAAATATTATTTCAAACAAAAATTAGTTGAACTTGAACAAGATATTTTTCTGCGTGATGGCAAGGATCCTGCGTTCTATGTTTCTAGATCACCAAGGCAAAATAATTTAACTAAAAATGTCATTGGATCATCTATGCAAGAATTAATTTTATATCGAGATGCCTTGAATAAATTTCTAAAAGGAACAGACCATGAATTTGAGTATTTTACAGACTTTCTAGAAAATACTAATTTATATAGCCAACAAGAAAAAGAATTAATTTTAGAAGAACACACTCTCTTTTCTTGAGGTTCTGATGATTGGACTGAATATTATGATGAAATTGCAAGAGTAGATTTTCGTGGTTATAAAAGCAAAAAATTTATTGAGATAGAAGGGGAATAGTAGATTTTTTTGTTAATTAATAAATTTAATGAAAAAAGATTTAGCTTAAATTAGTATATTAATTTCAGGCACATTTAAAAAAGGTGTGTCAAAATGAAACA